>CAZORN010000042.1:0-19056 GCA_964581935.1 uncultured Victivallales bacterium
CAGCACGTTCTGGGCATTTCCGATGTAGGTCAGCGCACATCCGATGTTGGACGAAAGCGCCAGCGCGATCAGGAAAGGCACCGGGTTGAGGCGTTTCCCCAGCAGGGCCACGGTAATGACCGGGGCCATCGCCAGCACCACGACATCGTTGTTGAGGAAAGCCGAAAGCAGGCCGCCGAGCACGATCAGGACCGCCAGAAAAACAGCCGGACGGTCCAGCAGGGAATGCAGCACGCGGTGCGTGATCCAGCAGTAGAATCCGGCGAAATGAAGCTGGGAGGCGATCACCATCAGGGCGAAGAGAAGCAGGATCGATTCCATGTTCACCGCGGCGACCGCCTGAGGCAGTTTGATGCATCCCAGCCCCAGCATGGCGATTCCGCCCAGAAGGGCGATGCCGGCCCGGTCCAGCTGAAGGAAAAACCAGTGTCCGAACGCCAGCCCGAAGTAGGTTGCGATAAAGATCGCCAGCGTGAGGAGTTCCGCCGTCTGCGGGGAGAAGGAAGGCAGGGAATTCATTTTTTATCTTTCCCGTTCTTCTTGCTTTTTCCGGATTTCTTTCCGGTTTCTTCCGACGTGATCTGATTCGGGACGCCCCCTTCTTCGCGAAGGAAATTCTGGTGGTAGAGTCTGCGGATTTTTTCGACGTCGACCGTCGCGGGAGGCGTCTTGGGATCCATCATTTCCATGGTCTGCACGAGAATTTCGGAAACCGCGTAATTGCGGAATTTTTTGTTGTTGGCGGGAATGATGAACCAGGGGGCGTGCTTCGGGGAACAGTGGTTCATCATGTCGCTGAACGCCTCCATGTAATCATCCCAGAAGTCTCTCTCCTTGTAGTCGCTCTCGGAGATTTTCCAGTGCTTGCCGGGATCGTCCAGACGCTCGCCGAAGCGTTTGAGCTGTTCGTCCTTGCCGATGTGGAGGAAGAATTTTACGATCGCGGTGCGGTTGTCGTGGAGGAGTTTTTCAAAATCGTTGATGAATTCGAGATGACGTTCCAGCTTCCTGCCCCGGACGTCGCCGTGGATTCTTCCGGCAAGGACGTCCTCGTAGTGGGAGCGGTTGAAGACCACCACCTCGCCGTTGCGGGGAGCGACGCAGTGTTCGCGCCAGAGGAAATCGTGAGAGGCCTCCAGCGAAGTCGGAACCTTGAAGGACTGGGAGCGGCATCCCTGCGGGTTCATGACGGAAATCACGCTGTTGATGGTGCCGTCCTTGCCACCGGCGTCCATTGCCTGAAGGACGACCAGGAGGGACTGGCGGTTTTCGGCATAGAGCTTGTACTGGAGGGAGGCCAGTTTCTTCGCGTTTTTCGCCAGTTGTTCGTCCGGATTCTCCTGTCCGCGCCAACCGTAATCCGCTTCGTCGGGAGAGATTTTCGCCAGATTGACTTTCTTTCGCGACGGCCCGATGCGGAATTTGTCATACAAGTTCATTTCACCCTCTCCGGTTGAATTTGTTTTCGGGGAAAAACGCGTGATTTCCGGTATGCCGGAAAAACATATCATTCAGGAAAAACAAATTCAACCGGAAAAAGATTCATTTTCACTAAATCGGAGCGAGGGGAAAAGGCTTTACAGAAATCCTTTCCGTAATTTCCGTAAAACTCAATAAAACAATGCGGAATCACTTCTTCAGGGCATTTGCCTCTTTGGTTCTGGCTTCTGCTTCGGCGGTCTTTCCCATCAGCTTCAGGACTTTTGCCTCTTCCAGAAGCGGGGTGTAGGCCCAATATCCGGACTTCGCGCGGGGAATTTTCCCAAGTTCGGCGAGGGCCTGATCATACTGTTTTTTCGCAAGGAAGATGTTTGCGATGGAGATATAAGCAAAGTTGGACTGTCCATATCCCCTGATGGAAGAAAGTTCCATGACCTTGCGGAATTCAGCGATGGCCTCATCTTCCTTTTTCTGAGCAACGAGAACCTGACCGCATGCATTGAGGATGGATGCCTTCTGAAGTTCATCCCCGGTCAAGGGAATTGCTTTCCTGAAATCGGCAAGAGCCTCTTCATGCTTGCCCGTCCGGGAAAACGCCGTTCCCCGGATCTGATATGCGTCGAACTTGAGAGCATCGGGCCATGTGTCGATTTTCTCCTCCTGAACCAGTTTCAGGAGTTCGTCGTTTTTCCGCTGAGCATCCAGCACTTTCATTTTCAGGAGTTTTGATGGCGTCCCCTGAATCTGCGCAACGATTTTATCCGCCTCCGCGTATTTGCGGATTTTGATATAATTCTCTCCCGCCAGGCAGAGGGCTTTTTCTTTGGCTTCGCCCTTGGATTTTTCCGCAAGGGCCACAAAACGAGGCGCGGCTTCTTCGGGTTTCAGTTTCATGGCCGACTGATACTCTTCTAGGAAATCGGCATAAAGCGAACCTGAGAGAATCCCTGTGGTGAGGAGGAGGAGGATTTTGATTTTCATGGAGATATTTCCTTTTTTGTGTTGTGCGTTCAGTCTCTGAAATGCCTGACCAGCTCCTGCGTCAATTCTCCCGGATTGTCCCGGGAGAGCTTGCGGGAAATAAAGGTTTCCGCGGATTCGCAGCCGCATTCCTTTCCGTTGATCTCGTCTTCGAGGTCGAGGTGTCTGGCGGTCGGAATCTGGCAGGAATGAATTTCCAGCGCTTTGCGTTTCGTTTCGGAACCGAAACCGGTGGTGTCGATAAAGGTTTCCCAGCGGACAAATCCGCGTCCGTATTTGTAGGTTTCCGGTTCGATCCAGTGAAGAAGTGAACCCTGATAGCCGCGCTGACAGGCAAGGTCGAACGCCATCCGGACCAGCGTGGCGGTGCAGTAGTGTTCCGCGGTGTAGACCGCATAGCCGTGCGTCAGGATGCACTCCGGATTCTTCTCCAGAATGAGATTTGCGAGCGATTCGATCGAATTTTTGTCTTCACACGCAGTGATGATCGTGGGAACGTCCGGCCCGGAACAGTTGAGCGGCGCGCAGCCGTAGCGTAGTTCTGTCTTGACGCAATTGCGGTCCCAGTAGTGGCGCTGGGCGTAATCCAGGTGGATCGGCTCGGTGTCGAACAGTTCCCGGGCGGCGCGCGCCGCTTCGAGCTTCCTCTGAGGCATCATGACATACCATGGGACACAACCGACGACCCGTTCTCCCTTCTCATTGACTTTCGACCACGTTCCGGAACAGTTGTTGGTCGACATGACGTAGGTGACGGAGTAGTCCTTTTTGTGATACTTCAGCAGCGTCCCGGTCACATTGAATTCGATGTCGTCGGCGTGGGCGCCGACCGCCATGATGTTCTTTTCCGTAAGAGGCATTTCGTTCTCTCTTCTTTCTCTGTTTATGGATTGCATGCGACTTTACGCCGCGGTTGTGATCAGTCTTTCATGGAAAGATTGTTCAGGGAAAATCCCTGCCGCCAGAAAGGACTCGGAGAATATGCATTGTATGGGGAGATGCTTGTTAGAGTCCGGCTTCCCGCGTGAAGGTCCGCATACAGAACGTTGGCGGTGAAATTGTGACGAAACTGAATCGGCTTGTTCGGAAAGGCTTCGGCGTTCAGGCGGGCGTTGGTATTTTTGGAATCGGCCGTCAAGGCCAGACGGGATGGCTGCGGGAAGGAAGGCCCCTTCAGAAGCCGGAGCTGCTCGGACGTCAGGGCCGGCTGGTCCAGGGCTCTTCCGATCATACGGTAATTCGCTCCGATGGTAAACCGGCCAAGCGAACTGTCCACGGTGGCGAATTCCTCCTCGGAGGCGCTCGGACATGCGAACTTGCTCCGGAATCCGGATCTGGTGAATCCTCCGAAATAGCTGTGTTCGTTCGCGGCGCTCTTGCCCGGGTTCCAATATCCGCACCCGACATAGTTCGCCGCTCCGCTGTTGACGAATAAGGCCACCCATGTGGTGCTGCCGGACGTCCACTGGTCCGGCATCATGTATCCGTAGTCGTTGAGATACATCCCATGCCAGAGTCCGATCTGCTTGAGGCTGGAAAGACAGCTGATCCGCTGTGCCGCCGCCTTCGCCCTGGCAAGCGACGGAAGGAGCAAACCCGCCAGAATCGCGATGATCGAAATTACAACGAGGAGTTCTATCAATGTAAACATTCTTCTTTTCTCTTCTTTTCGAAAACCCGCCTGACATCGAACCGTTCCGATATTCATGTCTGACTCCTTCCGGCTGTTATGAAATTATTTCCCGTTGCTCCAGAGACTGGCCATTTTTTCGGAATTTCCGAATTTGCCGCCTGTGGGCGAAAGTGCGGAAAGTTCCGACTTCCCATCCGCCATCCGCTGGCGGCAGACATTGATTCCCCAGGGAATCGCGCGGGTGGGCATTTTCCCGATTCCCTTGAGCTGGATCTCCACGGTCCAGCGGTCGGGATACTGCTTCACAGCAACGGCAGTCGGGCGCCAGGCCGAAACCACATCCGTCACATCCGGAGTGGAGGCCCGACACCAGAGGATGCCGTCCGGATTGACCGCCATCTTGATGTTGTAGCCTTCCGGGGTTTCCACGAACAGCTCCACATTGTCGTTGTTCCATATCCCGTCGTCATTCGGATGCTTGAGCGTTTTCACGATCTTATCCATGCTCCGTTCATAGCAGGTGATCCCGATCATAAGGGAGTCATTGACCCAGCGGAAAGCAACGCGGGTCCGGTTGACGGTCTGAGGAGCGCCTGTGAGGTTCTCTTTCATCATCATGTGTTCCTCCTTGTGAACGGACGCCCAAAGCGGCTTGGAGAGATCGCCGTCGACAGTGAATTTCATCGGCTGCAGAACGGTGCGGACACGGACGAAGGGACCGATCCGGTTCATCTTGACGAACACCTTTTTCAGGGGCTCCATCTCTTTTTCGATATACGCGATCCGCTTTCCGTAAACCGTGTCGCCCGCCTTTGCCCGGGCGCGCTCCAGAATAGAGAAATAGCGGTCCACGTCTTCCGGTTTGAGGAAACCGCTGAACTTCGTGATCTGCCGGGCGTCCGGACGGCTCCAGACGGATTCCGCAAACTCGTAGAATTCCTTCATTTCGGGTGCGGCCGGACCGAAAAACTTCTCATAGTAATCCTGAAGAATCGCGTTGACATCGGCCTTCTTGTCCCAGGTGAGCTTTCCATGCAGGTAATACATCAGATGGTTCAGGCCGGGATAGGCCACCCGTGTGGGAGATTTGGGGTCCATGGAATACATGATTTCCACATACGTGCCCTTGTACTGGTCGGAAAGCGACTGCAAATTCTTTTTCAGGGAATCGACGAAAATGACGGGAACCGGAAGCATGGAATTCTGTTTTTGCGCAAGATAGTAATCATAGATGAACAGTTCGCTGTCGGGCGCTTTCTTTTCCCACTCCTTGCGCAAGGGCAGCTCTTTCGGAAAAATATCCGGGAGGGTGCTGTTCTGCGTGATGTAGATTCCGATGTCGCCGGGAATTTTATCGATGTTTTTCGGCGGATTCTTGCAGAATCCATAACTCAGGGTATTGAACTGAAGGCCGGGATGTTTCGTGCGGACTTGTTTCGCAACATCGATCACATAATTCCACACATAGTCCGAGAAACGGCCCCAGGAGCCCTCGGAATCGATCTTGTCCCAGCCCGCGGCGACATCGCGGTCGTCCAGCGCGAGCCATCCGTCGGGCTGTCCGATCGGGTACTGCACCGTTTCCGGGTAAGCCGCTTTGAGCTTGACGGTATAGTCGGCCAATTCCGTTCTGAGTTCGGGCGAGGAAAGACGGGGAAGTCCGGTTTGTCTTCCGTTGATGTGAATGAAAAGCTCGGAGCGATCCTTCTGGAGCGAAGAGACACCGCTGCTCGAATGTTCCGGACGGGGATCATACATTCCGCCCTGCCGGAGCTGCTTGAACCAGAAAAATTCCGCCTCAGACCGGCGCCCGCAGAGCATCAGGGACCGGAAGGCAAACGCGGGTTCGCTTTTCACCTCGAGTTTTTCCGCGATGACGGTCTTCTTTTCCGGAATCACGAATCCGAGTTCTTCGTCCGGCATGAAGAAACGGCAGCCGAGACGTTCCAGGAAATCATAGACGCCGTAAAGAGTGCCGGTAGCATCCTGCGTATGAAAAGAGAGAGGTTTGGTAAAATCCCCGAACCGGGCGTTCCGGGGATCCCTGGAGAAACGAAGCTGTATATTCCAGCTCTTTCCAGTGATGTCCTGCCATTCCTTCAGAACTTTTCCGGAAGAAAGATTGGAAAAAGAGGTGTTGCAGCGCGGAATCGGCGGACGGTTCGCATCCACGCCGACGATTGCGGCATATCGGTCGTTCACGATGATCTTGAAACCGTCATATCTGATGTCGGAGGTTTTGATTCCCAGCTTTTCCGTAAACTCGCCCGGTCCCACATAGACCGGAGTTCCTTTTCCCGGACGGTTGACGATCGGAAGTTTCGCACCGGACATCTTTTCCAGATATTTCTGTAGTTCCTGCGCGGCGGTCTTTGTGGAATTGCATGCATTCGGGTCCACGACAATTTCCGCAACCGGCGTTCCGTCCCGAACCAGTTCCAGGGCATCGAGCGGAGCAAACACGAAAACCAACATCCATACGGCAGACAGCATCTTCTTCATCATGTCCCTTTCTTCGTTTATGAGTTCAGCGTCACGTCATTTCACCTTCCGTAATGATCGTTTCCGCAATTCCGTCGATCAGGGGGGGCGGCTCGATCTCACAGCCGCAACTCGCGCCCGGTAGAAAACACGGTTTTATTTTCAGACCATCCGTTTCATTTTCCGGAACGATTCCGCCGATGCGGCGGACCAGGGCATCCACGGTAGCCTCCGCCATCCGCCGGACCGGCTGAACGATCGTCGCCAGTGGAATCGTGGCAAAACGGGTCCAGGAGTAGCCGTCGTGTCCAACCACGGACATGTCGCGGGGAATGTGTACTCCCGCTTTCTGCAGAAACGGTATCAGACGCCCGGCGATAAAGTCATTCGCGCAGATGATTCCATCCGCTTTCCGCCGTAGAAGCGCGGACGCAATCTTCCCGCCGTCAGCACATTCCGCCTCGTAATATTCGTGAACGGTCCGCTTGAGTTCTTCCGCGGTGACCGTCAGAAAAGTTTCGGGTCCCGAGGGAAGCCCTGCCTCCCGGAGAGCGCGGACCATTCCCACATGTTTCAACCGGTTCGAGAGACCGGGGACGCCAATGGAGACAAAGGTAAGCCGGCGCCGGCCGTGCACTTCGATCAGATGCTTCGCCGCTTCATAACAGCCGGCTTCCTTGTCGCAGGTGACGTCGAATCCCGAAAAACTGTCATGGGCGCAGGATACAACGGGACAGAACGGATGGTCCGGCTGACAGGGAAACGATCCCAGCACGATCATTCCGCAGATGCAGCGGGACTGAAATTCGCGGAGCACCTGCGCCGGTTCCTGCCGCACTTGCGCGGTGAGCACTTCATAATTGAGGCGCTGAAGCGCGGAAATCAGTTCCGACTGAAGGGTCGCCATGATTCCCATGTGACTCGGAACAGTGATCAGGCCGACCAGCCGGTTCGAGATTCCCTTCAGCTGTCGCGCGGCCTGATTCGGGATATATCCGGTTTCACGAGCCAGCTCCAGAATACGCGTCCGTTTTTCCGCCGAGACACGACTGCAACTGGAGTTGTTCAGCACAGCCGATACCGCCGGACGCGTCACTCCCGCTCGCCTTGCCAGTTCGCTCATGGTGATATTCATGTTCTCTGTTGAACTCCTTCCCAAATGATGACTCGAGTAACCATTTTTAATTATATGCCCTGTTTCCGGATTTGTCAAGGGGTTGCAAAAAAAAATTCCCGAATTCCGACAACACGATCCGTTTATAAAAAATAAAGGGGGGGGTTTGAGTTCAGACGATCCCCGAGGCAAGCCTCCGCAAACAAGAATATGCGCTTCCTGAAACCGGATTTCCGTTAACCCGGACGCCGGCATTGCAAGAAATTCATCCAGAATCCCGTGAACGATTCGGGTCCGTCTGCGCAAGAATTTCCGGACAACCATTTTTAGAAATACAAAACGGCGGCAGGTCTTGACGGACACGTTGCTCAGAGCGGAAAAAGAAGATTCGGCTTCCTCTGCGAAAGGATAGCCCGAATGAAACAGCGATGTACGTTCACCCCCCGTTCATACACCATGGAAAAGGCTCCGGGAAGAATGCCTGCCGCCTGACATCATGCGCCGTTTTTGAACCCTTCTTGCGGTCTGCAAATCAGAAGTCATCTTCCCCGGGATTCCGCGGGTGATATGCGACCGGAAAGTCTCCGACCAGCCCCTTCCATCTCGATCTTCCGTATCGGCCTTTCGGCGGACAGCTGTTTCCGCTCCGGGAAAGCGAATGCCCGATGCCGACGTTCGTCACGGATACGAATTTCAATTTATGGCCAGTCTCCATTGGATGGCAGTTCCGCCGCAGAGAATATTGCATTCGTCAAGGTGCTCTCCGAAAAACAGCAGACATTCTGGATTCATGGAAAAGTCCTTTCCAGGGAAACATCTCCATTTCGAAGTTTCTGCAAAAGCCGGTCAAACTGCCTCCGGACAATCGGGAAAGCAATTTCCGCATCGGAGAAGTGGGAAAGTGTCGCCGCGTTGGCAAATTCGACCGCGTGAATTCCTTCCTCACCAGGAGCAACAGGTTTGGTTCCGCCGCGGACGGCGGCCGCAAAGTTCCTCCAGACTTCAATTACGCCGGAAGGGGAATTCAACACATTGATTTCAACGTTTTTGTATTTTGCTTCCGGAAATGCCTTTTCGCCCGCAAGAAGTGTGGAAATGTTTTTTTCAAGTTTGCGGAAATGAAGTCCGTCCGTGTCACGGACAAGCGTACCCTGATCGCCGACAATTTCAATCGTGTCGCGTCCGGGCGCCTCGCCGGTGTTCGCATAGAAGCGTACAGGCACGCCGGCACGGGTTCTGAAACAAATCTCAGCCTCGTCTTCGGCTTCCATTCTATGGAACCTCGCAGCGAGTTTGGCCCGGCAGGAGGACATCTCTCCGAAAAGGAAATAGAATAAATCCAGATTGTGGGGCGCCTGATTCATAAGGAGTCCGCCACCTTCCCCGTTCCATGTGCCGCGCCAGGATTGCATGTCGAAATACTTCTGGCTCCGGAGCCATCGCGTGCACACGCAATCAACCCGCAGAAGTTTGCCGAGTTTTCCCTTTTTGATCCAGTCACGCATGACACGGTTTACAGGAAAAGTGCGCATTGCAAAATCCGTTGCGAAAACTTTCCCCGATTTTTTTGCGGCGGCAAGGACGCGGTCACATTCGGAAACGGATACCGTCAAAGGCTTTTCACAGAAAACATGCATTCCCGCTGCAAACGCGGCGATTGAGATTTCCCCGTGACATGGATGCGGCGTGGCAATCCCGACAGCCTCGCATAGTCCCGAATCGAGCAGTTTGTGAAAATTTTCGAAACATGGAATCCCTTTCGCCCCGGGGAGGCTGAAACGTGCCGGATCAATGTCACAGAGAGCCGTAACTTCGAACAAGTCCGACAGTTCAAGCAGATATTTCAGATGTCCTGCTCCCATGATTCCGATTCCGATCAAACCAATACGTACAGGCTTCATTTTTACCTCATTTTTCATCAGATGCATTCAATATATTCAGCGGCCTTCCGGAATGAATTCAATCATCGCTCCCGTATTGCGGTAGAGCAAATCGATGTGCGTCGTGCATTCCGGAGGCTCGATCAGCGCCATTGAATTCTTCACCGGAACACTTTTCCATGCGCCGGCGCGGTTGAAACGAATCAACAGCGAGACGTCTTTCCCCGCATCCGGAAAACGAACCCGCAGATTGTATGCGCCCGAAAAATCATAGGAAAGTTGTCCATTCGAAACACGGTATTCGATGTTGTCGCTGAATACGGGTTGGATAGTTTCGCTTTTCGGCACGGCATCAACCATGAACGGCTCGGGCTGAACGGGCGGTTTTTCGAGCGGCGCCTGGAAGGGCGGATTCTTTTTTGTTTCGGGCGCGTCCCTGAACTTTATCAGACGCGGGTTCCGGTAACGAATCGTACCGAGCCCGGTGAGTCCGAAGGAAACTCTTGCAGACGTTTGCCCTTTTGCCGTGCGGAAAACTTGTACAAGAGGTTTCCATGTCGGCGTATGCAGAAAGTGATGCCAGCCCGCAATCCCGGTATATGGATCTGCTTGAAATCCTGCATTTTCATATTCGATGGAGAAACGGTATCCCGTCTCCGGTTCGACCGCCACCTCTTGCCAGATTACAGGGAAAGGAGGATAGGCCAATTGTCCGGAAAGTCCTTCCATGGTCAATATGCCGTTTTCAGATTCGACGCGACGTTTTCCGCCCCAGTTTTCCAGCAGTTCCCAGTCGCGAATCCTGCCCCGGGTGAGGAACACCGGATTGAGGTAACGCGGATCAATTTTTTCAAATTCCGGGTTTTTTATGAGATTGGCGCCGGGAATCCTTTCGTTTCCAAGCGCGAGAATACTCTCTTTCGGAAGCAGGTCATCCGCCAGAAACCGGAATCGCGGTCCACGGATTTTCAGCGCACATTCATCGACTTTCGCGTGCTGCATGAGAAGTTTTGCTTTGTCGGGCGATGGCTCCTTCCACATCTCCTGAAGCGTATTGAGTTCGACAAGGAATTCGTAATGACGGATCTGTTTCTCAAGATAAGCCTGTCCGGGGGCATCGGGTTCGAGTTTCGCAGCATTTTTCAGAAGAGAAAGCATTTTTCGCGACTTGGGTCCGTCCACAAGCATCAGCTGCGAAGCGGGATTGCAGAGCATGTGATTGGCCCAAGGATATTCGAGCTTCTGTCCTTCCCACGCCTGACGCGCAATCTCATAGAATTCGAGGATATCTTTTTCACCTCGTCCGAACATGTCGCGGGCAAATTCCCGAAGGATCGACTCCGATTTCAGAGCGGGGTTCCAGAGTTTTTTCATCAGCAGATAATGCTTGATCCCATCGACAGGCCACTGAGGCGTGGTTTCGGAAAACCAGCCGATCACGCCGATGGACGCGAGGTCTTCGATGAAGCGGTCCATGATCCGGATGGGAAAGGACGGAATCAGATAGTTGCCGTAGGTATAGGCATAGGCGCAGATGCGTTTGCACTGACGGGAAAGTCGGACTGCGGATTGGAAGTCGGCTTTGCTTGCCGGATCAAAATAGGTGTAAGGGAACATTACGTGTCCCACGATTACATTCGGATGATATTTGACATCCTGCGGCAGTTCCCGGATGTTATTGTATCCGAGGACGCCGATATACTTGTCCGGATGAACCTCCGCGAGTTTCTGTGCGATCGCGTTGTAAAAATGGACCGCAAGACGCGAATAGTCGACCAGTCCCAACTCATTCTTCCGGAGCGGGCCATTGATTTTACTGCATTCCGGACACTGGCAGAAGGCTGTTCCGTCGTTCATTCCGAGATCGATGGAAAGTTCTTCCGGATGAGTGTCGAAAAATTCGATCACACCTTTTGAAATGAGTTCAACAACATCCTTGTTGGTCATGCACGGCTGGAATTTGAAAGCACGTTCGGCGGGGATGATCCGCTGTTTTTTCGCCTCGCTCCAGGCAAAATATTCCGGATGGGTTTTACCGAAACTCTCCACATTGATGAACGAGGTCAGATTGTGATGAAAATGATACCGCGAAAGCATCCGGTTGTGCCTGTGCCAGTCGATGTCATACGCGGTCGGAGCATAAAGATAGCGCGATTGAAACGCCGGGTTCGACGTGATGGAAAGAGCAGGAATCTTCAGGGTCTCATTGCGCGGAATGTAGGTTCCCTCAACTCCGGGCAGATAAAACCGGACGCCGAGTTCTTCGAGGAACGCATACACTCCGAATTCCGTGCCTTTGGGAGTACACCCGGAAATGACCACACCGCCGTCGCTTCCGGATGCAATCCGGTAGCCGTCGTAAACAAGCCCTTTCTGTGACGGATCGGTACGGATTACGATTTTTGGGGAGGTCGAACCGAAGGGGAGAACCGTTCCGGTGATCTTACCGGAGTAGAAAGCCAGTTCGCGTGCGGCAAGACGCACCTCGCGCGATTCCGTCTCCGGCAGTTCGATGGAGGCATTGCGCAATTCGGCCGCGCCGAGTACGCCGGTTGCAAAGAGAAGAAACAGAATGGAGTTTTTCATGCGGTTCCTCAATAGGTATATTTATCGTAATACGGCGGATTGGCGGCAGTCTGTGCCCTGCGGAGACAATTGGTTTCCAGAATGTTTCCTCCGGCAGCAAGAATGTTCATGTTCCCTTTGTGGTGATCTCCATGTTTGATGGTGTTTACCGCGAAATCGTCATAGCCCATATAATACCCTACTCCATCCTTTTGCGGTTCGGCATCCGCAACCAGCAGAATCGGCAGGTTGTTCAGTGGATTGATCGGAGACTCATGGGTGATCCGGAAGCGCCGGAAATACTGGGGACCGCTTGCGAAAAAACCGCAAAGGCGGTTGAACTGATAGCTCCGGTTGATTCCGCCTGTAAAGCTGTAATCATAGTAAGAACCTTCGGTTCGGGAAGTCCGCGTGACATCTCCGGGACAGTCCCATATTTTCCGGTTTTTCAAATATCCGTTCCCCAGCAGGATGTTCCATGGCGACTGCATCCAGGACCCCGAGAACTGCGGGATGTATCCGCCGTAGTCATCGGCGTACAGCAGGACGCAGTTATAAATCTGTTTGAGGTTGTTTTTACAGTAGCTCGAATGCGCTTTGCCGCGTGCGGCGTTCAGCGCGGGCAGAAGCATTCCGGCCAGAATCGCGATGATCGCAATCACGATCAGAAGTTCAATTAGTGTAAATTCGTTCTTTGTTTCTCTACGGCAGTCATGGAGACACCTCCTTATGTCAGCGGGCCCGACTTTGTACGAAAGACCGTTTTCCGGAACTGGGGTCGAACTCCGTAAAAAAACGGCAATCCGGCTTGGACAATGCAATACACGCATGCGACATTTTTTCATCTCCGCATTCCTCCTTTTCTGGTTTTAATTTCATCTGTATTCAAACACATCTTTTCAGCAACATTCTGGCAGGCAATGATCCCCTCCTTTGAATTTAATGCGTATCAGAAGGCAATGTTTCATTGGAAGGGGTCGCCAGAACCGGTTTGCATTCGTGAAGCTTCGGAGGGATACGCCCCCTGAACATATCCGCGATCAGACGAACCATTTCAAGCGGACGAATGTCCACGGAAGCAAAGTTGAATTCACGCGACCAAGGTGTGCGAAAAAGCCCGACAATGACCGGATTGCCATATCCGCGTTGTTTGAGCGACGGCATGATTTTCGCAATGCAATGATCGGAAAACATGGCGATGCCGTCAAAACGTTCAGGCGAACGCAGAATCGTATCGGCCAGACGCAGCTTGCCTGTGAAATGAACCCTGACTTCTCCTTTGAATTCGCGCAGGGCATCCTCCATGCCGGGAATCAACTCTTCGAGGATGGGTTCGAGCACGATGTTCCGGCAGCCGGAATCGAGCAGGTAGCGCGTCTGGAGATACCCCGCCTCACGCCAGTCAACCGACACCCCGGGAATATTCGCCCGCAGGAATTGCTTTGTGGCACATCCGTAGACATAAAGTTGGTTCGAGAGTTTTTTGAATTCGTTCATCTGATCAATCGTGTAAATAATGTCCTGTGTTCCTTCCATGAAAATACCGCCAAGCATTCCGGCTTTCGCCATTTGATCGAGCTTGGACATGGCCGCATCGACGGAAAAATTGGCGGCACCGACATCTTCAAGCGTGACACTGTATCCGGGCTCGTGCCCCAGAAGCGCGTAGAATCCTTGAATGTAATCTTCGAACAGATGTTGACCGCCGCGTCCAAAAACTACCAGATATTTCGGCGGCGCGCTCCGTCCGGATGCAAAACAGCCGGCCCCCTGACGGGAAACGATGATTTGTTCAAAGCGCAGCCGGTTCAAAGTCTGCGCTACCGTTCCCGGCGAACTGCCAAAGCGCTTCGCAAGTTCTCTCACAGATGGCAGCCGTTCCCCCGAAGTAATTTTACCCGAGGAAATGTCGTTTCTGATACTTCTGTAGATTTCTTCATGCCGTGTCACTGTAATTCCCTTATTTTTGGTGTCCTATACAGTTTCTTACCTGAATACAACAATTCTATTTTGTTTATATAACTATATTATACACTATCGGGAACCTTTGTCAAGGGGGGTGCGGAAAAAAAAGTCTTTTTTTGAAAAAAAAGCGAAAACAGCACATTCGGGAACTCAGAACGAAGCCGTGAAATCCGCCGAAAAGGAAATATGCCGGCACCCAAACAATGATTTTTACCAGTTTGAATAAAAGCGGTCCGCAAAAACAAGGATATCGCATTTGACAGCGTTTCTTTTTCGTGTTACAATATGACCTGAACAAAGTCAAGGGAGATTGCCGTTCATGCACGAAAATTCTGCGGAAATGCCGGAACTGCTGTACTTCGGACGCGGCGGCACACCGTCCCAGCGTCCGCATAAACACGCTTTTTATCAGATTGAATTCTGTCTTTCCGGACACCTGACCGGAAAAACCGAAACGGAAGTTTTTTCCCTCGCGCCGGGAGATTTCTGGCTGATTCCGCCGGAACGCGAACACCATTTTCTGGACAGCCGCGAGCCGTATGAGTATATCTCCTTCAAATTCAACTGCAAACGCTCCCTTCCGGAAGTGCGCGGAAACGATCCGGTCGCTCGCTACTTCCTCGACCGGATACTCGAAGTCGTCAGTCCGGGAAACGTTTTTTCCCCTTTTTCCCCCGAGGGCAAACTGATCGTGGAAAGCCATCTGGGCGGACTGATCCGGCATCTGGCGGGGACATCCCGGGAAGTCCTCCGGGAGTCCCCTTTCATCATGAAACTCCGCGGGATGGTCTGCCAGGAAGGATACGCGGTCAACGTCTCCCAGCTGGCGGACAAATTCCATCTCACGCGGTCCCAGTTTCAGTATCGCTTCGCAAGGGAGCATCGCGGAAGCGCGAACATCAAACGCTTCATCGAGGATATCCTGATTTCACTGGCCGAAGGACATCTCAAATACTCGCCCATGAATCTTTCGGAAATCGCAAAGGAAATGAATTTCCCGTCCATCTATACATTCTCGCGTTTCTACAAACGGAAAACCGGAAGTTCCCCGCTCCGATGCCGGAAAAAACTCGCCGGAGAATAGCACCCTCCCGGCGGCGAAGCGTCCTCAGGAATGCATTCCGGGAATGTCCGGAGATTCCGGGCTTTCCGCATCCGGATCGCGGCGATATTTGCCGTACTGCGCGGCAGTCTTTTCATAAACCCGGACGGAGAGCAGCCCATTTCGGGAAAATCCCCGGGAAAAAACGGCTTTTCTCTTGAAAAAATCCCTTTTCAGATATACTATAATAGTCTCACTTCAATCTTCAGGAGCATTTATGAAACATATTCATTTTCTGATTATAACGATATGCTTTTCGCTTTTCATTCTCACCGGCTGCTCGGGACAGCCGGAATCGGTTGCAACGCTGCTGTCCAAAGCCTGCGCGAAGGCCACGAACGGAGACTGGACGGGTGCGGATGTGCTTGCAGGGCAGGTCCTTAAGCAGGAAGAAAAGAATGTGGACGCCCTTCTTCTCTGCGCGTTGGCAAAGAGCAATCAGGGAGCCGAACGCGAAGCGCTTGACTTCGCCATGAAGGCGGCGGAACTGGCGCCGACCAGCTTTTATGCGCAATACATCAAGGGATTCCTGCTCTACAAAAGCGGAAAATACGATCTGGCGATCGATCCGCTCCGGGCGGCGAGAAATCTCCGCGAAGACGACCTGAACTCGCTGATCCTTCTGGCGCAAGCCTCGTATGCAAGGAAAAATATGGTCCAGGCGGCGGGCTATTACTCCATTCTGCTCCGCATCCCGAAATACGGGAACACCCCCATGCCCTGGAACGCGATCGGGGCCTGCTACGCGCAAAGCGAACCGCGCAAGGCCCAGGCGTTTTTCCGCAAGGCCGAACAGATTGCGCCCGCCGATCCGGCCACGGCGCTGAACATGGCGGTTCTTCTGGATGTGAATCTCAGACAGCCCGCCGCGGCCAAAGCCTACTATGAACGTTTCCTGACCCTTTCCACCGGCAAGGCCGAATACGACTCCGTCCGTGGAACCGCCGAGCTCCGGCTCGACTCGATGAACAACCGGTGATTTTGTTTTCCGAGAGGAGAGTGCGTCCGCGTGCCTCATATTCCTGAAGAGATCATCGACGAAATCGCCGCGCGCGCGGATCTGGTGGAGATCGCACTCGGTTACATTCCCACCCTGAAGCAGGCGGGTTCGCGCTGGAAGGGATGCTGTCCGTTCCATCAGGAAAAGACGCCGTCCTTCATCATCAATCCGGGCTCGAACATGTTCCATTGTTTCGGCTGCGGGGTGGGCGGGAACACCTTCAAGTTCGTCATGATGATCGAGAATCTGGATTTTCCGAACGCGGTCCAGATGCTGGCCCGGAAATACAACGTGGTCATTCCGGAACCGGACCCGCGACGTTTCGGCGGACGCGCGAAGGAAGAGCATTCCGACTACAATCTCCGGGAACGTCTTTTCCTGCTCCATGAGAAACTCGCGGCATGGTATATCGCCCATCTCAAGAAGAATCCCGACTCCAAGGCGGGACAATATTTCAAAAGCCGTCAGATCGAACCCGACTTCGCCGCGAAATTCATGATCGGCGCCGCCCCGGACCGCTGGGACGCCATGCTCGAATGGGCCCGGAACGAAGGGTTCACCTTGGACGAACTCAAGGCCGCCCACCTGGTTTCCGAAAGCCAGAACACGCCCGGCAAATTCTTCGACTTTTTCCGCAACCGCCTCATTTTCCCCATCTGGAACGAGCAAGGACGCGTGGTCGGCTTCAGCGCCCGCCAGATCGAAAAGGAACAGGGCGGCGGCAAATACGTCAACAGCATGGAGAGTCCGATCTTCAAGAAAGGCCGTCTTCTCTACGGGCTGAATTTCGCCCGCACGGAAATCCCCAAAAAAGGGTCCGTGATCCTCTGCGAAGGCCAGATGGACGTCATCGCCATGCATACCGCCGGATGCACCAACGCCATCGCGCCGCAGGGCACCGCGTTCGGACAGGATCAGGCGTCCATCCTCCACCGCTACACCGACACGGTTCTTCTTGCGACCGACTCCGACAGCGCCGGAATCAACGCGGTCCTCAAGGACGCCGCCATCCTGCTGCCGATGGATTTCCAGCTCAAAGTAGTCACCTTCCCCGGCGGAAAAGATCCCGACGAACTGCTGCACAACGCAGGCCCTGAAGCCGTCCGCGCCGCCGTGGACCAGGCGAAGGACTTCTTTGAGTTCCTGTATAGCCAGTGCGCGTTGAAATTCGACCCCGCCTCACCGTCCGGAAAAACAAGAATCGCCTCCGCCGTGATCAAATACATCCTGATGCTGGACAACGCCGTAGCGCGCGACTCCTATCTTTCGTGGCTCGGGGAACAGCTCGGAATCGCCCCGGAAGCCCTGCTCGGCGAGTATGAACGGGCACGGTCCAAATCGTTGCGCGAACAGCCGCTCCGCCAGAGGGAACACCTCACGCCGGAAGAAAAGAAAAAACGCGAAGAGGCCCCTCCCCTGCCGTCCTCGCTCTCCGATCCGTTCCTGAAAATGACCTTTACCGAGCTCCTGCGGGTGCTGCTGCGCGACAGGGACAGCGCGGCAACCGCCGCTCAAGAACTCCCTCCGGACCTGCTGGACGACGGTCCCCTCTGCGTCGCCGTGCGCATCCTGATCCAGGCACATCTCGACCGTCAGTGGGAACAGGCGCCGACGCTGATTTCGAGGGCGCTTTCCGGCGCCGAGTCGGATTGTTCGGCCGTGTCCGGGCTCCTCGCCGAGGAGCAGGACCGAACGGTCTCCGCGGAATTCAACGGCAAGATCACGAAGGACTGCCTGAAAGGCATCCGGAAAATTCATCTGGAAAAACAGATCGCCAAACTCAGGAAAGATCTGAACGACTTCCCGGAAGGAGAGGACCGCGAGGAACTTCTGCGCGAGTTCATCAACCTGTCCCGTTCTCTCACGCAACTGCTCAACAAACGATAAGGAGACTCCGCCGTGACATTTCCAGAACTGTTTGAATATTTCAGGACCGATCCGCGTTTCTTCACCTTCGGAATGGTGTCGGCCTTCGTGTTCGGCTGCTGCATCGCCAGCTTCCTGAATGTCTGCATCTGGCGGATTCCGCGCGGAATGTCGGTCGTTTCTCCGCCGTCCCACTGTCCGAAATGCGACCACAAGATCACGCCGCTGGAAAACATCCCCTTGCTGAGCTGGATTTTTCTGGGAGGGAAATGCAGTTCGTGCAAACTGCCGATTTCGGGACGCTATTTTCTGGTGGAACTGATGGGAGGAATCCTCTTCTCGCTGATTTTCCTGACGGTGGTCATCCGCGTGCTGCCGCCCGCCGCAATTCTGTTCTACTGGACCGCGACCGCGGTTCTGCTCTGTTCGGCTTTTACGGATTGCGACCTTGGAATCATCCCGAATGAGTTCACGAGCTTCGGACTCGCCATGGGGCTGATCCTCTCCCCGCTGTGCCCGTCCTGCTGGCAGGTGAATTCGCGTCCGGCGGCCCTTCTTCTCTGCGTCGGAAGCGTCCTGATCGCGGGGGGACTGATGGCGGGATGTTCGCTTCTCGGACGCTGGATCTTCAAGCGGGAGGCGCTCGGGTGGGGCGACGTCAAACTCGTGGCGGCGGTCGCAGCGCTGCTGGGCTTGCCCGGCGCGCTGTTCACGGTGATCGCGGGCAGTCTTCTGGGGCTGGTCGGATTTCCGGTTCTGCGGCTGACCGTGCGCAAATACAGACACCGCCGCGCGCTGAAGTTCGCCCCGTTCCTGGCGCTCGGCGGCATCCTCTGGATGCTCTACGCGAACCGGCTCCTCGATCTGGTCGTCCGCTGAGGGGACATTCCGGCGGCTTTTTTTCCTTCCGGGCTTGCATGTTGCTGAAAAACGCTGTATTTTTAAAAGATTGCGCATGAAACAACAATCAGGAGGTCGGACCATGAAGAAAGTCATTATTCCCACAAAATTGGATAAGGAAGTCGCCCG
>CAZORN010000043.1:0-19028 GCA_964581935.1 uncultured Victivallales bacterium
AGGAGCGCCTTCACTGGCAGACCTCTTCCTGCGTCGATTCCAGCGCTCTCTACATCCCGGAAAAAACGACTCTGGAAAAAGCCCTTCGCACCATGAAAAAAGCGGATGCCAACGCGGCGCTGGCCGCGGATGAGTATGGCGCCGTTTCGGGCGTGATCACCCGGGAGGATATTTATTCCGAACTGACCGGACGCTCCGTCGAACTGGACGCCCAGCCTGTCCTCGACCTGGTCAAAATCGGCGAAAACCGCTGGATTTTCGATGGACTCGCCACATTTGACTTCCTCTGCATGGCGCTTTCCCTGAAAGTCGAACCGGGCCGCTTCTGCGCCACAACCCTCAACGGTGTCTTCTGTGAATTGCTCGGGGCCATCCCCCAGCAGGGCGACAGCGTTTCCTTCGACAATGTCACGATGTTCGCCAGCGTCGTCTCCCGCAACCGGGTGACGCGAGTGCTGGTGACCTTGGAGTCGCCCTCCGTCTTTGACGGCGGCACGGAGAAGGGAGACGCGCAATGATTCTGTATTTATCCCTCGCCCTCCTTTTTATCTTTCTCCAGGGATTCTTTGCCGGCATGGAGACCGGAATGGTTTCCGTCCTGCGTCCCCGTGCCGAGCATGCGGCAAAGCAGGGGAGCCGGTCCGCGGAACTTGTGGTGTTTTTTCTTCACCGTCCGGGGATGATGATCGCAACCGCTCTGATCGGAGTGAACATCAGCGTGGTGATGGCTTCGCTGATGACCAAGAAATTCATTGAATGCTTCCACTTTTCCGGGAGCGCGTCTCTTTTCATCTCCAGTTCCGTGCTGAGCGTTGTTCTGCTCTCTTGCGAAATCGTCCCGAAAAACTGGTTCCGGGAAGCCGCGTTTGTGCGCTGTTCCCGTTTCATCTACATCTTTTACGGAGCCTATCTGCTGCTCTATTTTCCTGTCCGGCTCTTTGCGGCGTTCACCGGATTCCTGAGTGTGATGGTCGGAAAGATTCATCCGGAGAAAATCAGCGAACCCAACGTGACCATGCGTGAAGACTTCCGTCTTTTCCTGCGGGAAAGCTGCACCTACGGTTCGGTGGACGAGGGGACCGCCTCCATTCTCGACCGTGCAATGGATCTGCCCGGAATGCTGATTCAGAAGATCATGATTCCCCGCAACAGCGTTCCCGAGGTCTCCTCTTCCATGTCGATCCGCGACGCTTTCAACTTCTGCCGGAAACACAACGTCACCAAGGCTCCGGTCTGTCTGGACGGCAAGGAGGGGGAACGGGAATGGTGCGGCGTGTTCAATATCTATGACGCCATTTTTTCAGTCGACGAGGAGAAATGGGACACGACGCCCGTTTCGAGCTGCTCCTCCCGTCTCTACTTCATCGAGGAAAACCTGAGGCTGGGGGAACTGATGGAGCGTCTGCGTTTCCGTCGGATCGCGTTTTTCGTGGTCCACGACAAGGATCATAAACAATGCGGCATCGTGAGGCCGGAGGATCTGGCCGTCCTGCTGTTTGAAACGGATTCAAAAACCTGAGCACGGAATCCAATCCCGTAAAAATACAAAAACCATGAATGGAAAGGAAAGAAGAACATGTCAATGGAAAGCGCAAGAGCCTTTTGTGTGAGGATGATGAGCGACGAGGATTTCCGCGCGGCCCTCGGCAGCGTGAAATCCACCGCGGAGATTGACAAACTGGTTTCCGCCGAGTACAGTTTCACCAGGCCGGAGTTTGCAAAGGTCATCGGGGAATTCGTCGGACACAAGCTCGAAGAGGGCGAACTGGAAAAACTGATCTGCGGCTTCTACGAGGAGCAGATGGCGGCGGGCAACTCCGATGTCTGCAAGGTCGTCATCGCCTGGCTGGGAACACTGGGAAATTGATTTGCAAGTTGGAAAATCTGCAAGCATGTAAATGAGAGAGGGAAAGAAGTGCTCCTGTTGCCGTGCTTGCAAATTCGGGAACTTACAGGTTTACAAATTGAACTCCGGGGGTACTATGCGGAAGAGATTGAATCTTTGCTGTGCGGTGCTGGCGGCTGTCATTCTGTCCGTCGCGCTTTTCGCCTGTGGAAAGAAGACGCCCGTTAAGACGGCGGCGGAGAATAAGACCGAGGCGGCGGCGTCTGAAAAACCGGCAGCCCCCGAGCCGAAACCGCAGGCTTCTGCCCGTCCCAAACCGCCGACAGCGGTTCAGGATTCCGAGGAGGGTTCCCTGAAGGTCAAATTCACCACACAGGAACAGAAGGAAAACGCCTCCGGCGAAGAAGCCGAGGCGTCCGACGTGATGGCGCTTGACGCCGACGATCCCGGGGCGAAGGGGAAGGATGCCGCGCTTTCCCGGAAAGAAGAGGAAGCGCGGAAAGCGCTCCGCACAAAACGTCCGGACAATTCGCTGGCGGAACAGCTGTCCCACCTGAACGAAGGCAAAGTGATCCGGTGGTCTCCCAAATGGATTTCCTCCGGGACGGGCGGCGTACGGCTTCCCGCCCGGGCGCAGAGTCAGGACGGAAGCGTCATTGTCTTCGTGGAGACTCTGGGGGAGGGCGACGGTCCGTTCAGTTCCCGTCTGGTGATTTATGACACGCATACCTGGACGATTCTGGCGGTTCACCATCTCATGCGTCTGGATGTCCGTTCGGCCGCTTTCACGAAAAACGGCTATCTCGGAGTGCTCTGCCGCGGTCAGGCCGCCTTGAAAACGCAGGACGAACTCCAGGTGATCCGTCTCCGGGACGGCGCTTCCGTGGCCAGAGCGGCCGTGCCGGAAGGGGAACGGGTCTATTGCGATTCCCGGGACCGTTTCTATGTGGTCCGCCGCGAAAACCCGCCGAATGCGTCCAGAGTCAAAGTGCTGGAAAATCTTCTGCCCGATCTGCTCGTCAAGCCCATGGAAAAAGAGATGGAAAGCGCGAACGGGGTCCCCCTCGTCGCCTTTTCGGATGACGGAGAACGGATTTATTTCGCCGGCGGAAAGGCCCTCGAATCGTTCAAGGGGTCCGACCTCCGTCCGGCATCGTCCGTGAACCTTCCCGCAGATTTCGAGGCCTCCTCAATCCTGGCGGTCGGTCCGGAAGCCGTGGTGCTGGCTCCCCGCCCGGAAACACGGGGAAGCGCGATCCGCATCCAGAACGGACAGGTCCAGCCTTTCGGTGAACCGTCCGGAGGACTGCTGGCTTCGCCGATTCCTCCCGGCGGGCTTTTCTACGCCATGATGAGCCGCAAAGGGAAAGTGGCCCTGATTGCGTTGTCCACTCTTCAGGAAAAGGAGTCCTTCTTCCCGGAATCCGTATCTCCCCGGACCACAGGCAATCCGGAGGCTCTCTTTACCTTTCCCCATGTCAAATGCGTAGCGGTGCTGGACGCCGCGGGATCGTTTTATCTTGTCTACAAGGATCCGAGCGGAAAGCGTTTCCGGAAGGAGATTCTGTTCTCCGCGAGAAAGGATTGAGCCTCTCCGCGCTTGGAGGGAGAAGGAAGCGGCGGAATCAAAATGTTCAGGGGGGGCTTGAAACCATCGTCCTGAACTGCTATATTTTACGACTACGGGAATCGATCCCGGCGATCGGGAAAAAGACAAAAGACAGGAGATGCGAGTGATTATGAAGGTGAACCGAAAAAACCTGATGTTGGCTGGAATCGTTCCGCTGCTCGCGATTTTCTGTTCCGCGTGTACCGATCTCCTGAAGCTGGAACCGCAGGAACCGGCCGATATGTCCGTCCACGAACTGATCGAGAAGATGAATCAGGCCACCGATCCGAAAGGGGCCTACCGGAACTGCAAGTCTTATGTCATGAAACAGGAGCTTTCGACCATCCGTTCGGGAACGATGGACAACTGTTCCGTGGAAGTCAAGTTCAAATCCCCGAACCGGATCCGGATCACCACGTTCCGGGAAGGCCGCCCGACCGTTGCCGATATTTACAACAACGGACAGGCATGGAAGGTCGATTGCGTTGCCGGAAGAAGCACGAAAGTCACGGGTCTGGGACTCTCCCTGGTGGAAATCTTCACACAGATGGCCAATCCCGCCATGGACGCCACAAAGATTTTCCAGAAGGTCACGATCGACATGAGTTCGGAATCCGGCACGAAGACCTACCGGCTGATCTGCGATCCGTGCAAGGATGGCATCGCCCCCTATGTGTTCTACATCAACGGGGCCACCTTCCTGACCACCTATTTTGAAACGGTCATGTACATCAACGACTCGGAATACCTTTATGTGAATACGCCGAACGCCTATGAATGGTTCGGGAATATCCGCATCCCGACGACGTCCACCGTTCAGCTGATGGATGTGATCAACAATTCCAAGGTCACCGAATTTTCCCTCAATGTCGATCTCCCCGACTCCGACTTCCTTCCGCCGGTGCCGTTTTCGCACCGGGCGCAGGTCCTGATGGATGTCCAGAGGGCTTCCGGCGCGATTCAGGAACCTTCCACAGGAAAAACGGTCACAACCGCAACGAAAGGGAAACAATGAAAAGCGCTTTTGAACTGGCCCTCGAACGGACGGGCGGCAAGCTGACCGAGCTGACCGAGGAAAAGAAAAATAAAATTTCCGAACTCGACCGCTACTACAAATCCAAAATTGCGGAAGCCGAGCTTTCCGCGCAGCAGCGCATCGCGCGGGAACAGGACCCCTCCAAAGTCGAGGATATCCAGGCTTCGCTCGTTACTGAAATCGCCTCTTTCCGCGATAAATGGGAACGCGAGAAGGAAGCGGTCCGCAAGGCATGACGCTTCCGGGGGAGCTTCCTTCCGTCTTCCCCGGCAGGAAATCGCGGATCAACAGCAACTCACAGATACAGTTATGGAAATCTATCTTGACAATGCGGCCGCCGTCCCGTGCGATCCATCTGCGGCGGAGCGTTTCGCTTCATATCTCAAGGAACTCCCGGGCAATCAGGAATCCATGGGATTTCACGGCAATTCCGTCCGTTTCCGTCTCGGGCAGGCTTCCGAAAAAACAGCCGGAGCCCTGACCGGGGTGTCCGATGTTTCGCTTCTGTGGGCCAATTCCGGCACCGAAGCCCTGATCGCGGGCGTGGAAGCCGCCTGCCGGATTCGCGGAAAAGGGACCATCGTCACGACGCCGCTGGAGCATCCCGCCCTCGAAAAGGCGCTTCTGCGTTCCGCGCAATCCCATTCCATGAGGGTGAGGGTCTGCGCCGCATCCCGCGTCGGGATCGGCCCGGAACAGCTCGAACCGCTGTTGGATTCCGACACCGCGGTTGTGGCGGTCCACCATGTCCAGAGCGAGACCGGAGCCGCGACCGATCTGAAAGCCGTCCGCGGTCTTCTCGACCGCAAGGCTCCGGGTGCGCTTCTGCTGGCGGATACCATGCAGTCGGCGGGAAAGCTGCCCCTTCCGTGGCGCGAAGCCCGGATCGACTTCGGCTTCCTTTCCGGGCAGAAGCTCGGGGCTCCTTGCGGCGCGGCGGTTTTCTGTGCGAAGGAACATGCGAAAGTCCTGCTTTCCCTCCGTTCCGCGGAGCATCTGGCGGGACGCTGTGTTCCCGCCGCCGTCCTGACGCTGGCCGACTGTGCCGCGGAGGCGGTTGCCCGTCTCCCTGAAAACCTGCGCCACGCCGCGAATCTCAAGGAGACCCTCTTCCGGGAACTGGAGCGGAATTCCATCCCCTTCCGGAAAACGATTCCCGACGGGGCGGCATCCCCTTACATTTCCCATTTTCTGATTCCTCCCTATCAGGGGGCGATCCTGACGAGGGCTCTGTATGAGCGCCGGATCAGCGTCGCGCCCGGCAGCGCCTGCGAGTCGGAGACGCCCGGAGGTTCGCGTGCGCTGAAAGCGATGGGGGTTTCCGCAAAGGACAGCTACTGTGCTCTCCGGATCTCTACGTGGGTGAACAATACTCCCGAAGAAATGGCGGAATTTGCCCGCGTTCTTGCCGGATGCATCGCCTGTTATTGAGACGGTTTCGCCGGGAGACGGCCGCTACGGAAGCGGATGTGCCCGGAGCGGCATGATGTGGAGCGTTTCCAGAAAGGAGTCCTTCTCATTCTGGATTCCAAGAAGTTTTTTGGGAATTGAAAAAGAAACGTTCCTCGCCCCGTTTCCGGGCGGCAGAATCACGGCGTATTCCAGCGATGCGCCATGGTCGGCGATGGTGTATTCGGCGTTCATTCCTTTCATGTCGTCTTCCAGAAGAAAAGTGGTGTGGACGCCTTCCCCGGCAATCAGCCCCCACCGGCCCGGGAAAAAAACTTCCCGCTGGTCGAGAGTCGTTCCGATGTAGCCGCGTCCGACTTTCCAGTTCACGGCGGCCGATCCGTTCTTTTTTCCGGAGGACAGCAGCAGCCCGGTCAGCAGAACCGTCTGTTCTTTTCCCGGATGCTCCGGATCCTGCCGGAGGTTCGCCACATAGACGCGAAGCGTCTGTTCCTGTCCGTCGACCAGCGCCTTCAGATTATCCTCCCGGATCCCGAACACACCTTCCCCGAACAGCAGTTCAGGCATGGCCTGTCCCCCGGGAGCAAAGAAGTACAACAGAAAGACAAGGAAGGACGCGCCCGAAACGAGACACAGAAGCAGTGCTGTCAGATAAATGCCGCTTTTTCGTTTCTTTTGAGTTTCTTCCTGCATTTTTTTCTTTCAGGTCATTCAACAGATTTTTACGCGGGTTCCATTTCTGTCAAT
The DNA here is from genome assembly GCA_964581935.1 of uncultured Victivallales bacterium. Classification (GTDB taxonomy): domain Bacteria; phylum Verrucomicrobiota; class Lentisphaeria; order Victivallales; family UBA1829; genus SIG94. Next base: position 6,649 of record CAZORN010000043.1, read on the forward strand.
ATTTTTACAAAAGTATAAATAAAAAAACAAAAAAGAAGAACGTCCGCAGGATACTGTATCTGTCACGGAAATGCAAATTGAGGCATAAAAAGACGGACTGAAAAAGCGGAGGCGGTTTTCGAGGGCAGGGAAAAAGAATTCCCCTACTGAAATCATCGGCTGGATCTTTCCAAAGTTCATCATTCCTCCCGCATGCTCTTGACCATAATTCAATTTATACGGGTTCTTGATTATTTCAAGAGGATTTACAAACTTTGAAAATAAAAAAACATATTTTTCCGCACGGGTTTCTGAAAAATTGCGGAGACCGTGAAAACAGAGAAAAACACATGGTTACGGACGGATTTCCGGGGGAGGCGCGCCGGCGTGAGAGCCGTTCGGACGAGGACGCGCCAGAACGGAGGGAACCAGCCCGAGGGTGACCACCAGCATCAGCACCATGACGGAGCAGACCATTAGAATCACATCGTATTTGCACAAATTCAGTCCGAGCCACTGCCAGCTGTCCTTCAGAAAATCCAGGTTCAGGACCGCCGCCGCGGTCATCCCAGCCGCCGCCGTCCCGAGATTGCCGGACGCCACCAGCACCGAAGACGCCAGCGAACTGTTTTTTTCCGGCGTGATCATGATCGTTTCCGTCGTGATGGCGATATTGCTGGCGGCGAGGGCGAGATTGAAGGTGAAGTGGGTCAGGAAGAGCATCGGCAGCAGGAACATGCTTCCTCCCGCGCCACGGAGGATGAAGAGCAGCAGAATGAGGGCGAAACTGATGTGGCAGATGATGAAAACCAGCTTTGTTCCGATCCGGTCGACCAGACGTCCGCCGACAAAAAAGCCGATCACGGAGCCGCCCAGCCCGACATTGGCCAGCCAGATGACGGTCCCCGCCGGGAGGTTCAGCACCTCTTTCTCCAGCACCGCGAAGATCGTGGGACAATAGGCGGTGAATACTTTCAGCAGGAACACATACGCGCCGAAAGAAGAAAAGTCGCGTGCGTGAACGATGTCTGACAGCGCCTTGCGGAAGGATTCGGAAGGAGGCGCTTCTTTTGTTATTTCCGGAATGCGGTTGTAAAAGACGGAGCGTCCCAGCATCAGCACCGCCACAACGCCGATCACGCTCTGATAAACCCAGACCGCGCTGCCGCGTCCGAGCACCCATGCCGCTGCCCCGGCGACCAACATGCAGGAAATCTGCCAGGAGATCCGCAGCGTCCCGAAGAAACGTCCTCGGTACTGCGACGGAACCACCTCGCCGAGCAGGGCGAACCAGGAGGACTGGAACATGGAAATTCCCAGTGAAAGCAGAATGGTCCCGGCGATCACCAGCAGTTCCGCGCCCGCGCTCCTTGCGAACCCTGCCGAAGCAATCGTCAGCATGCCGGCCACGCAGAGAAGATTGCCCGAACCTCCTATTTTCTTTTTACCGACTTTCTCGGCATAATAGGCGGCGGGGATCGTGCTGATGAGGCAGACGGACGGCAGGGCAAGGTAGGTCATCACACGTGCCTGGCTGATGTTCAGCGCCAGAAGATACAGCAGCATGACGCCGTTTTCGAACAGCGAGATGCCCAGCATGCCGAAGCACTGGGCGAAGATCGCGCTGCGCATCGCTTTCCTGCCGTCGGAGAGAGACAGTGTCGTATTTGAATTCATGCCGTTCGGGACCCTCTGAAAAGAATCTTTCCAATTTATACGGCCATTTGCGATTATTCAAGGGGCGGCGAAGAAAAAGATGATTTTGAAGGTGAAACGGGTCCCTTCCGGAAGAAAGGAGCGCGGGAAAGGAGGATTTCCTTTTCTCCGCGCTCCGGGATTCAAAAAAGATCTGTCACTTCAGGAAGAGCTCGATCACCGGGACTTCCATGTTGGGTTTGACCACGGGGAGCTCGAGTGTCAACGCCTGGTTCGGAGTGGCGCAGTCGAGGGAGGAGTGGACGCCTCCTCCGGTTTCGCGCATCTTCACTTCGCTTCCGTCATGGAGGAACTGGGCGTAGGCCACTTTTCCGCCGAGGTTGAGAAGGTTGATGTGCTTGAAGGGCCAGTTCATGATGTGGAGATACAGACGTTTGATTTCGGGATTGTAGGTGTAACGGCTGTCGCGGGGTTCCGGGAATTCCCTGGGAGCGATGCCGCAGCCGTAGATGGAGCGGGAGTTGTATTTCATCCAGCGTCCGTAGGCCTGAAGACGGCTCAGGGCGCGCTCGTCGATGTATCCGCGGCTGGTGGGGCCGACGTTCATCAGGAGGTTTCCGTTGCGGGAGACATGGTTGACGAGCATGTCGATGCACTGTTTGTCGGATTTCCATGTCAGTTCGTCGCGGTGGTAGCCCCAGCTTCCGGAGAGGGTCTGGCAGCCTTCCCAGACGACGGGCTTGCCGTTGTCGTCGGTGACTTCGTAGTCGGGGGTGTTCTGTTCCGGCGTGATGATGTCGCCGGAGCCGGGGAGGTCGAGACGGTTGTCGATGATGATGTTGGGCTGGATGGAGCGGATCAGCTTCACGAGTTTTTCGGAACCCCAGTCCTTGTGTCCCTTGCCGTCGGCGCACTTCGGATAGGAGAAGTCGAACCAGATGATGTCGATGTCGCCGTAGTTGGTGAGGATTTCGCGGGTCTGGTTGTGGAGATACGTGCGGTATTTGGCGATGTCGCGGGACTGGTTGAGCTTCTTGCGGTCGGGGTGGTTGCGGAGGGGATGCAGATCGTCGATCGGGAAGTCGGGATGGTGCCAGTCGATCAGCGAATGGTAGAGGCCGATGCGGATGCCTTCGGCGCGGAAGGCGTCCACGACTTCGCGGAGGAGGTCGCGTCCGCAGACGGTGTTGGTGATCTTGTAGTCGGTGTATTTGGAGTCGAACATGCAGAAGCCTTCATGGTGCTTCGTGGTGAAGACCACATATTTCATTCCGGCGTCCGCGGCGGCGCGAGCCCATTCCTTCGGGTTGAAGAGATCGGGGTTGAAGCGCTCGAAATACTTTTCGTAATCCTCGTTGGAAATCTGCTCGTAGTTGCGGATCCACTCATGGCGTCCGGGCATGGAATACAGCCCCCAGTGAATGAACATTCCGAAACGATCGTGCGTGAACCACCTGGTATCGCCTTTTCCGAGATTGCCCATTTTGAAAACTCCTCATTTTTTGGCAATGCGTGTTGCATTGTAAAAAAAATACGCTATTTTATGAAGTAAGTCAATCGGGATTCTATGAATAAAGCAGAACATTCTATGAATAAAACAAACCAGTTTCTTCCGGAGCCGCCTCAGGTGTCCATGGACTATGCGGGATATTTGAAGCTGGGCGGATTCTGGGACAAGCTCCGGCTTTCCGGGCATTTCTGGCGTTTTTATCATCACGACGGCCCCGGAGCGGGAATCTTCCTCGGTTCAAAGAAAGTCGAGATGCTTCCGGGGCGCTGCTATATCCTGCCGCCGCACTGCAACGCGCTGACCTGGTGTTCGCTGTCGCCTTTCCAGCTGTATGTCCATTTCGAGCTCTCGATGTGCATCGGGAATCCGCGTTTTCCGCTCAGCGAAATTCCCCTGACGCCGGACATGCGCCCGATCCTCGACGAGTTGCGCGAGTCCCTGCGGGAAGGACGCCCCAACTGCCTCAAGAATTCCCTGCTGGCGCTCACCCTCTGTTCCCGTGCGATGACGCTGGTCCCGCAGGAGGCATGGACCGAATCCGGGACCGACCGCCGCATCGAAGCCGTCTGCGACTATCTCCGCAAGAACCTCGGCCGCGAGCTGAACCTTCCCATGCTTGCCGCCCGCGTACACCTTACGCCCAACGCCTTTTCGCGGCAGTTCCGGGAGCATACCGGCGTGACTCCCTATCAGTATCTGCTTCAGCTCCGCTACAACCATGCGTCCAAGCTCCTGCATTCCCACCAGTATTCGATCGATGAAATCTGCGAAATGGTGGGGGTTCTGGACCGTTTTCATTTTTCCAGAACCTTCAAGAAACTCTACGGGGTTCCGCCCGCTCAGTACCGTCGCAGTTACTCTCCCGACACCTGATTCCGTCCTGCTCCCTCTTTTTTAAATTCATGAGTTTCTTACATTATTGTCATTTGTTTCCCTTGTATTTTCAATGGGATGCGGTTATATTACGTATTCATTTTTTAACGGAAGCAGAAGTGTGAATATGCAGGAAATCAGAAATATCGCCATCATCGCGCACGTCGACCACGGGAAGACGACGCTGGTGGATGAGATCATCAAGCAGGCCAAGATCTTTCGCGACAATCAGGAAATGCACGAGTGTTTCCTGGACAACAACGACCTGGAACGCGAACGCGGGATCACCATCCTTGCCAAGAACATCAGCGTCAACTACAAAGACAGCAAGATCAATATCATCGACACCCCGGGGCACAGCGATTTCGGCGGCCAGGTGGAACGCGTCCTGAACATGGCTCACGGCGTTCTGCTTCTGGTCGACTCGGCCGAGGGACCTCTTCCCCAGACCCGCTTCGTCCTTGACAAGGCCCTCAAGCTCAATCTCAAGCCCGTGGTCATCATCAACAAGATCGACCGTCCCGACGCACGCCCCGACGAGGTCCTCAACAAAGTGTTCGACCTTTTCATCGACCTCAACGCTTCCGAGGAACAGCTCGACTTCCCGATCCTCTACGCCAGCGGACGAAACGGCTGGGCCACCGAGGACCTCAAGAACGGCGCCCGCGACTCCATCCTTCCCCTGATGGACGCCATCATCAAGTATATTCCCCCCGCGCCCATCCGCGAAGGCGCGGTCCAGCTTCAGATCACGACGCTCGACTACAATGACTATGTCGGACGCATCGGCATCGGGCGCGTCCACCGCGGCACGCTCAAGCTCGGCGAGCCCCTCGTGATGATCAAGCGCGACGGCACGACCCGTCCCGTCCAGCTCAAACAGCTGTTCACGTTCGAGGGAATCGAACGCAAGGCGGTGAACGAGATCCGCTGCGGCGACATCTGCGCCATCGTCGGCGTCGAGAATATCGACATCAGCGATACGATCACCAGCGCCGCCGAACCGGAAAAGATGCCTCCGATCGCCATCGACGAGCCCACCCTTTCCATGATGTTCCGCGTCAACGACTCCCCGTTCTTCGGCAAGGAAGGCAAATACGTCGGCAGCCGCCATATCCGGGAACGTCTTCTCAAGGAAGCCGAACGCGACGTGGCACTCCGCGTGGAAGAGGCCGGAGGCGATGCCTTCAACGTCAGCGGACGCGGCGTTCTCCACCTTTCCATCCTCATTGAAACCATGCGCCGGGAAGGTTACGAACTGACGGTCTCCCAGCCGCACGTCATTACGAAAACGATCGACGGCAAGGTCAACGAGCCGGTCGAGCTTCTCTCCATCGATGTGCCGGACGGTTCCGCCGGAAAGGTCATCGAGCTGGTCGGCGCGCGCCGCGGCGAAATGACCGGCATGGAAACGCATATTTCCCGTCAACTGATCCAGTTCTACATCCCGACCCGCGGCCTGATCGGCCTCCGCAGCAAGATCATGACCGCCACCGCCGGCGAAGCCATCATGTCGCACCTCTTCGACCACTACGAACCCTTCAAGGGGGAGATCCCGCAGCGTCTCAACGGCGTCCTCATCAGCATGGCCGAGGGAAAATCCATCGCCTATGCGCTCGACGCCCTCCAGCAGCGCGGAATCTTCTTCATCGATGTCGGAGTGGACTGCTACGAAGGCATGATCGTGGGCGAGCATTGCAAGGACGGCGACCTGGAAGTCAACGTCCAGCGGACCAAGAAGCTCACCAACATGCGGGCCGCCGGGTCCGATGAGAAAATGAAGATCGCGCCTCCCCGCCAGATGAGTCTGGAGGAAGCCCTCGAATATATCGCGGACGACGAATACGTGGAGGTCACTCCTCTGAACATCCGTCTCCGCAAGAAATATCTGACTGACATGGAACGCAAAAAAATGCGCAATGCCAAAGCCACCTCCAAGGTGGAAGGATAACGCGCCCCATCTCCCATGATCGACTTCATCGGCATCAGTAAAAGCTACGGAAAGCAGGACCTCTTCAACGAGGCCACTTTCCGTATCAATCAGGGCGAACGGGTCGGCATCGTGGGACCCAACGGCGCCGGCAAGACGACGCTTTTCCAGATTCTGTGCGGAGAGCTTTCTCCGGACAAGGGGGAGATCTCCTATCCGAAGAAGGCGCGTCTGGGACATCTCCGCCAGCAGCTCGATTTCTATGATCCGGAAGAGGCCCTCATCGATTTCGTTTGCGCCGCCGACGGCGAACTCGGACGGATCGCCTCCCAGATCCACGCGCTGGAAAGCCGTCTCCATCAGACCGAAAATAAAACGCCCCTCCTCAATGAGATCGGCCATCTCCAGAGCGCCTACGAGGCGCGGGGCGGATATGAAATGAAACACCGCGCCGCCGCCGCTCTCGCCGGACTCGGTTTCCGCGACTCCGATTCCGTCCGTCCGATGGGATCGTTCAGCGGCGGCTGGCAGATGCGCGCGTGCATGGCCCGGACGCTTCTCGGCGAACCTGACATCCTTCTGCTGGACGAACCCTCGAACTATCTGGATACGCCCGCCGTCGAATGGCTGCGGAAGCGTCTCAAGAGTTTCGCCGGCACCCTGATGCTGGTTTCGCACGACCGTTTCCTGCTGAATTCCATCACGAACGTCACGCTCGAAGTGGACGGCGGACGCGTCACCCGTTATCCCGGAAACTATTCCTATTATGTGCGCGAACGCGCCGAGCGGAGGCGTCACGCGGAAGCCGCGCAGGAAAACATTGACCGCAAGAAGGACCAGCTGGAGCGCAACATCAACCGTTTCCGCGCCAAGGCCACCAAGGCGGCCCAGGTCCAGTCATGGATCAAGATGCTGGACAAAATCGAGGACGTGGAGCTTCCCGACGACATCCATTTCAAGGGGACGATCCGGATTCCCGAGCCTCCCCATTCCGGCACGGAGACCATCCGGCTGGAAAACATTCATTTCTCGTACGACGGTTCCCGCAACATTCTGGAGGGAATCGACCTTTCCCTGAACCGGGGCGACAAAGTCGGAATCGTCGGCTACAACGGCATGGGAAAGACCACGCTGCTGAAGGTTCTGGCCGGACGGCTCGAACCGCGGCAGGGAACCCGGATTCTCGGCCATAAGGTCGTCACCGGGTATCAGGCGCAGGAGTTCGCCGAGCTTCTGAACCCGGAGATGAGCGCGTTCGACATCGTCAAGGAAGCGGCCGGGGGACTGGTCCCCACCCAGCGGATCCGGGAAATCCTCGGCGCCTTCGGGTTTTCCGGCGGGAACGCGGACAAGCTTTGTGCGGTCCTCAGCGGCGGCGAGAAAATCCGTCTCTGCTTCGCCCGGATCTTCGTCAATCCGCCCAATCTCCTGATCTTGGACGAACCGACCACCCACCTCGACATCGCCGCGCGAGAGGCTCTCCAGCAGGCCGTCAACCATTTCGCGGGCACGGTCTGCATCGTCAGCCACGACATCGAGTTCATCCGCGGCACGGCGAAGACCATCGTCGAAATGAGGCCGCCCGGAATCCGGGTGCATCTCGGGAACTATGATTATTTCATGGAACGGCTCGCCGCCGAGCAGAGCGAGTCTTCCGAGGAAAAGGAAGACGCTTCCGCCGCTTCTCAGGGCGACACCCAGAAGGACCGCCGCCGGGAGCGCGCCCAGAAACGTCAGGAAATGTCCAACGACAAACGGCGTCTGGAAAAGGAAACCGCACGCCTCGAAAAAATCATCGAGGATTCCGAGGCGGAGAAGGCCCGTCTGATGGAACAATGGCTCGTCCCTTCCAAAGACTTCGATTTCGCCGCCAACCAGAAGCGTCTTGCGGAACTGGAATGCGACATCGTCTCCGCCACCTCAAAATGGGAAAAGAGCGCCGCCGAACTCGAATCCCTCATGGAACGGTATAACGCCCTGCACGATTCCTGAGAGTTTCCCGTCCCGTTTTTTTTCCGCAAAACAGTTTCTCACTACGGTAACGGTCCTTATTTTACGTAAAAACGGAGCGGTCCGATTTGCATTCCCCGCAATTTGAGTTTATAGTTTTACCGTTCTGTTGCTGAAAACAAGGGAGGAGTTTCCGATGAATAAAAAATTGTTCCGCAAAGGCGTGAATCACAAGACGCCGGGATGGTATCTTGATTCCGGCGAAATCGAACTTTTTCTTACCGAAGAGGGCGGCCATCAGGCTCCCGTGACGTTCAAGACCGGCAAAGGCGCCCCGGTCCAGCCGTATTTCATCAGCCCGTGGCAGGACGCGCGTCCGGACCTTTCCTCCATTCCCCTTCTTCAGAATCTCCGGGGCGACTTCTTCTGTCTTCCCTTCGGCGGAAACGGCGAGCCGGTCGACGGCAAACAATATCCGCCCCACGGCGAAACCAGCGCATTCAAATGGACGATGACCGCCGCCGAACAGAAAGGCGACATCACCTTTTTCGAGTTTGAAATGACTACGAAAATCCTTCCCGCGAAGGTGGTCAAGCGCATCGAAGTCCGCAAAGGACAGCCGGTCCTCTACCTCAAACATACGGTCAGCGGAATGGACGCCCGGATGCCTTACGGCCACCATGCCATCCTCCAGATGCCCGAGTCCGGCGAAAAGATGTATTTTTCAGCGGGCAAGTTCGACTACGGGTTGACGCCCCCGAGCCGTTTCGCCGATCCGGTCAATCTGGAATATCAGTATATGGCCACCGGCGCGGAGTTCACCTCCCTGAAGGCGGTTCCGACCCGGTTCAAGGATGAACCGACGCACGACTATTCCGTCTATCCTTCCCCCGTGGGCTATGTCGATCTGATGGCGATGTTCAAGAAGCCCGGCAAGAAACCCGCGTGGGCGGTCGCCTCCTATCCCGAGCGCGGCTATCTGTTCTTCTCCCTGAAGAACGCGGCGGAACTGCCGTCCACCACGGTCTGGATTTCCAACTCGGGCCGTTACGCGTCTCCGTGGAACGGGAACACCCGGTGCTTCGCGATCGAGGAGACCTGCTCCTATTTCGCGGACGGCATGAAGGCCTCCATCGAAAAGAATGTGCTGTCCCGGCAGGGCTGGAAGACGTTCGGCGAATTCAGCAGCAAGGAGCCGACTGAAATCCATGCCATTCATGGGGTTGCGCGGATTCCTGCGGCCTACGGAAAGACGAAGACCGTGACCTTCTCCGAAGGCACTGTCACTTTCGGCGATAAAAAAGGAAATGCCGTCACCGTTCCGGTTGACTGGAAATATCTGATGAAATGAGGTTTATGAAAGAGGTTGCCATGCAGGAACATTTTCCGGAATCCCTCCATTTCGTCGGCATCGGCGGAATCGGGATGAGCGGTCTGGCTCAGATGGCGCGTTCCCTCGGACACGAGGTTTCCGGGAGCGACCGTGCGGTCGATTCCCCTGAAAACGCGGAGATCTTCGACGCCTTGCGCGCTCAGGGAATCCGGCTGTATCCGCAGGACGGCTCTCGTTTCAAGGAAGCCGCTCTGCCCGACGCGCTGGTGTATTCCACCGCCATCGAGAACAGCAACCCCGATTTCCAGGGGGCGGGCGGACTGCCCCGTCTGCACCGTTCCGAGGCCATGGCCGGGGCGATCCGGGAACTCGACAGCAAACACACGATCGCCGTGACCGGAACCTGCGGAAAGACCTCCGTCAGCGCGTGGCTGGCGGAAGCGCTGGACTTTCTCGGCGCGGAACCGGGCGTCCTGACGGGCGGTCTGGTGAACGCTTTCCGTTCCGCCGGGGCCGCCGGAAACTATCGGCGCGGCAAGGGGAAATATTTCGTCCTCGAAGCCGATGAAAGCGACAAGAGTCTGCTCAATTATTCCTCCGACAGCGGAATCGTGCTGAATATCGGAACCGATCATTATCCTCGGGAGGAACTGGCTCAGGTCTTCGGGAAATTCCTCCAGTCCGCCGGACGTCTGGCAGTGGTGGAGGAGGAAGCCTATCAGGCGATCCTGTCCCATTCCGGGCCGCTTCCCGAGGCGTTGCCGAAAGTGATTTTCAGCACGAAATCCGAAGGTCCCGATACGCTGGACGGCCTCAAGGTGTTCCGGCTGGAAAAATATGAATCGGGCCATGCCGGTTCGTTCGCGGTTATCCGCGGCGCGCCCCGGCGTCTGCGTCTGCCCGGACCGGGCGTCCACAACGCGGCGAATGCGCTGGCGCTGTATGCGGAGCTGGTCACGCTCGGTTTCGAGCCTCCGGCGGTGATCGACGCGCTGGAATCCTTCCATGGGGTCTGGCGGAGGTTCGATCCGGCGGGAAAAAACAGCAAGGGAGCGCTCTTCTTTGACGACTATGCGCACAATGTGGAAAAGATCGTCTCCTGCATCCGTGCCGGACGCGAACTCTCTTCCGGGCGGATCATCGCCCTGTTCCAGCCTCACGGCTACGGTCCGCTCGGCTTCATGCGCGAGGAGCTTTTCAAGGCGCTCGAGGAAACGCTGGGGAAAGAGGATGTGTTCGCCCTGCTGCCCGTATATTACGCGGGCGGAACCAGCAGCTTCAAGCCGTCCTCCGCCGAAGTGATCCGGCAATACCGGGAGACCGGACGCCATCGTTATCTGGCGCCCGCGAGCCGGGACGAGGCGTTTGCTTATGTCCGGGACCATGCGAGGTCCGGGGATGTGGTGCTTGTGATGGGCGCGCGCGACAACTCGCTGTCGCCGTGGACCCGTTTTCTTGCGGAAAATACGTGATGGAAGGAATCAGGCAGGAATGAAAAGCCTTTGTTTTGTTTGCGCGATATTTGGAATGCTGCTGACGTTCGCCCTGTCCGCGGCCAACGACAGCCGGATCGTCACCTCCGACGGCAGGGAGATCAAGACTTCCGCCGTGACCGCCCGTCCGAACGGAGATCTGGAATATGTCTCCGAGGACGGCAAGATCAAAACCCGCATCGCCAAAGGCCGCTACCGTTACGCATGGATTCCGAAACCCGCGATGATCACCGAAGCCGATGCCAAGTTCAAGGACGGGCAATGGAAAACAGCCTCTGAACTTTACCGGAAATCGGGCGAGGAATACAAGCTTCTCGGCTGGGACCTTTACTGCATGAGAATGGAGGCGGAATCCCTGATCCGTCAGGGCGAAAAGAAAGAGGCGGCCCGGAAACTGGCGTCCGTCCGGAGCACCCGTCTCCAGAATCCGGCCCTTCTCACGGATCTGCTCTATGCCACGGACCTTCTTGCCGAGCTCCTGATCGAACAGAAGAACTATGCCGAGGCCACGGTCCTTCTGGACAAGCTCCTCAAATCGGACAATCCCGATCTGGTTTTCGCCGCTTTTTTCAAAAAAGCCCTGATCCTTCAGGACCAGGGAAAGTTTCGAGACGCTGCCCTGACTTTTTACCAGACAGCCCTGCTGTTTCCGAAAAGTTCCCGGCGTCCGGAAGCCCTCTATAAGTGCTGGGGACTTCTTTCCGACCTCAAGGACCCTTCCGCGGACAAAATCGCGGACCTTTTGAAGAAAGAATACCCGGAAGACGCCCTGACACGTCAGCTTCTCCGCTGAAAACCTCAACCGCACGGAGGGAAATATCTTGACTTTCCGAATTGTCCGAATGGCTTCCGCCTACCCGTTCCTGTTTTGTTTTTTCACAACCGTCCTGCTGTTGTCCTTAGGGGCATTCGGCGTCGGGGTCAGCAAGCTGGACATCCGCTTCGCCCTCATGGTGGAGGATATGAGCCGCAGCGGGATCGGCCTTTTTGCGACCCTCAACGGCTGGGCGTATCCGGACTATCCGTCGCCCTATGTGGTCCTGTCCTGGATCACATGCGGATTCGGACGCTGGATCACTCTGTGGACGCTGAGTCTGCCGAGCATCCTGCTGGGCGCGTATTCCATCGCCATGACCCTTCTGATCGGGGAAAAGCAACGCAAGGGACTGGGCGTTTATGCCGCCGCGCTCTCCTTCTTCTCTTTTGAATATCTCTATGTCTTTGCCGGGTTCGGCATCGACACCCCCGTTTGCGCGGCCGGAGTCACCATGCTCTACTTCCTTCAGGAGGACCGCTCCCGCGTCCGGCAGCTGATTGTTTTTGCGGGACTTCTGGTCTTCTGCTTTCTCATCCGCGGGCTGATCGGACTGCTTCTCCTCGGGGCGGCCGCCGGAGGATTTCTCCTGACACGGCGGGACTGCAAGAAACTTCTGCGTTTCGGCGCGGTCGGGGCGTCCGTTCTGGCGGGATGCCTCGCGGGCGGATACTTCCTGATCCATGCCGTCGGAGGCGTCGAGTTGTGGGAGGTCTTCGTGGAATGGCAGGTCGGGAAACGCATCGAAGGCGGCGACTACTTTTACTATTTTCTCAAGGTGATTCCTTCTCTGGCTCCGCTTTCCATTCCGATGATTGCGTTTCTTGTGTTCGGCCGCCGCC
>CAZORN010000044.1:0-19013 GCA_964581935.1 uncultured Victivallales bacterium
CCCCGGATCACGGCCCGCTCTGGCGCGGCGAATTGCTTGCAAAGCCGTTCGAGCTGTATAAGAAGTGGTCCGAACAGAAGCCGGAAAACCGCGCGGTGGTGGTTTATGACACCATGTGGTACAGCACCGAAAAAATGGCGACGGCCATCGCCGACGGTCTCCGGGCCGGCGGCACGGGCGTCAAGCTGATTTCCATGGATGCCCGTTCCCGCAGCGAAGTGATTACGGACATCCTTTGCGCGGGCGCCATGATCGTGGGCTCTCCCACGATCAACAACCAGATGTACCCCGTGATGGCGGATGTGCTTTCCTATATCAAGGGATTGCGTCCGAAAAATCTGGTGGGCGCGGCATTCGGCTCCTACGGCTGGAGCGGCGAAGCGGTCGCCCAGATCAATGAACAGCTTTCCTCCATGAAAGTGGAGCTGGTTTCGGAAGGCCTCAGAGTCAAATATGTGCCGACCGACGCCGATCTGAAAGCCTGTTTCGACATGGGAGCCAAGATCGGCTCAATCCTGTCGGAAAGAACCAAGTGAAAACTCAATACAAAGGAGAATGACTATGGATAAGTATGTTTGCGATGTTTGCGGATATGTGTATGACCCGGCCAAGGGCGATCCCGACAACGGCGTGCCGCCGGGAACCCCGTGGGACAAAGTTCCGGACACCTGGGTTTGTCCCGAGTGCGGAGCCGGCAAGGACCAGTTCTCCAAGCAGTGAGGATCGGTTCAATGTTTTTTTGCCTGACCGCCGGGAGAAACTTCTCTTCCATGAAAATGCCGCGGGTCTGTGCAAAAAAAACGCAAAAAAAGCGGTTCAGACTTGAAAAACAGCCTGTCTTATGATAGGTTGTTTTTCATATTTATAACGGAGTGTGGCGGATGGACAGAGAAGAAAACAATACCGGGGCGGTCGTACTGCACTCGCTGTTGAGTCCGGAAAGGATTCTTGTCCTCAAGGGACGCCTTTCCAAGAAGGACGTTCTTCACGCCATGATTGACACTCTCGCCGGGGAATATTGCGACCGCGACGACCTGGAGTGGGGAATTTTCCACCGGGAAAGTCTCATGAGCACGGGGATCGGCAGTGGAATCGCAATTCCTCACGTATCCCTCCAGAATGTGGAGGAGACCCGTCTGGCGATGGCGTTGTGTTCCGACGGAATCAGCGATTATCAGTCGCAGGACGCTCAGCCGGTCCGGCTGGTGTTCATGATCGTGGCCGGGAAAAACCAGAAGCCGCCTCTGCTCAAAGTCCTTGCCGCGATCGGCACCCTGTTCTACGACGGACGCCTGAAAGCCGCTTTCCTTGCGGCGCACGACCCGAAAACCTGCATGGAAATCCTGACCCGCGCGGAAAGCTGACTTTCCCGCGCATCCGCCTCAATCCTTGAGGATCAGATCCTGTTCGATCGGAAGAGTTCCCGTATTTTCAATGACCTTCATTTTCGTCCATTTTCCGCCGCGGTAACGCCAGTAGAAAATGAAACCGGCAGTAATCACGTAAACCACGCAGACCGACCAGATGATCCAGACGGACGCCCCGAAATGGGAGAGCAGGGCGGAGGGAACCGCAAGCATGACCGCCGCCAGGGAGGCTCCGACGGCCATCGCAAAAAAGGTGTCGCCCGCCGCTTTGATGGCGCTGCTGTAGACGATGAAAAGACCGTCGAACAGCAGATAAGCCGAGATGAAGCAGAGCATGATTTTCGTCTCGTAGATGACTTCCGGACTGGTTTTGGAGAAGATCCAGAGAATCCATTCCGGACGGACCACGAAGAGGACCGCCATGAGTCCCATGTAGAGAAGGGTAAGCGTCCGCGCGCTTCGGACGGAACGTTTCGCGTGTTCGATGTCGCCCGCGCCGACGGACTGACCGACCAGAATCGCAACGGTCTGTCCGATTCCGAGGATCGGCGTGAACGCGATGGAATTGAGTGCGAAGGCTACGCTTGTGGCCGCCTGAATCGTCCTTCCGTATTGCCCGAGCACCACGATGAACACATTGAACGAAGCCAGGTCGATGAAGAACTGGACGCCGTTCGGGAATCCGTAGCGGATCATCCGGATGAAAAGCTCCCGGTCGAAAATGTTCGAACAGGTGTTGAAATGACGCCTCGAACTCTTCGGCACGAAGAAAAACCATGCGTAGATCAGAAGTCCGGCGAGTGCGGAGAGGTTGGTTCCCCACGCCGCGCCTGCGATTCCGAGTTCGGGACAGCCCCAGTGTCCGAAGATCAGCGCGTAGTTGAAGGGAATGTTCAGCACCGTGATGAGGATGCTTACGGACATGACCATGCCCGTCTTGCCGCGTCCGCTCCAGAAACAGCTTAAAGCCGTGTTGAGGAACAGCAGGATGCCTCCGGCGCTCAGAAGCTTGAAGTAGACGATCTCTTCTTCCACCACCTCCGGCGCATGTCCGAACTGCTTGAAGAGCCACTCCCCCCAGAACCATCCGGTGAAGACCAGTGCGCCGCCGATGAGAGAAAGGAAAATTCCCTGCCAGACGGCCGTTCCGACCCGGCTGTTGGCTCCGGCTCCGGAATACTGGGCCACAAAGGAGCCGGTGTAGGAAATGATTCCGAAGAAAAAACAGCACAGGGTGAAGGAGGTCAGTCCGGCGGCGAAAGAACCGGCCACGGCTTTCTCGGAATACCACGCGAGCATGGCGCGGTCGGAAAACAGGTTGACCGCATGGGCGGACGACGCAAGGATCAGTGGCATGGCGATTTTCAATACTTCCATTACGCCGCCATTGTGCGAGAGGAATTCATTTTTCTTGATTTTCATGAGAGTGCTTGTTCTTAGCGGATTTTAAACTCGCGCTTGATTTCGAGATCCGTCTGGCGTTTGCGGAGAGTCTCGCGTTTGTCTTCGAATGCCTTGCCTTTGGCCGTGCCCAGCTCCAGTTTGATCTTGCCGTGCGCCAGATAAACTTTCAGGGGGATGAGGGCGTAGCCTTTTTCGCGGACACGCTGGGCGAGGCGCAGGATTTCCTTGCGGTGAAGGAGAAGAACCCGCGGCCGGATGGGCGTGTGGTTGAAAATATTCCCGTGGGAATAGGGAGAAATGTTCATGTTGTACAGCAGGACCTGGTTGTTCTCGATCTTGGCGAAGGCGTCCTGAATGGCGACGGAACGCATCCGGCAGCTCTTCACCTCGGTTCCGCGCAGGGCGATTCCGGTCTCGATCGATTCCAGTATCTCATAGTCATGGTAGGCCTTCTTATTGCGTGCGATCACGCCGTCGGCGGCCTGTTCCGTCTCTTTTTTCGCAGTCATCTGTGTCCCGTCTTATTGGGGAAAGCGCCGTTTGATTTTTTCTTCAAAGGCGGTTTTCCGCGGGTGGTTGGAGGCGGTGAGCGAGGCTCCGAACGCCGTAAGCTGATCCTTCTGGGCTCTGGAGAGTCCGGCCGGGACTTCGATGACGACCTTGACAAGCTGGTCGCCGCGTCCGCCGCCTTTCAGCGCGGGCGCCCCTTTTCCTTTGATCCGGAGCGTGGTGCCGCCCTGGGTGTTTTCCGGGATGCGCATCCGCGTGATTCCCGCGATGGTGGGAACTTCCACGATTCCGCCGAGTGCGGCGGTGGTGAAATCCACCGGGACCTCGCAGAGAACGTCATTGCCGTTCCTGGAAAAAATTTCATCCGGACGGACGCTGATCACCACGAAGAGGTCTCCGGGTTCTCCGCCGTTGGTGCCGGCTTCGCCTTCCCGGGCAATCCGCAGTTTGGAGCCGTTGTCCACCCCCGGCGGGATGTGGACCTTCAGGTCCTTCTCCACCCGGATGCGGCCGGTTCCCGAGCAGGAGCGGCAGGGATTCGAGTTGGAGAATCCGGATCCGCCGCAGGCCGGGCATTCCTGAGCCTGCTGGAAGAAGCCGTTTCCGACCACGACCTGTCCGGACCCGCCGCACTGGGGGCAGGCGACCTTGGAGGAGCCCGCCGCCGCGCCGGTTCCCGAACAGGAGCCGCAGATGTCGTGCTTGGCCAGACGGATCCGTTTTTCGGCGCCGAAAATGGCGTCGACGAAGGAAATTTCCATGTTGTATTGGAGATCCGCGCCGCGTTGGCCGGCGTGCTGTGCGGACGAACGGCGGGAGCGTCTGCCGCCTCCCCCTCCGAACATCTGCTCGAAGATTTCCTGATTGCCGCCTCCGCCCATTCCGCCGGACCGGCCTCCGCCGAACATCTGGCTGAAAATGTCGTAGGGATCGCGGAATCCGCCTCCGGCGCCGCCCTGCGAGTAGGTTCCGCCGGCAGGACCGCCGGGTCCGCCTCCGTGGAAATAGTCGGAGCCGAACTGGTCGTAATTCTGACGTTTTTTCGGATCGCTGAGGACATCGTAGGCTTCGGAGACTTCCTTGAATTTTTCCTCCGCCGACTTGTCGCCCGGATTTTTATCCGGATGGTATTTGACGGCAAGTTTGCGGTAAGCTTTTTTCAGTTCGGCCTCGGTCGCCCCTTTGGATACACCCAATATCTGATAGTAGTCTTTTGCCATAGATCAATTCCTGTTTTCCCCGGAGTTCCTTCCCCGAAACGGAAAGGAATCACTTTGCTCCGGCTGTTTTGTCGGTCGGGCCGGAGCTTACGACCACGGTGGCGGGCTTCAGAAGACGGTCTCCGCTTCTGTAGCCGAAACACCATTGGCGGAGGACTTTCCCGGCGGGAACCGTGTCGGACGCTTCTTCGGAAATGGCCTCGTGCTGCGTCGGATCGAAATCTTTTCCCGTGGCGTCGATCTTCACGATGCCGAGATCGGAAAACGCCTTGTCGAATTCCACCTGAATCATCTTCATGCCTTCCAGAAGCGACTGGAGGTTGTTGGTCGTCGTGGTGGCGGCCACCGCCATGTTGAAATGGTCGAACACCTGAAAGAAGGGAAGCAGGGTGTCCGTCATGACGCTGTAGCGGAGGGCTTCAAGATCCTTGACCGCGCGTTTGCGCTGGTTTTCCATTTCCGCGATCAGGCGGATCCTTTTGTCTTCCAGTTCGGCCACGGTTTTTTCAAGGGTCGCTATTTTGGCCGCGGAACCGTCCTTGCCGGGTTCTGCCGGTTTGGCTTCGGCGCCTTTCGGTTCCGTGCCGGACGTATTTTCCGCGGCGTCGTTCTGCTGTTTCTGCTCTGTTTCCGGAGGTGTCTGGACTGTGGGATCCGTGTCTTTTTTGTCGGTTTTGTTCTTCATTATGTGAAACCTCTCTGAATAAATTACGTGGAAACGAATGATAATATACTCCGGAAAGCCTCGTTTTCAAGCTCTCCGGAGACGTTGTTTCACTTTGCGGAGGCGTCTTCGGCGACCGCCTTGAAAGTGAGGCCGTTTTTGCCCGCGTCGATGGCGAGTTTCATGTTTTCATGAAGTTCGCCGGAGATCAGCATCTTGGACACGGGGGTTTCGACCATCCGGACCAGCACCCGTTTCAGCGGACGCGCTCCGTACTGCGGGTCGTATCCTTCCTGGGCGAGGAGCTTTTTGGCCTTGTCCGTGACGGAAAGGGTCACTTCCTGTTCGGCGAGACGCTTTTCGAAGTCGCGGAGCTGGATGTCGAGGATGCGGACGATCTGTTCCATTCCGAGCGCATGGAAGATGAGGATGCCGTCCACGCGGTTCAGGAACTCCGGCCGGAAATGATCGCGCAGACGCGCCATCAGTTCTTCGCGGAGACGTTCCGGATCGCCTTTGGCCTTGATTTCATCCAGAAGCATATCGCTTCCGATGTTCGAGGTCATGATGATGATCGTATTTTTGAAATTGACCGTGCGTCCGTGCGAATCGGTGAGCTGTCCGTCGTCCAGAATCTGGAGGAAGATGTTGAATACGTCATGATGGGCCTTCTCGATCTCGTCGAACAGCACGACGGAGTACGGACGCCGCCGCACCGCTTCGGTGAGCTGTCCGCCCTCGTCGAATCCCACGTATCCCGGAGGCGCTCCGATCAGCCTCGAAACGCTGTGCTTTTCCATGTATTCGGACATGTCGATCCGGATGATGGCGTTTTCGTCGTCGAACAGGTCTTCGGCAAGCGCCTTGGCCAGCTCGGTTTTCCCCACGCCGGTCGGCCCGAGGAAGATGAACGAGGCCGTCGGGCGGCGCTGGTCTTTGAGTCCGGCGCGCGCCCGGAGGACGGCGTCGGAAACGGCTTCCACCGCCTCGTCCTGTCCGACCACGCGTTCATGGAGTTTCGCGGCAAGCTGAAGCAGTTTTTCGCGTTCCGTGCGCACCAGTTTGCTGACCGGGATGCGGGTCCAGCGGCTGACGATCTCGGCGATGTCCTCCTCGTCCACGTCCTCCTTCAGCAGTGCGTTTTCCCCGTTCTCGGACTCCTTGAGCTTCTTCTCGGCGTCGGCGAGCTGTTTTTCGATACCGGGGATGCTGCCGTGGCGGAGTTCGGCGGCGCGTTCGAGGTCATAGTCGCGCTCGGCCCTGGCGAGATTGGCCTTGGCGATTTCCAGACCCTCCCGCAGGGTGCGGATCTGGGCGATGGAATGCTTTTCGGCTTCCCATTTGGCGCGCAGGGCTTTGGCCTTATCCTTGTATTCGGCGAGTTCGGCGGCGATGATCTTCATACGGTCTTTGCTGGCGGCGTCCTTTTCTTTTTTGAGCGCGGCCAGTTCGATTTCCAGACGCATGGCGCGTCGTTCCAGCTCGTCGATCTCGGACGGGCAGGAATCGATTTCCGTGCGGAGTTTCGCGGCGGCCTCGTCGATCAGGTCGATCGCCTTGTCCGGCAGGAACCGTTCGGTGATGTATTTGGTCGAAAGGGTGGCGGCGGCCACCAGCGCGCTGTCCCGGATTTTCACGCCGTGATGGAGCTCATAGCGTTCCTTGAGCCCGCGGAGGATGGAGATGGTGTCTTCCAGACTGGGTTCGGCCACGAGGATCGACTGGAACCGGCGTTCCAGAGCGGCGTCCTTTTCGATGTATTTGCGGTATTCGTCGAGCGTGGTTGCGCCGATGCAATGGAGCTCTCCCCGCGCCAGCATGGGCTTGAGGAGGTTTCCGGCGTCCATGGAGCCTTCGGCGGCTCCGGCTCCGACGACCGTGTGGAGCTCGTCGATGAACAGGATGATGTCGCCGTTCGCGCTGGAGACTTCCTTGAGGACGGCTTTCAGCCGTTCCTCGAATTCGCCGCGGTATTTCGCGCCGGCGATCAGGGCGCCCATGTCGAGCGCGACCACGCGTTTGTTCTTGAGGTTTTCAGGGACGTCCCCCTGGATGATGCGTCTGGCGAGTCCTTCCACGATGGCGGTCTTACCCACGCCCGGTTCGCCGATCAGGACGGGGTTGTTCTTCGTGCGCCGGGAAAGGATCTGGATCGTGCGGCGGATTTCTTCGTCGCGTCCGATCACGGGGTCGAGCTTGTCCTTGCGCGCCGCTTCGGTCAGGTCGCGTCCATATTTCTCCAGCGCTTCGAACGAAGCCTCCGGGTTCTCGTTGGTCACGCGCTGGTTGCCGCGGACTTCCTTGAGCGCCATCAGGATCTTGTCCCGGGAGCATCCGGCCGCATCCAGCAGGGCGGCGCACTTGGGGTCGGTGTCCGCGAGCGCCAGAAACAGATGTTCCACGCTGACGAATTCATCCTTCATCTCGGCGGCCTTGTTTTTCGCAGCGACCAGAGTCTGGCTGAAGTCGCGGGAAGAGTAGGGCTGCTGGGCGCCCGGTCCGCTGACGGACGGAATGGACGTGAGTTCCTTCTGGATGGCGTTTTCGAGTTTCGCCGGGTCGGCGTTCATTTTTTTGAGCAGGGACGGAATCAGTCCGTCTTCCTGATGCACCAGCGCATACAGAAGGTGAATCGGGCGGATTTCCTGATGTCCGTATTCCAAGGCCGTTTCCTGAGCCTTGAGCATGGCCTCGCGTGATTTCTGAGTCAGGTTTTCCATGTTCATACCGTGTCTCCTCTCATTTTGTTTTCAGAATTTTGACATAATGTATTATTTTCAGCATATTCTGTGCCAGCGGTTTTTTTGAGCGGGAGCCTTCGGGAAAAGTGTGTCATTTTGACACTGTTTGTCCTGCCGGGCGCGATTTCCGGGTTTTTTCGGGCGGGAAAGCCGGATCTTTTTTGCAATATGAGGGTTGCGGGTGTATTTTATCTGGTTTTGCTTCAGTAAGGAAAGAAGGACTGCATGGAATTTCATTGCGAAAATCTCTGGTTGAATTTTCTCATTTTCGTTGTTGGCTCGTGGGCTCTGATCAAGGGGAGCGGGCTGTTCATCGACTCCGCCGCCTCGCTGGCGCGGCTGTGGCGCGTTTCCGAACTGGTGATCGGCCTGACTCTGGTCAGCATCGGAACGGCCCTGCCCGAATTCGCGGCCAGCTTCTATGCGGCGTTCCGCGGAGAAAGCGGGTTCATCATCGGGAACACCGTCGGAAGCATCACCACCAACATCACCCTGGTCCTCGGCGTTGGAGTCCTCGGCGCCGGACGCCTTGTTTTCTCCCGGAAGCTCTATTCGCGCGACGCGATTCTCATGCTCGGCATTTTCGTGCTGACGGCCCTCCTCTTCTGGGTGAGCCGCGTTCCCGGAAAGGACGGCGCGCCGGTGCACGGCATCAACTTTCTCGGAGGCTTGCTTCTGCTGATCTGCGGGGGCGCTTACATGGCGTTTCTGGTCAAGACGGAAAAAGAGACGGCCGAAGAGGCCGCCAGGCGGGAGAAGGAAGGCGGAGAAATCTGCACCCGGCCTTCCCTCTGTTTCCTCTGGCTGATTTTCGGGCTGGCGATGGTGACCGCCGGTTCCAAGGCGATGGTCGATACCGTCGTCTGGGGCGCCGAACAGCTCAAGATCGACACCCTCGTGATTTCCGCCACGATCGTGGCTTTCGGGACCTCCGTTCCCGAACTGGCCGTCACCGTTGCGGGCGTGATGAAAAAACGCCATGACATCGCCATCGGAAACATCATCGGCAGCTGCAGCTTCAACATCTTCCTCCTTTTCGGCGTCTGCTCCCTCGTCTGCCCCCTCGGAATCAATACCGCCGCCGGAATCATTAACATTTTCATCATGCTTTTCACCGGCTTTCTCCTTTACGGCTTCATGTCCATCCGCAAATGCGAACTGGAGCGTTGGCAGGGGTTTGTTTTCCTCCTTCTCTACCTGGTTTTTCTGGGATACAATTTCCGGGAAACACTCTATCGGATTTTCAGCTGAAAATCCCGCAAGACCCGGTTGAAAAACTTTTTCCGCCATTGTATATTAACCCGTCAATCAAGTTTTTGGAAATCAATGAACATAAAGGAAAAAGATTATGAGCAAGATTCATGCTGAACACATTTTCACCTCCGAATCGGTTTCGGAAGGACATCCCGATAAAGTCTGCGACCAGATTTCCGACGCCGTCCTCGACGCCTGCCTCGCGCAGGACCCCGACAGCCGCGTCGCCTGCGAAACACTCGCCACCACCGATCTGGTAGTGATTTCCGGCGAGATCACCACCAAGGCGCAGGTGAACTGGGAACAGCTTGCCCGCAAAGTGGTGTCCGACATCGGTTACACGGACAACGGCATCGGCTTCTCCGCCGGAGACTGCAAGGTTTTCGTCAGCATCCATTCCCAGTCGCCCGACATCTCCCAGGGAGTTTCCGAAGGCGAAGGCCTCCACAAGGAGCAGGGCGCCGGCGATCAGGGCATGATGTTCGGCTATGCCAGCAACGAAACCAGGGAACTCATGCCCGCCACGATCCTCTATGCCCACAAGATCGTGCAGGAACTGGCCTTCCTCCGCAAGACCCAGCCCAAAAAATATCCGTTCCTCCGTCCCGACGCCAAAAGCCAGGTTTCCATCCTCTACAAGCACGGAAAGCCGGTCCGCGTCACCGCCATCGTCGTTTCCCATCAGCACACGGCCGACATGAAGAAGACGGACCTCGAGAAGCTGGTCAAGGAAGTCGTGAAGAAGGTCATCCCCGGAAAGCTCCTCGATGACAAGATCGTCTACCACATCAACCCGACCGGACGTTTCGTGGTCGGGGGCCCCAACGGCGACACCGGTCTCACCGGACGCAAGATCATCGTCGACACCTACGGCGGCGTCGGTTCCCACGGCGGCGGCGCGTTCTCCGGAAAGGACCCCTCCAAGGTCGACCGTTCCGCGGCCTACATGGGACGCTACATCGCCAAGAACATCGTTGCGGCCGGACTCGCCGACAAGTGTGAAATCCAGCTCGCCTACGCCATCGGCGTGGCCCAGCCCCTCTCCATTAACGTCGATACCTACAATACCGGTGTGTTTGAAGACGACGCCACCCTCGAAAAAGTGGTCCGCGCCGTGTTCGACATGACCCCGAAGGGAATCATCAAGGCCCTCGACCTCAAGCATCCGAAGGGCTGGTCCTACCGCGAAACCGCCGCCTACGGCCATTTCGGCCGCAACAACTTCCCCTGGGAAAAGACCGACAAGATCGACGCCCTCCTCAAGGAAGCCCACAAGCATTGCGATTGCGAATGCGGCTGCGGCGACGGCGACTGCAAAAGCAAGTGCGACGAGAAGATCGACAAGGCTCCCGTGAAGGCCGCCAAAAAAGTTTCCAAGGCTCTTTCCTCCCCCCAGGAAGAGAAAAAGAAAAAAGCCTCTAAAAAATAACGGAGTCCCTGTCGGAAATGCCTTTGAAATCATCCAGAATCCTCGGCTTCGGGAGCCCGATTCTCGACCTGCTCCTGACGGTCGATGACGCCTTCCTTGCCCGGAATGTCGAGGGCGAAAAAGGCGGCATGAGAATGCTCGACGCCGAGTCTCAACGCCGCCTGATCGCCTCCGCCGCCGGAGCGAATTTCAAAAAAGCGATCGGCGGTTCCGCGTTCAACACCATTTCCGCGCTGACTTCGCTCGGGTGCGACACCGCGTTCCTCGGCAAGCTCGGGAACGATGCCGACGGAGCCTATTTCCGCGAAACATATGCGAAAATGGGCGGAGACACCTCCCGCTTCCGGGTCAACCCCACGGAGCCCACCGCCACCTGCCTGAGCATGATCACGCCCGATTCCGAACGCACCATGCGGACCAATCTGGGAGCGTCTTCCACGCTCTCGCCCGCGGACATTTCCGACGCCGATTTCGAGGGCATCGCGCATTTTCATGCGGAAGGCTACATGTGTTTCCTGATGGACACCCTCAAGAAAGCCCTGAAACTGGCGAAAAAACATGATTGCACCGTCAGTTTCGACCTCGCGTCTTTCGAGGTCGTGCGCCTTTTCCGCGCCGACCTTCAGGAAATCCTTTCCGGCGGGCTCGTGGATATCCTTTTCGCCAACGAGGACGAAGCCCGTGAATTCTGCGGACAGGATTCCTTTTCCCCCGAAGCGGCAACCGGGAAACTGACGCCCTTCTCCAAGGTCGTCGCCGTCAAACTCGGGAAAAGCGGCGCGCTCGTAACCGATGGAACCGCTTCGCGGCGCATCGCTCCCAGACTGGTTCAGGCAATCGACACCACCGGCGCGGGCGATCTCTGGCAGGCGGGCTTCCTTTACGGATACCTTTCCGGACTCGGCCTCGAAAAGGCCGGCAATATGGGCTCCGTCCTCGGGGCCGAAATCGTTCAGGTCCTCGGGGCTGAAATCCCTTCCGGACGCTGGAACAGCATTCTTTCCGAACTCAAAAAAATAAAGGGACAGTGAACATGGCCAAGGGCAAAGAAAAGATTCCAGACTTCAAAGTCAAAGATATGAAACTGGCGGACTTCGGACGCAAGGAACTGGATATCGCCGAACAGGAAATGCCCGGCCTCATGGCCGCCCGTGAAAAATACGGCAAAAAGAAACCCCTCAAGGGCGTCAAGATCATGGGCAGTCTCCACATGACGATCCAGACCGCCGTCCTGATCGAAACCCTCGTTGAGCTCGGCGCGGATGTCCGCTGGGCCTCCTGCAACATCTTCTCCACGCAGGACCATGCCGCCGCGGCCATCGCCAAACGCGGCATCCCCGTTTTCGCGTGGAAGGGCGAGACGCTCGAAGAGTATTGGGATTGCACCTATCGCGCCATCACCTGGCCCGACGGCTCCGGCCCCGACCAGATCGTCGATGACGGCGGCGACGCCACCCTTCTCATCCATTGGGGCGTGAAGGCGGAAAAAGATCCGAAGTTCCTGAACCGCAAGCCCGGAAGCGAAGAGGAGGAAATCATTCTGAAGCTCCTCAAGAAGGTTCTCAAGGAAAAACCCGGACACTGGAAAAAGGTCGCGGCCAAGCTCCGCGGCGTTTCGGAAGAGACCACCACGGGCGTCCACCGTCTGCTCCAGCTTGAGGAAAAGGGAGAGCTCCTCTTCCCCGCCGTCAACGTCAACGACTCCGTCACCAAGTCCAAGTTCGACAATATCTACGGATGCCGTCACTCCCTGACCGACGGCATCAAGCGAGCCCTCGACGTGATGCTTTCCGGCAAGGTGGCGTGCGTCTGCGGCTATGGCGATGTCGGCAAGGGGTGCGCCGAAGCCCTCAAAAATGAGCGCGCCCGCGTGCTCGTCACGGAAATCGACCCCATCTGCGCCCTTCAGGCGTGCATGGCCGGATACCAGGTCGTCACGGTCGAGGAAGCCCTCGCCGCCGCCGACGTCTTTGTGACCGCCACCGGAAACTGCGACATCATTACCGCCGCCCACATGGCGAAGATGAAGGATCAGGCCATCGTCTGCAACATCGGACATTTCGACAACGAAATCCGCGTCGCCGAGCTCAAGGGCGTCAAGGGAATCAAGGTTACGCAGATCAAGGGCAGCGAGTGCCCCGTCCACAAATACACCTTCAAGGACGGCCACAGCATCTATCTTCTCGCCGAAGGACGTCTGGTCAACCTCGGGTGCGCCACGGGACATCCCAGCTTCGTGATGAGCTGTTCCTTCGCCAACCAGGTCCTCGCCCAGATCAAGATTGCCACGGAGAAGTTGAAGACCGCCGTCTACACCCTTCCCAAGGAACTCGACGAAGAAGTGGCCCGTCTTCATCTCGGAAAACTCGGCGCCCACCTGACCAGACTCACGAAGAAACAGGCGGATTACATCAATATCCCGGTGGACGGCCCCTACAAGGCGTCGCACTACCGTTATTGATGATTTCTTTTTCGGACGGAACCGCGGGCTGACGCGTCTCGGGGGAGACGTGCGGCACCGTGAACCGTTTCACGGCAAGGAGCATGTTTTTTATGGCGCCTGCGACACAAAACCGTTCCCGCGGAACCCCTTCCGGATCCGCGAAGCCGGAAAAAAAGTCTTCCCGCATGAAGACCGCCGGGTGGGTTCTGGCTGTTTTTCTGGTGGCCCTCACCGGATTCCTGATCTATTGGTTTGCGGTTCCTTCCAAAGGCGATGTGCTGGCCGCCGGTTACACGGGAACCCCGGAACAGGACAAGGCGATTCAGGAGAAGTTGACAGGATCATTTTCCATTGAAAAAGGCATGATCGGACGGCTCGCCGCATGGCATGAACTGCGGCCGGTCCTCGTCAAGATGCCTGAAAAGAAACGGCAGGGGATTCTTGTGAACAGCGTTCTGGAATTTACCGAAAAGACGCTTCTGGATCTGTCCGCCCTTCCTCCCGACAAGAAAAAAGAAAGAATCGAACTGATCTGCAAAGATGCGGACAACACTTATGCCTTTTATCGCAGAATGCCCGTTTCCAAACAGCAGAAAGTCAAGGAAGTCATGCGGACCCCCGAGGGACAGTCTATGGTCAAACGCGTGAACAACGCGTTGATGACCACCCTTTCGCCGGAGGACCGGACTGCAATCGGTCCCGCAATTCAAACCTGGCATAAAATGTTGTCAGAGTAAATCTTTACATTCAAAGGAGACGCGTTCCGATGAAAAAACAATTCTTCTCCCTTCTGGAACTTCTGGTGGCTGTCGGAGTCATTGCCATTCTGGCTGCACTGGCGTTTCCGGTCTTCCAGCATATCCAGACGAAATCACGGCAGACCTTCTGTGCAAACAACTTGCGGCAGATCGGACTTTCTCTCCAGATGTACGCGCAGGAAGGTTCCCGCTTCCGTCTGCCGGTTTGTGCCGGAGCTCTGGATCGGTCTGTCGGTCCGGAACCGACGGCGGTTCTTCTTCCTTATCTCAGCAATTCCAAAACCGTTTTCCGCTGTCCGGCCGACAACAAGTATTATGCACAGGACGGTTCCAGTTACGACTGGAATATCATGGTGAACGGAAAGGAGATCGACGAAAAGGAACTGATCATGAAGGACATCAGGCTGATCATGCCCGTCATGTTCGATACGGATAACTTCCACGGACCCGCCGGAAAGCTCTCCTCCAAGAATTACCTCTATCTCCCGGCTAACGTCAAAACGGAACTCCTATATTCTAATTGACGGTATTAATTGATTTATAATGAATCAGTTGTATAAATGACGGATGTATGACGCTTGAAAATCCGTCATTTTCTGTTATAGTAAGCCCCCATTCTAATGGATTAATGACAGGACAGACGGAATGACGGAATTTTATGCTTCAGATCTCAATAGCATCGGAGAACTTTCTCCCTGCGGAATATCGTCGGCGGTGGTCGCCATAGGGGTTTTTGACGGGGTGCACCGGGGGCATCAGCGGCTTCTGACGGAACTGCTTGCAATGGCCAAAACCTTGTCGGCCGATCCGGTGGTCATGACTTTTTTTCCGCATCCGCGCCAGCTGCTGACCGCCAATCCCCCGCCGCTTCTTCTCCCTCCGGAAGAGAAGATCCGTCTCCTGTACCGTTTCGGCGCCAAAGCGGTCGTGACGGTCGGCTTTACCCGCGAATTCGCAAGTCTTTCCCCGACGGAGTTCCTGAAACGCTGTCTCTTTTCCGGACCGGTCGCCATCCGGGGAATCTGCGTCGGTAGCAAATGGCGTTTCGGAGCCCACGCCGGGGGCGACTCCCGGTTTCTGGAGCACAAGGCCGAAACCAGGGGATTCCGGTTTGCCGCCGTGGATGAACTTTGCACGGACCGGGGAACGGTCATCAGCAGCACCGCCATCCGCGCAGCCATTTCCGAAGGAAAACTCCGGGAGGCGGAGGAGATGCTCGGCCGTCGTTATTCCCTTTTCGGCACGGTGGAAAAGGGATACCGTGTGGCGTCCGGGAAACTCGGTTCTCCGACCGCGAACCTGAAAATCAGGGCAGGCGTTCTTCCTCTTTTCGGCGTCTACGCCGCTTTCGCCCATCTCAACGGCTGCCGCTATCCCGCGGCCGTGAACATCGGGACCTCCCCGACCTTCCGCAATCAGTACGGGAACATCGCGCCCCGGATCGAAATCCATATTCTGGAAGGGTTCAAGGCTAATCTCTATGGACATTCTCTGGAACTGGAATTGGTGGAATTCATCCGTCCGGAACGGGAATTTGCCGATCCGGAAGAACTAAAACAACAGATTGCCCGTGACGTCGGTCAGGTGACCGGAGTCCTCCGGGAAGGAAGCTGAATCATGGAAAACGGAAAAAAATATACCGTCATCGAATTGGCCGAGCTGATCGGCGTGCCCCGGACCACCATCAACGACTGGCTGGGCCGCTATTCCATATACATCGATTCCGCCGCCCAGGGGAAACGCCGGGTTTACTCCGATTCGGCGGTCGCCGTCCTGAAGGAGATCGCCGAACTTCGCAATGCCGGAAAGGCGTTCGGCGACATCGAGGCGGAATTGTCCCGCCGCCATCCCGTCCGCGGAGTTCCCGAGCCCGAGACGTCTCCGGTGGAAAAGACGGTTGGCGGATCACATGTTTCCGCACCGCAATCGGTTCCGAAGGAAGGCGAGGAGTTTTCCCTGATTGCGAAACGGCAGTCCGACGAACTGGGCAAGATCATCGGGGAGTCGTTTCAGAGCATGGCCCGGCGGATGGAGGAACTGGAAAAACAGTCCCGCCGGCAGACCCGCATGTCGGCTCTCTGGCTGGGGATGGCCGTGCTGTTTCTGCTGTGTCTGGTTCTGAGCGGGGCGCTGTATTTCCGGATGTATTCGGAGGCCCGTCAGGAAACCGCGGAGCTTCTCCGGCGTCAATCGGACGACACGGTGAAAATCGCGGCGTTGCGCGAAGAGTCTGTTTTGCTGGTTGCCGGAACCCGGGCATTTCAAGGCAATATCGCACGTCTGGAAAAAGAGCTGAAGGATCAGAAGACGTCCTTCGAGAAGGGAATTTCCGAGACGAGGAAGGTTTTTGAGGAGGCCCGGAATGCCGAACTTGCGGCGGAGAGGAAACGGACCGGGGAGTTGCTTCAGTCGCAGGAATCGCGGTTTGCCGCCGAACGGGAAAAGGCGGCGGCTCTGGTCCGCGAACAGGAGGCCCGTATCGCGCTGGAAAAAGAAAAGTTTGCCGCGGAACGCCTGTCTCTTCTCCGTGAGATCGAAAAGCTGAAACAGCAGGAAAAGAAAATGTCCGTACCCGCGAAAATTCCGGCTCCTGCGGTTCCGCCTGCCGCTCCCGCCGTGACTCCGGTTCCGGCCAAGGTGAAAGCGGAGGAAAAAGCGGCTCCGGCCGCCGTGAAGGAAAGCGTTCCTGAGAAGAAAGAGGGAAAAGTCCCGTTATCGGGGGGACAGAAATGAAGTCCGTTCCGGCGGAAATAATCATTCCGGATGAATTGTCATAACAGGAGAAGAACACAATGGGGAAGTGGTTGTTTTCGTTATTGATACTGCCGGGACTGATGGCGGTGGCCGCGGATTCGTATGCCGACTGGATGGACCGGGCCGAAAAGCTGATGGAACAGCGTTATTCGAAGGGGTCGCGCGCCTATAAGATCAAATCCGCGGAGCTGGACGATATTCTCAAGGGGAACGAGAGCAGTGCCGAGAAGATCGGGAAGCTGAAGAAATTCGTGGCGGATTTTGCAGACATTACGGCTCCCGCGGCGGAAAAGCCGTCTGCGGCAAAACCGCTGGTTCCGGAAGAAGCGCCAAATCCGGGCGTTCCTCCGGCGGATACCGGCGACTTGTCGCGCGGAGCGGCGCAGTCGCTGTATGACCTCGGGATGAAGTCTTATACGGGAAACGGGCGTGCGAAAGATTATGCGGCGGCAATGAAATATTTCCGTGACGCGGCGGAGAACGGCCTTCCGGCGGGCGCGGCGATGGTCGGGCGGCTCTATTTTGAAGGGAGCGGAGTTCCGGTCAATTACGTGGAGGCCTACAAGTGGCTGCGTCTGGCGGTCATGAAAGACGTTGAGGCGACGGCGCTTCTGGGACTCATGAACTACAAAGGGCTGGGCGTTCCGAGGAACTGCGAGGAAGCCGTCCGCTGTTTCCAGTATGTCTCGGAAATGTCGCCGAAACACAAAACGGCGTTGTTTTCGCTGGGAATGATGTCGTTCGAAGGGAACGGCGCGGCGCAGGACTATAAGAAGGCGCGCGCGTATTTTGAAAAGATTTCCGATGTGTCGCCGGAAGCCATGCGGATGCTCGGCGGCATGTATCAGGACGGTCTGGGCGTGGAGAAAGACAGCGCCCTTGCCCTGAAATGGTATCGCGCCGCATTCGGCCGGGGCGACCGCGACTCGGCTTTCCTGCTGGGAAAGCTGTATGAGTCGGAAAAGGGGGACGGAAGCCGCGCCGAGGCGGAAAAATACTATCGGATCGCGGTGGAAAACGGAAACGACGATGCGAAATTCTCGCTGGCGAAAATCTATGCCGCGCGTGCGAAATCGCTGTCCCAGGAGAACCGCCGGGAGGCGATCGAATGGCTGCTGCCCTCCGTGGAAAAAGGCGACACGAATTCCATGGTCCTGCTTTCGGACCTGTATATGGAACAGAATCCCCAGGAAGCCGTCAAATACCTGAACCGGGCGGCGAGGCAGGATGACGCGGGCGCGCTGTACCGTCTCGGGACGATCTATTTCGACGGCAAACTGGCGACCCGTTCCTATGACGCGGCGTTCCGCTGCTTCAATAAATCTTTCGAGAACGGGAACCGGGATTCCCGCCGGAAACTGGCGGTCCTCTACTATGAGGGCAAGGGAACGATCCGGAATCCGGAAAAAGCCTGCAAGCTCTACAAGGAACTTTACGACGAGGGCGATATTTCAGCCGGAATTCCGTTGGGAACCATGTGCTATTCCGGAGACGGAACCGCGAAGGACTGCAAAAAGGCTCTGGAATACCTGAACGGAGCAAAGAATTCATCCCTGACGGTTCCGGGCTTCAATTCAAACGCGGTTCTCGGAAAAATCCATTATTACGGAGGGGACGGCATTCCGCAGAATTTTGCGCTGGCGGCGGAGTTCCTGAGAGGCGCCGGAGCCGAACCCGAATCGCTTTATCTGCTCGGCAAACTGTGTCTGGAAGGCAAGGGAGTCCGGCAGGATGACGGACAGGCGTTTTCCTGTTTCCGCCATGCGGCGGAGCTGGGGAGCATGGAAGCCAAGGCGGAACTGGGGAAGATGTATTGTCTCGGACGCGGAACGCCCCGGGATTATGCCTTGGCGGTGCAGTATCTGAAGCCCGCCGCCGACCGCGGGGATCTGGAGTCCGGACGTCTTCTGGGCGAAATTTATACGGACGGCAAGAGTCCGCGCAAAGATGACGCGGCGGCGTTCCGCTACTTCCGCGCGCTGGCTGAAAAAGGGGACGCCGACGCGCTGCTCCGCTGCGGAAAACTGTGTCTGGAAGGCCGCGGAACCGGGCGCGACCGGGAGGCGGCCCTGCGGTATCTGAAGGATTCGGCTTCCAAGGGCAATGCCGAGGCGATGTTCCTCTGCGGACAGATGCTTCTGGAGAAGAAGGATGCGGCGGGCGGAGCCGGATACATGCGTTCGGCCGCGATCGAAGGGCATCCGGAAGCGATGAAGATTTTTGCAGGAATGGCGTTGTCCGGAGAGGGTATGAAAGCGGATCCATCTCTGGCGGTGGAATTTCTGCGCCGTCTGGCCGAAAAGGGGGATGTTTCTTCGCTCGAAAAGCTGGCCGGACTGTATGAGAACGGCGCATCCGGACTCAAGGCCGACGCGAAGCTGGCGGAAGAGTTCTATGAAAAGGCGGCCGCGAAAGGAAGCGTTGCTTCGCTGTCGCGTCTTGCGCGGATCCATTTCGAGCGCGGGGATT
>CAZORN010000045.1:0-18829 GCA_964581935.1 uncultured Victivallales bacterium
AGACCGCCGCCAAGCGCGCCATGGAGATTGCGGCGGCCGGGGGACACAACCTGCTGATGATCGGTCCGCCGGGCGCGGGGAAGTCGATGATCGCCAAGAGGCTTCCGGGGATTCTTCCTCCGATGACGGAGCGGGAGACGCTCGAGACCAGCCGGATTCACAGCATTCAGGGGCTTCTTGCGGCGGATTCGCCGCTGCTGAAGACGCGTCCGTTCCGGGCTCCGCACCATACGGTCAGCGACGTCGGACTGATCGGCGGCGGGACCAATCCGGGGCCGGGCGAAATCTCGCTGGCGCACAACGGCGTCCTGTTTCTGGATGAGCTTCCGGAGTTCAAACGGACGGTTCTGGAAGTGCTCCGTCAGCCGATCGAGGGCGGAACCGTCACCATCTCCCGCGCCGCCGGAAGTTTCACGTTCCCCTGCGAATTCATGCTCATTGCGGCCATGAATCCGTGTCCCTGCGGACATCTGGGCGACCGTCTGCACGTGTGCCGCTGCCGTCCGATGCAGATTCAGAATTACCGGGCTCGGATTTCGGGTCCGCTGCTCGACCGCATCGATCTCCATGTGGAGTTGGCGGCGCTGACGGAAGACGAATTGCTTTCGCGCGGTTCGGCCGAGAGCAGCGCGGCGGTGCGGGAACGGGTCATCCGTGCGAGAAAGATTCAGACGGAGCGTTTCCATTCGCTGAAGATCGCCTGCAACGGACGGATGGAACCGGCTCAGATGCTCAAATACTGCAAGCTGGACAAGACCACCGAAACGATCATCCGTCATGCGATCCACGAATTCGGGCTGAGCGCGCGTGCCTACGACCGGATTCTGCGGGTTTCCCGGACCATCGCCGATCTGGCGGGGTGTGAGGAAATCCGCTGCGACCACATCTTCGAAGCGATCGGCTACCGCGCCCTCGACCGTCGCAACTGAGGGGTTTCCATTTTCCTGAAACCGGCCGGATCTGCTTTTTTCCGCCAGTTCAAACTCCATCTGGTCGAGTTGATTCCAGTTCCAGGAAAGTTTGGATTCAGGTTTGCTATGCTCCTGTGTCTGTGATGCTTGTATACATTTCTTCCGTTATATCCTCATTCAAAATGATCGGACTCCCGTCGAAAATCAATCACAATATCATTGTGCGTTATTTTGAATTTCATGGGTTCACCATCCGGCAAGACTGTTGGTGTCATTCTCGTTCAGCACGTCGGCGTCACTGCGTTTTGCCAAACGTTCTTTGGCGATCAGATAATTCACGAACCGCTCGAAGGCTTCATCGTCGATTTTGGCAAAAGGCGCAGCAAATTGGAAGGCCTCCTGGGGGGTGCTTGCTTTCTGAATTTCAGGGGGCAGTGTTTGAAAAAGGTTTTCAGCCTGTGCCGCGCTGAAATGATTTTCTTCAAATTTGAAGTAGTTGAAAAATAATTTTTTATCGTCATACAATTTTCCAATCATCGCATTTTCTTTTTCAAAGCACTGACGTGAAGCGGTGTTGCTGCGGTAAACAAAGGCTTTCAATTGTTTGACCGACAAATCTTTTAAAATGGCACGATAAAGAGCATGCATCGGGATGATGATACAGCCATTGCCTCGAAAATCACGATGAGCCGCCCCCATTTCATTAATCAGGATGTTGCCGAAACGAAGACACGCGCAGAATGCGGCTGGAACGTTTTGAGAATTCCAGCACACAAAACTGAAATCAGGATCAAGTCTTCGTCCGACAATGGCGAACGGATTGAAATTCTCCGGATACTCTCCGGTTTCGCAGCATTTTTTCAAATTGTCAAGAATATCGGCCGGAGCCTCGCGGAATGATGCAACCTGAAACCCCTGTCGGGTGAAGCGATCAATCATTTTAGTGACCCTGCCGGAAACGAACTGGTCCAATTCGGCCCTTACTTCAGATCGACTTACATTACTGATGTAAATCATTGCCGGTTCACGCATAACAAAATTCTGCATTTGCAGTAAATACATCATGGGAACGATGTTCGCTTGATCCGGGATAATGCCGACTTTCAGGACAAGTTTCAGCTCTTTGACAAAATCACTGGCTTTTTCGAGCAGCAGTTTTCCTATGCCTTGTTCCCTGAATTCCTTCGGAACAAACAGATAACTCAGGGCTATGATGTCTTTGTAAGTCTGCATCAGAATAGCGGCGCCGATTACTTCTTTGCCATGTTGAGCCACAAAAAATTTATGAATGGGAGACTCCTCCGCGGACACCATGAAATAGGTTATGGCATTGGGGAACGCTTTCAAGTTCAAGCATTTCATCTCCATAAAAGATACGTCTTTAACAACAATTTTTCCAAGTTCCATTATTTATTTCTCCTTGTGGATCATTCATCTTCATCTCTTCGCACACGTGATCAGTCCGGCATCACCGCCATTTCATATACGGCGATCCGGCGACAGTTTTCCACGCATCGCAGACGCCGTTAATAATGTGCAAAACTTCATACGGTGGTATCATGACGTGCTCCGATCAGGAACCGAGGAATCTCCGGCGCCGCCATCAGCATTATGATTTTCTTTTTTACTCATGCAAACTTCTTTTAATCAATATGTTCTGCACTATATCACATGAAACGGCGGATTGCAAACGCAAGTTTCGGGAATTCGGCGACAGCGAGTCGCCTCAAAGGCGAGGGGCGTCGTGCGTGATTTTTTGGGGTTGATCCCTCGTGTCCAGCATCGGCGGAGGCACTTTCCAAATAAAATATGAAAACAGGAAAAATGCTCATCAGAATCAACCCAAGGATGTACGGCGGGTGAACTGCTCCGGACGGGGACTTTCGTGTTCCGAACGACCAGCCTTCGCGGCTGGACCGAGGCAAGGCGGAGAGCCTTGCATGACACTCTTTTCGGAAATGGTTCACCGGTGCCATACCAGAAACCAAAAAAATCTGAACTTTTTTTTGTCCCGTCTGGAAAAAAGAGAAAACCGCGGTATGTTACAGTTCCGGATGAAGTCACTCAAAACCATCCGGAAAGCAACGGTGAACATGGATTCAAGCCACCAGGAAGACTCTCCCCGACTGATGGAGGCTCCGGAGATCGCGGAGCTGGTCCGTAGAATCGCGGCGAAGGTCTGCGAAGAAAACAGGAATGCCGCGGAAGAAAGCCTGGTACTGATCGGCATTCAGCGCGGCGGAGCGCTCCTTGCGGAACGTCTGGTCCGCGAAATCCAGAGACAAACCAACCGACTTCTCCCCTTTGGAACCCTCGACATCACGATGTACCGCGACGACATCGGGCTCCGGAAAACCCTGCCGATGATCTTCGAGACGAGCATCCCGTTCGACACGAACGGAAAAACCATCATTCTGGTGGACGACATCCTCCAGACCGGGCGGAGCATCCGCGCGGCTCTGGATGCCATCACCGACTACGGGCGTCCCGCGATCGTGCGGCTGGCCGCTCTTCTGGATCGCGGCAACCTCGAATTTCCCATCCGCGGCGATTATGTGGGCAAAGTCGTTTCGCTGGATCCGTCGCGGCGTCTCCAGATCAGCTGGAGCGAGCTCACTGGAAAAGAAGATTACGTTTATTCCATTCCGAATCCCAACATAAGGGTCACTCCATGAACGATTATCCCTGGAACAGAAAAGACCTGCTGTGTCTCTACGACCTTTCCCCCGAGGAAATCGTATTCATCCTCGACACCGCGGAAGAGTTCAAGAAGGTTTCCCAGCGCAATATCAAGAAAGTTCCCGCCCTCCGCGGGAAGACTGTCGTAAATATGTTCGTGGAGCCCAGCACGCGGACACGCATCTCCTTCGAGCTGGCGGAACAGCGTCTGAGCGCGGACATCATCAACATGTCCGCGGAGGCGAGCAGCCTCAAGAAGGGAGAGACCCTGCTGGACACGGTCCGGAACATCGAGGCTCTCCAGGCGGATCTGATCGTCCTCCGGCACTCGGCGACGGGCGCGCCGAATTTTCTGGCGCCGCGCGTGCGGTGCGGCATCATCAACGCCGGCGACGGCGCGCACGGACATCCGACGCAGGCCCTGCTGGACATCTTCACGATCCGCGAGAAGTTCGGACGGATCAAGGGGCTGAACGTCTCGATCGTCGGCGACATCCTTCACAGCCGCGTGGCCCGGAGCGACATGTGGGGACTCCTCAAGCTCGGCGCGAACGTGACGTTCGCCGGGCCGTCCACGCTGGTGCCGCGCGAATTCACCCGGGCGGGCGTCCGGGTCTGCGACAACCTCAAGGACGCGCTGGTCGGTGCGGATGTGGTCAACCTCCTCCGCATCCAGCATGAGCGTCAGCGCAGCGGATTCTTCCCGAGCACCGGCGAATACGCCAAGGTCTTCGGGCTGAACCGCGAAAGCTTCAAATACATCAAACCCGATGCGCTGATCATGCACCCGGGCCCGATCAACCGCGACGTGGAGCTTTCCTCCGAGCTTGCGGACGGCCCGCAGTCGGTCATTCTCGAACAGGTAACCAACGGACTCGCCGTGCGCATGGCGGTTCTCTTTCTCGTGGCGGGGTGTCTGAAATGAGCAAAAAGGTAATTTACAGAGGCGCGAGGGTCGTGGACCCTGCGCGGAGAATCGACGAAGTCATGGACGTCGGGGTCGAGAACGGCGTTTTCGCCGATCCGTCCTCCTGGAAGGATGCGGAGATCGTGGACCTGTCCGGCTATGTGCTGGCTCCCGGTTTCATCGACATGCACGTGCATCTGCGCCAGCCCGGCAAGACGGACGCCGAGACCATTCATACCGGAACCCGCGCGGCGGCGGCGGGCGGGTTCACCGCCATCGTCTCCATGCCCAATACCAGCCCGTGCGCGGACAATCCCGGCACGATTCATTACATCCGGACCTATGCGGAAAGCGACGGCGTGGTCAAGGTGCTCCCCTGCGGAGCGATGACCAAGAACCTCGAAGGACAGGAAATGTCCGGCATCGGCGGGCTCAAGGCCGCCGGAGTCGTGGCTCTTTCCGACGACGGCAGGTGCATCCAGAACCATGAGCTGATGCGTCACGTGGTCGAATATTCGCGCACCTTCTCCCTTCCGATTCTCGACCATTGCGAGGACACGATCCTTGCCAGCGGCGGCGTCATGAACGAAGGCCACTGGTCGGTGTTTCTCGGCATGAAGGGCATCGCCCCGGCTTCCGAGGAACTCATGGTCGTCCGGGACATCATTCTGGCGCGCATGGCGGACTGGAAGGTCCATATCCAGCACATCTCCTGCCGCAACGCGATCGAATCGGTCCGGCGTGCAAGGAGCGAAGGAATCCGGATCAGCGCGGAAGCCACCCCGCACCATATCGCGCTGACGGATGAGGAGATCAAGAAGTTCGACTCGAATTTCAAGATGAATCCCCCGCTGCGTTCGGAGGAGGACCGCAAGGCTCTTCTCGAAGGGCTCCGGGACGGCACGGTCACGGTGATCGCCACCGACCACGCGCCGCATACGGAAACCGACAAGATGGTGGAATTCGACTACGCTCCGTTCGGGATCATCGGGCTGGAGACCGCGGTCAACATCTGTTTCACGGAACTGTATCATACCGGCATCCTGACGCTGTCCGATCTCATTTCCAAGTTCACGAAGGGACCCGCCGATGTGCTCGGGCTTCCCTTCGGATCGCTGGAAGTCGGCCATGCCGCGGACATCACGATCCTGGACCCGGAGATGAAAGGCGTCGTGGATTCCTCGAAGTTCTATTCCAAGTCACGCAACACTCCGTTCGACGGCTACCAGTACACCGGGTGCGCCGCCGCGACGATCGTCGATGGAAAATGCGTCTTCAGCCGGATTGCGAATTTCTCCGCCTCCTGACGAGCGGCCCTTTCGGGAACGGGACCGGGAAAACTTCTCAGACCTGGTGTTTGGAGGGGCTGTCCGGAGATTCCGGCGGAGCCTATTTTTGATCTGTGGTGCGCCAGACGCGGGGAGGAAGGCCGGTCACGGCGGTGAACTGCCGTGAGAAATAGTTGGCGTCGTTGAAACCCGCCTTCATGGCGATGTCCGTGACCGAGAGCGAAGTGGTTGTGAGCAGTTCCCTGGCCTTGGCAAGCCTCAGGAGCAGCAGATGCTGGATCGGTGATTCCCCGATCTTGTTTTTGAACAGGCGTCTGAAATTCGTCACGCTCATTCCGGCGACTTCCGCCAGATCTTCCAGTTTGATGTCGTGCTGGAAATTTTCCTCCATGAACGAAAGAACCGGTGCGAGTTTTCCGCCGCCTGCCGCATTTCCGGTTGTCTGTTCACGGGTATGCCGTGAGAAGAGAAGCACGGCTTCGGCAAGAAGGAGGCGGAGCGCGGTCCGGAAACCCGGTCTGGCGAGCGATTGCTCCTCCGCCATCCGGATGGCGATCTGGTTCAGTCGCGTGAAGGTCAGGTCGTCCACGGACAGCATTTTCCGGAGGCTGTTTCCGGTTCCGAACAGAAGGTTGAATCCCTCCAGCATGGAGAAATCCTCCAGATACTCCTGAACGGATTCCATCTCGAAAGAAAAGGTCAGCAGGGAGAGCTGGGAGATGTTTTCAAAATGGTGTTTCTGTCCGGGCTGAATCAGGAACACGGAGCCGGCATGCAGGGGATATTGCATCCCGTCCACGGACTGGTCGGCGCTTCCGGATTCAACGGCGGAAAGTTCAAAAAAGGAATGAACCTGGGCGGGGATCTGTTCCCCGGTCCGGAAGACTGTTTTATGGACACTGATTTTCTGGCGGCTGAAACGCGGACCGTCATGGTTGAATTTCAGCGACGGAATGGAGGCGGAAAGCGTCCTGTCTCTCTTCATCATCTCTTCTCTCTTCTTCTGAATCCCACACCATACTGTAACTGTTTTTTTCAGGAAAACAAATCGCGGAATTAATTTATGGACAAATAGTCTTTGTTTATGGACAGATCGTCATGTGGATTGATGTTTTTCTCCGGTTCTTGCGGACGGCGAACAGGCGCAGAGAAACGGAAAGAGAAATTCTTTTTTCCCGTTGACGGGTTGTGAATAAGGGAATCCGCGCCGACCCGGTTTGGAGGGAAATGTCCGGGCCGGCAGCATTTCAGTCGGAAAACTTATTTTCCGGCGGCTGCGATTTCTTCGTCGGTGGGGGCGAAGGCCTCATCCATTTCGGGGGAGTTTCCTTCGCCGTCGAGATCAACCGCCTCGTGTGTGGAAATGGCTTGCGGAGCCGCTGCAGCGGGCTCGTCGGCCGGTTCTTCCTTTTTCCTGAGGCGGTCATAATGCTTCTTGACCTTTTCGGCGACATCCATATAGTTGACGTTGGCGGCATAGATCTGCTTGTAGCATTCAAAAGCCTTGTCATCCTTGCCCATGCGTTCGTAGGCGGAGCCGAGGTAGTAGACTGCGCGCATTTTCTGGACGTCCATGTATGGCATTTCCTTGAGGACTTCTTCGAATATGTCGATGGCCATGTCATACTGTTCCTTGATGGCGAAACATCGTCCGATGTAGATCATGGAGGCCAGCTTGCGCTGCGGATTTAGCTTGGCGTGCTGGAATTCTTCGAGGGCCCTGTCGATCATTTCCAGTTCAAAATAGAGGAGTGCCAGATCGTAGCGCACCTGAAGGTCGTTGGGATAATTCTTGATGCGTGCGAGGCCGCACTGGATCTGATAGTCCGTAATGGATTTGCGGGCTTCGTTCAATTCCTCCGGAGTGGGGTTGGAGGTGGCGATCATTTCTTCGATGTGTTCCTCGGCGAGGGCCACATTGGAACGCTCGATGGCCTTGTCAACCACCAGGTCCAGAACACCTTGTTTTTCGGCCAGCTTATTGAAGGCTTCGATGGCTTTTTCATGCATTTTGACGCGCTGGTAGAAGTCGCCGAGTTTCCGGTAAATTTCAAGGGATCCCTGACCGGCGGCGACGATCTGTTCGTAGCGGCGGATCATTTCCTTGATGTCCTCTTCGGAACGGATGATCCGGTCGCCGCGTTCAAGGTCGCTCATATCCGGAAGGTTGGTTCCGTTGTTTTTGGTGGCGACTTTGCTCTTTTCCGCCGCCGCGGCCGCCGATGCCGCGTTCTGGGCCATAGTGGCGGTGGCCGCCGCTGCGCGGAGATTGGCCTGCGCCTTCAAGTCGTTCGGCCGGAGAGACGCGATTTTCTGGCGGAGCTGGAGCACCCGGTTTGCATCGCCGGTTCCTTCCAGAAGGACAATCAGCTCTTCAATGACTTTTTCATTGTTCGGATCGGTTTCCAGGAAGCGTTCCAGCGCGTCGATGGCGAGATAGGGCGTATCCAGAGCGACGGCGGCCTCATAGAGGAAGTACAGCCCCTCGTTGGAATAAAACGAGGCCAGTGCATCCTCCGCCAGATTCAGGGCTTCCCGGGGATCTTTGGACAACAGCATTTTCCCTTTGATGACATCCAGTTTGGCTTTGCCCTGTCCGATGATTTTCTGGAATCCGGCGAGCTGCTGTTTTTTTCTGATTTCGGCGGTGCGGAGGAGAACACGGGCATCCCAGAAACCGGGAACCGCCTTGACGAGATCCTTCAGGAGAGAGACGCCATAATCGTAATTTTTTTTGTTGACCACGTCCACCGCACGGGCGTACATATTGCGCATTCCACCGGGAACTTCACTAATACTTATTTTATCAATTGCCATAATGAAAAAAAACCTCCGAAAGACCGAAAATAATTTTGAAATTCAACAATATAGAGAGTATATATACAGCGCAAGTTTCATAATGTCAAGTTTTTTTACATGAAATTGAGTTAAATAAATATGAAAAAAAGATATCCTGTTTTCGTGTCTGCGGAGGATACGATTTGTGCTCTGTGCACTGCTCCCGGAGGAGCTCTGGCAATCGTTCGTATTTCCGGTCCGGACGCTCTGGCGGCGGGGAATGCCGTCTGGCGCGGAAAGACCCCGCTTTCGAGTGCGAACGCGAGAATGATGCTGCTGGGGAAATTGTATTCCGGGGACTCGGCGTCTCCCGGCGAACCCTGCCTTGCCGTTTTCATGCCCGGCCCGAAGAGCTATACGGGAGAGAACACGGTGGAGATCCATTGCCACGGAGGTGCGTATTCTCCGAAGCGTCTGCTGGAGACTCTTCTTGCGTCGGGGATTCGGCTGGCGGCGCCCGGAGAGTTCACGAAACGCGCCTTCCTGAACGGGAAAATGGATCTGACGCAGGCGGAAGCCGTCGCCGACCTGATTTCCGCAAAATCCGAAAGCGCCGCGCATCTCGCGGAAAAACAGCTCTCCGGACGGATCGGAAACAATATCCGTCAGGCGCGGGAACGCCTGATCCACCTTCTGTCCGAGGTCGAATCCCGCATGGATTTTCCCGAGGAAGAACTCGATTGGATGCCGCCGTCCGAATTGATGTCCGAACTCCGGACCCTCGCGGATTCTTTCCGCAAAATGCTGAACTCGGCGGAACACGGCGTGCTGTTGCGCGACGGTCTGCGGGTGGTCATCGCCGGACGCCCCAACGCAGGGAAATCGAGCCTGCTGAACGCCCTGCTCGGGTTTGAACGCGCCATCGTGACGGAAATCCCCGGCACCACGCGCGACACGCTGGAGGAATTCGTTTCCCTGCGCGGAATTCCGGTCATGCTGACCGACACCGCCGGGTTGCGGGAAGAGGCCGGCGATCCCATCGAACAGCTGGGGATCCGGCGCAGCCGCGACTCCATGAAGACCGCGCAATTCATTTTCTGGGTTCTGGACGCGTCAACGTCCGACGCGGCCGCGGATTCGGCGAACCATCTGAAGAGCCACCTGCCGCTTCCGGCGGATGCCGTCGTTGTCTGGAACAAGGCCGAACTTGGAACCTCTCCGGAAGTCCTGCCGCTTCTCCCCGGCCTGAATTCCGTGCGGGTCTCCGCGTTGAAAGGGGAAGGACTCGATGCCCTGCTGGACCTTTTCGCGGAGCGGGTTTGGAAAGGGAACGGCGTCTCCGAAAACGAGTGTGAAGTTTCCGCCCGGCACGCCTCGCTGCTTGAGGAGGCCCTCTCTTCCGTCGAACGCGCCGAACCGGAAATCGAAGCCGGTTCCTGGGAGCTTGCGGCGGCGTGCATGAGAGGCGCGCTGGCCGCGCTGGGAAGCATCACCGGAGAAGAGATTTCGCCGGACATGCTGGACGAAATCTTCTCCCGTTTCTGCATCGGGAAATAACCCCTGTTTTTTTCAGTCGAACAGAGAGGGCTGGAGCGGTTTGCCGTCGTCCGGCGGGGGCGTGTTCTTCCGGTATCCCTTGCGGGGTTCCCGGACCAGCGGATCCGACTTCGTGACCAGCGAAGGCTGACCGGCTTCCGCGATCGCATTGTTCTCCAGATTTTCCAGAATGTCCTTGGCGCGGCTGATGACTTCCTGCGGGAGTCCGGCGAGCTTGGCGACATGGATTCCGTAGCTTTTGTCGGCACCGCCGGGAACGATCTGGCGGAGGAAAATGATCTGGTCGCCGTATTCGCGGACCGCCACGTTGTAATTCCTGACGCCCCGGCGGGTGAGGGCCAGTTCGGTCAGCTCGTGGTAGTGGGTGGCGAACTGGGTGCGCGCGCGGCAGGTGGGATGGTCGAGGAGATATTCGGCGACGGCCCACGCGATGGAAAGTCCGTCGAACGTGCTGGTGCCGCGCCCGATTTCGTCCAGAATGACGATGCTTTTCGAGGTGGCGTTGTTCAGGATGTTGGCGGTCTCGACCATCTCCACCATGAAGGTGCTCTGCCCGCGGGCGATGTCGTCGGACGCCCCTACGCGGGTGAAGATTTTGTCCGCGACCCCGATCACGGCCGAGGAAGCCGGGATGAAGGAGCCCATCTGCGCCATGATGGCGAGGAGGGCGGTCTGGCGGATGTAGGTGGATTTTCCGGCCATGTTGGGGCCGGTGATGATCATCATGCGGTTTTCGTCGCCGTCGAGAAGGGTGTCGTTCGGGACGAACCGTTCGTTCTGCATGGCGCAATCGAGCACCGGATGGCGTCCGGCGCGGATGTCGAGAGTGTCGGAGTCGTCGACTTTCGGACGGCAGTAGGTGTAGCGCGAGGCGCAATCGGCGAAGGAGCAGAGGGCGTCGAGTTCGGCGAGCGAGGCGGCGGTGAGCTGAATCTGAGGGGTGAAGGCGCGGGCGAAGGTCCGCAGTTCGTCGAAGAGCCGGGTTTCCAGCGCGACGGCCTTGTCTTCGGCGCCGAGGATCTTGTTTTCCATTTCCTTGAGTTCGGGCGTGATGAAGCGTTCGCAGTTGACGAGGGTCTGCTTGCGGACATAGTCGGATGGCACGGAGGAAAGGTGGCTTTTCGTGATCTCGATGAAATATCCGAAGACGCTGTTGAAGTTGACCTTGAGCGACTTGATGCCGCTGCGTTCCTGTTCCCGGGCCTGGAGTTCGGCGACCCAGCGGCGTCCGTCGGTGGCGGCGGAGCGGAAGTCGTCGAGTTCTGCGCTGTAGCCTTCGCGGATGACGCCGCCTTCCGCGACGGAAACCGGCGGTTCGTCGGTAATCGCGGAAAGGATTTTCGAGGTCAGGTCGGGCAGTTCGCTGATATTTCCGTACAGCCGTTCAATCAACGGCAGGTCGGAGCCGGCCAGAAGGAGGCGTACGGCGGGGACCATTTCCATGCTGTTCGCCAGCGAGAGGAGGTCGCGGGGATTGGCCGTGCCGACATTGAGGCGGGCGACGATGCGTTCGAGGTCGCGGATGGCGCCCATGGTTTCGCGGAGTTCGGCCAGCGTGAGGGGGTCGTCCTTGAAGAGCCCGACCACGTCCTGCCGTTCGACGATGCGCTCGACGCTGCGGAGGGGCTTCAGGAGCCAGTCGCGGATCAGACGGCTTCCCATCGGGGTGCTGGCGCGGTCGAGCACGTGAAGGAGGGTGTTCTCCTTCGAGGAGCCGAACATGGGATCGACGAGTTCGAGGTTGCGCTGGCAGACGGGATCGAGGAAAAGATAGTCCTCCCGGCTGTGGTATCCGACGCCCGAAATATGGCCCACGTTGTGGCGCAGGTTTTCGGAGGCGTAATAGAGCACGGCTCCGGCGGCGCGCACGGCGAACGGGCGGTTTTTCAGGCCGAAACCGTCGAGAGTCATCACGCGGAACTGACGTTTAAGGAGCTCTTCGGTGTTTTCGAGAGTGAAGACCCAGTCGTCGAGAGGAGTCCAGAGGACGGGGTCCCTTGTGAAGGGAAAGGCCTTCTGGTCTTCCCACTGTTTCAGGAGGGCGGAACTCAGCAGACATTCGCGGGTCTGGAGGCCGCAGAGCAGGGCTTCGAGTTCGGTTGTGGAGGAGAGTTCGGCGGCTTTGAATTCGCCGGTGCTGATGTCGAGCCACGCGAATCCGAAGAGGTCCTTTCCGGCGGTCATGGAGCAGAGAAAATTATTCTTGCGGGGGTTGAGGACGGCGCTGTCGATCACGGTGCCGGGGGTGATGACGCGGGTGATTCCGCGCTTGACGATCCCCTTGGCGAGGGCGGGATCCTCGGTCTGTTCGGCGATGGCGACCTTCAGGCCCGCTTCCAGGAGTTTCGGCAGATAGTTGTCGAGCGCATGGTAGGGGATGCCGCACATGGGGTATCCGGCGCGTTTCGTGAGGGCGATTTCGAGGACCGGGCTGGCCTTCCGCGCGTCCTCGTAGAACATTTCGTAGAAGTCCCCGAGACGGAACAGCAGGATGGAATCGGGCGGAGCTTCCGACTTGACCTGAAGGTATTGTTTCATCATGGGCGTGAGATTGACGTCGGGCATAAGCGTGTTTCCGTCAGGGGTTGCGGTTTTCATGGAGGAACGTCCTGATTTTTTCGACGATGGAATCCTTGTCCATGCCGAATTTTTTCCGGAGGACCGGAAGGGTTCCGTGCGGGATGATCCGGGCGGACGGCCATGAGAAGTGGCGGACCCCGTGATGTCTGACATTGATGAGCAGGCGGTCGGAGATGGAATCGAGGCCGCCGCCGGCGAGGTTGTCCTCGATCGTGAAGACGGGCATGGTTTGCGCGTCCGCTTTCAGGGCGGCTTCGTCGAAGGGCTTCAGAAAGCGCGCATTGACCACCTTGCAGGAGATATTGAACTCGCTTTCGAGCCGGGCGGCGACCTCGAGGGCGGTTTTGGTTTCGCGTCCGACCGCCCAGAGGGCCAGATCTGTGCCGTTGCGGAGGACTTCGGCTTTTCCGGTTTCGAGCGGGGAGACCGTAAGGTTTTCCTGGAGCGATGCGCCGCGCGGATACCGGATGACGACCGGCGATTTCAGATGGTAGGCGAACTCGATCATGAGCTTGAGTTCGGGTTCGTTCTTGGGACTCAGGACGGTGAGGTTCGGCATTTCGAGGCAGAAGGCCTCATCATAGAGTCCGTGGTGAGTGGGGCCGTCCTCCACGATTCCGGCGCGGTCGATGCAGACGATCACGGGGAGGTTCTGGAGGCAGACGTCATGGAAGAGGCTGTCCAGCGCGCGCTGGAAAAAGGTTCCGTACATCGCGACGACGGGGCGTCCGCCGTTGGCGGCGATTCCGGCGGCGAAAGTCAGGGCGTGGCCCTCCGCGATACCGACGTCGTAGAAGCGTTCCGGGAATTTTTCGGAGAACTTCTTCATGCCGGTGCCGCAGGCCATCGCGG
Source organism: uncultured Victivallales bacterium (assembly GCA_964581935.1). Taxonomy (GTDB): domain Bacteria; phylum Verrucomicrobiota; class Lentisphaeria; order Victivallales; family UBA1829; genus SIG94. Next base: position 13,554 of record CAZORN010000045.1, read on the forward strand.
CGGTGATTCCGAGCACGTCGGCATCTTTCCCGGCGAGCTCGCAGAGGGCGTTTCCGAACGCCCCGGAGAAGTTTTCCGCGCTGGATTTTTCCCGGCACTGTCCGTTTTCCGGATTGAAGCTGGCGACTCCGTGGAATTTTTCGGGGAACTCGATGGCGTATTCGCACCCGGAGCCTTTTTCCGTGATGACATGGACGATGACCGGGCGATGGAAGTCGCGGACGCGCTCAAAGGTCTGGATCAGTTCGTTGAGCTGGTGGCCGTTGACGGGACCGATGTAACGGAGGCCGAGTTCCTCGAAGAAGACGCCGGGGACGAAGAGACTTTTCGCCGCGCCTTCGATTTTCTGGATTCCGCCGATGATGCCGCCGCCGCTGGGAAGGCGGTTGACCGCCATTTTCGCGAAGGCCTTGAAACGGTTGTAGCTGCGGCCGGTGATGATGCGGTTCAGGTAATTGGGGATCGCGCCGACGGACCTCGAGATGGACATCTTGTTGTCGTTGACCACGATGATGAGGTTCCGGCAGGTGGAACGGACGTTGTTGAGGGCTTCCATCGAAAGGCCGTTGATCAGGGAACCGTCGCCGACCACGGCGATGACATGTCCGCTTTCATGGCGGTTTTCGCGGGCCGCGGACAGCCCCAGCGCGGCGGAGATCGCGTTGCCGGCGTGTCCGCCGATGAAGGAGTCGTATTCGGATTCCTCGGGAAGGGGAAATCCGGAGATCCCGTCGTCGAGACGGAGCGTATGGAATTTTCCCATTCTTCCGGTCAGGAGTTTGTGGGGATAGCTCTGATGACCGACGTCCCAGACGATCTGGTCGGAGGGCATGCGGAAGACTTTGTGGAGGGCCACGGTAAGCTCGACGACGCCGAGGTTCGGGGCGAGGTGCCCGCCATTCCGGGAAACGGTCCTGACGATTTCCTCCCGCAGTTCCGAACAGAGGTCGGCCAGTTGAAGCGATGTCAGTATTTTCAAATCATCAGGGGAGCGTATCCCTTCGATGAGCTTATTGTCCGGCATGCGATTGTAGTTCTCCTTCCTGCAAAAAAAACATTGGGAAATGTAATCGACAAGAGGTAAAATATCAAGATTATTTCATGGGAAATCGTGAAAACAGGTGTTTTTTGACGGAAAAGTCGTTTTTTTTGAGAAAATCAATTTGCCGTCCCTGTTTTATATGCTATATTCTGAAGTGTATTTATGGAGATTTCCGGTATGCAACCTGGGAAAATACGGCGGAAAAGGATTCTTTGAACATGAGTGAAAATACACCCAAGGACAGTAACGGCGGCGTCAATGACCCGTTGAAGTTGAGAAATACGGATACGGCAACGCTGAAGCGGATTCCCGTGGCGAATCCGGCGCTGGCGTCTTCCGCGGCGAAAAAGACCATCAAGCTCAAGCCGTTGGCCCCCCGGAGTACTCCGGAAGTGTCGGAAGATCCGAAAATGACGGAAACCGTGCCGCTCGGTCAGGCGCCCGCTGTGAAACCAGCTTCCCCTTCCGCTCCGGTTCCGGCGCCGACCATTCTCCTGACTCGTGCGCCCAAACCTGCGCCCGCATCCACTCCGCAGTTCATGTCCACGGCGACCGCCCCGGTTGCCCATGTTTCCAAGCCGCCTCAGGCGACGCCGGTTCCGGCCTCTTCGCTGGGGACGAATGAAGCGGACGACAAGACGGATATTATCGAGAATCCGGATAAGTTCATTGCCACTTCCACCACGTCCCAGCCGGTGGAAAAGATAAAGATCAAGCCGGCCGTTTTCATCAAGCCTGTGTCCCCTTCTCCCGCGATGGCGCCGACGGTGCCTCCCGCCGCGGCGGTTTCTCCGGCGGCTCCGGCCATTCCCCAGACCCCGAAATACGCTTCCACCGCGACGACCGCGGTTCCCTCCATCAACTTGTCCAAGGCTCCCGCAGCCGGCGGAGCGCAGCCCCCGAAATATGTATCGACCGCGACGGGTGCGATTCCGGCCATCAAACCGGGAGAAGGTCTGTCCGGCGGAGCGCAGCCTCCGAAATATGTGTCGACCGCGACGGGCACGATCCAGCCCATCAAACCCGGTGAGGGAGCGCAGCCCCCGAAATATGTATCGACCGCGACGGGCGCGATGCCGGCCATCAAGCCGGGCATTGTTCCTTCCGGCGGAGCGCAGCCTCCGAAATATGTATCGACCGCGACGGGCACGATGCCTACCATCAAGCCGGCCGGGCAGGGGCCGGTGGTGAACGTCTCTGGAGCTCCGGTTCCGCCGCCTTCCATGTCTTCCCTCAAATTGTCGCCCGTTCCCGCACCGGGGCTCAAAATTGCCGGAACCCCGGCTCCCCAGGTTTCCACGGCGACCGCCGCGATTCCCAGACCGGTCGAGTCGGTCATTTCTCCCAGTGCGAAAACACGGCTGGAAAATCCGATTTCCGTTCCTCCCGGTCCCGACGGGACAACGACGCAGGGAATGCAGAAGCAGTCCCAGGCGATCGCCGCGGCCAAAATGCAGTCCGGGCTCCAGAGCGCGAAACCGGCGATCAAGCTCCGTCCGTCTGCCGCATCGGCTTCCCCGGATGAAAAACTGACGCCCTCTTCTCCCACCGTCCGGCTCCAGCCGAAGGTGGATTCCGCGGTCACTCCGCTTCCTCCGACGGATTCCCGTCCGATCGAAGTGGAACAGAAGCCTCCCGCGCCCGCCGCCGCGCCGCCCGCGGGAAATACCGTGACGACCAAGATTCCGCGCAGCAAAGTGGTTCTTGCGAAGCCCTCCATGCCTTCCGCCGCTCCTGCGGCAGACCAGCCGTCTCTCCGTCAGCAGGGCGATATTGCCGCGGCCAATCTTTCCGCCGCCGGTGTCGCCGAGGCCGAACAGGCGATTCAGCTGACGATGAAAAAAGAGGAAATCAAACTTCCGGAGCAGGCTCCTGAAGCCGCCCCCGGAGCTGAAGCGGTTACTCCGGAAGAAGTTGCGGCTGAAAAGAAGGCGGGCAAGGATGAGCCGAATCTCTTCTTTGCCATCTGCGCGATTCTGGCGTTCCTGGTGGTCGGTTACATGGTGTTTGCGCTGACCGCCCAATACTTGACGACCTGGGAAAAGCAGCAGATCCCGGTGGTCGGATTCCGTGAACTGGACCAGACCCTCCACAAAAAATAAGTCCCGGCGGGATTTCTTTTTATCGTAATTCCATGAACGGAAAATGTTCCGTCAGAATCCGATGAACTGCCCCAGTGCCCGGATCAGCCGTACCAGCCAGGTGTCTCCCATCAGACCGCGTCCGCGGGGAGCTTGTGCCTGCGTGAATACGATTCCTTCCCCGAGAACCTGAAAGTCGAAGAGGGAGGCCTTGCCGCGGAAATAGTGCCAGAAGGTTTCCGTCCGCGCCAGGGAGAAACGCATGGTCATGTCATAGCCGAGAATCAGTCCGTCCTCGATCCGGCAGACCGCGTATTTGCCGGGGGCGTCGTGATTGATGTTCATGTAACCCGTGATGAACAGGGTTCCCGTTCCGTAAAAGATGATCTGCCGGATTCTTCCGGAAAGCAGGTTGTGGAGCTGGAAACTCCAGCGGGTTTTCAATCGGATGCCCGGCGTCAGTGCGACGACATGCCGGGGTTTGAGAACGATGCCGTCCGAGTCGTTCAGGTCGATCCGGAGGATATGGTCGTCGGCGTCCTCGGGCGAAGCGAACACGATTTTTCCCGGACGCACGGTTTCCGCTTTGAACTCAACCATTTCGACCAGTTCGGATGCAAGGCTGACCAGAACGGAGCTCCAGCTCCAGAGAAATCTGGTCCGGGCCGAGACATTTTCCCTTTGCGTGACCCACTTCGCGCGCGTGTAAACAATATCTCCCGGCGCAAGCAGAAAAGAGAATTGGGGAGAAGAATTCACCGGAACGCCGACGGTCTCTTCCCGGAAGGGAATGTTGAATTCGAAAGGCTTGCACTGTCCGACCAGCACGGCAAGAACGTAGAACTCGAAGAGTTTCCAGAGGATGGGCGTCAGCAGAAGAATGAGCGTTACGTGGATGAATACGGAGACCCACCGGGAGGAAAAGGCGTCCCGGACGCGCACCCAGAAGGAATCCTTGGCTTGAATGCGCACACTGAGTTCGTCCATTTTTTTCTCCAGCAGGTCTTTCTGGTTCTGGAGAGTGTCGAAAGCCTTCTGTTTGACCTTGAGTTCGGCGTCCAGCAGGAAGATTTTCTTTTTGAGTTCCAGTTTCCGCGGGATGCTGTAGAACGGGAGTGCGTTGTATTCTTCGTTGAAGATCTGGAGGTTCGCCTTGAGAAGCGTCCGGTTGTCGATATTCTTCCGGATTTCGGAGGCTTTCTTTTCGAGAAGATCCCCGTTTTCCTGAAGGGTCCGGCGGAGCTGCCGGAGATCGGTCAGTGAAATTCCCGCCTTGTCAAGGTCCGTCCTGATTTCCTGATAAATGATCGGGCCGAGGATGAAAAGGGTCGTGATGACTGCGATGATGAGGATCATCGAGAGGGATTTCTTGAGACCGTTTTTCAGCTTTTCCATACGGAGCTTTCCCTTTCGGCGTTCCGGAAAGAAAACAGGGCGGCAAAATCAGCGGAGGACGGCGTCCCATGCGTTTCCTCCGGAAGGCCGGGCGGGGGCCGGAACGGCGGAAGACGCGGGAAGCAGGATGACCTCGGTGGAGTCTTTGCTGATGAGTTCAATATCGGCGCCGGATGCGAACGGGTTGTCGCGCGGAACCGTGCGCGTGACGATTTCCGTGGCTTCCCGTGTGACTTTCAGGGCGGGCCCCATGGCCGGATCTACGGGCAGAAGGAGGGTCGCCTTGAAGCGGAAATCATAGTCCGCGCGCTGTCCGGTCTCGATCTGAATCCGGAATTGCTGACAGGGAATCCGGTTCAGTTCGGTTTTTCCGAGATAGACGATTTCGCCGCTCAGATCTCGGGGGGTGACCTGGAGTTTGCGTTCCGTCAGCGTCCTGCAGAGCGCTTCGAGGGAGGGTTTCCATGTTTCGCCCTTTTCCTTGAGGTTGCGTGCGGAGCCGGTCATATCGGAAAGGCGGCTGTTCGTGGCGGGACGGAAAATGGCGGCGAGGAGTGCGGCGGGGCCTTTTTCGACTGGAACTTGTATGCAGGTGAATGCGGCCGGGGTTTTGGAAAGATCGCCGATGACCGTCTGGTTCACGAGCGGTTTCGTGGAGACCGGCGCTCCGTTGAGGAGTCCGTTGAAGGAACGGATGTCGAGGCGGATTCCGGTCGGGTTGCCCATCAGGTTGACGGAGGTCACGGTCAGGCGCGCGG
>CAZORN010000046.1:0-18722 GCA_964581935.1 uncultured Victivallales bacterium
TTTTTCGCGTTCAGGGAGACCGCCAGATCTCCGCTGACCTGAATATTCTTGTTCTGCGTCTGAAAAGCGGTTGTCCCTTCCAGTCCAATGATCTCCTTGAGCTTTCGGGCGGCCAGCTGGATTCCGGCCGGACTCCAGTGGGCGTCCGTTTTGCAATAGACATTCTGATTCCGCGCGGCGATGAAATCGTCCGTGAGATCCATCACGTTGACCCCTTTCGCACGGAGTTCCTCATAGAAAGGCTTGAGATATTTCGCGGCCTCGCCGGGCTTGAGGGTGCCATACGGATACACGGCTATTTTCGGGGGTACGGGAACCAGAATCAGGCGGATTCCGGCCGCTTTCAAAGCGTCGTTGAAAGCAAGGATCGCGGGAACGGGATCCTGATTCTTCTGGGCGACGGAGGCTTTCGCGACCTTCCCGCCGGCCAGTTCCCCGCGGGAAAGATGCTCCATTTCGTTCCGGCTGTAAAGCCAGCCGTCCGAGCCCTGAACGGTGATGGTTCCGGGTGCGGCTTTCTTCGCCTGCTCTCCGGCGAAATCCGACAATTCCGCAGCGACTCCGACGATTCCGATCATAATACCCAGGACGATTCCGAATTTCTTTATCACGTGATTCCTCCTTGCCGATCAATATTGAGTTATTTGCACCGTTTCATCGAAGTCCGCGGGAACGCCGATATTCGGCCATGGTACGGACAATGCCGTCTTCGAGCGCAATTCTCGGACGCCATCCCAGCGAACGGGCGCGGGCGCTGTCCAGCAGTTTGCGGATCATGCCGTCGGGCTTCGATGAATCCCAGACGATCCTTCCGGAATAACCGGCGGCCTCGGCAATGTTCTCCGAAAGCTTCCGGATGGTGATGTCGCTGCCATATCCGATGTTGACGATTTCCGGATCATTGTGGTTCTGGAGGAAAAAATAAACAGCGTCGGCCGCATCGTCCACATGAAGGAACTCGCGGAGCGGCGTACCGGTGCCCCACAGGACCACTTCGGGAGTGCGGTCATCCGCGGCCTCCGCAAAGCGGCGGATGAAAGCAGGGAAGACATGGCTGCTCTCCAGATCGTAATTATCGTTGGTTCCGTAAAGATTGCAGGGCATCAGGCTGATCGTGTTGAATCCGTATTCCCGCGTCAGATACAGGCAGAGCTTGTGTCCGGCGATTTTGGCGAGAGCGTAGCCCTCATTGGTGGGCTCCAGCGGACCGGTCAGGAGGTAGTCCTCCTTGATCGGCTGGGGCGCCTTGCCCGGATAGATGCAGCTGGAACCGAGGAAACAGAGCTTCTTCACGCCGTTAAGATAACTCTGCATGATCACGTTGTTCTGTATTTCGAGATTCTCGAAAAGAAACTCCGCCGGATGGGTTTTATTGGCCATGATTCCGCCGACCCTGGCTCCGGCCATGACAACATATTCAGGCTTTTCCTCCTCGAAAAACGCCTTGACCGCCGCCTGATCGCGCAATTCCAGTTCGGCATGGGGCCGGGTAATGAGACAGGTATACCCCTCCGCCTCGAATTTGCGGACCACTGCGCTGCCGACCATTCCGCGATGGCCGCAAACAAAAATTCTGGCTTGTTTCGGAATCAAAAGCCCACCTCGTAATTTGGATTTTCGAGAAGCCGGAGGTCTCCGGCCACCATGATCCTGACCAGATGGTCGAAGCGAATGTCCGGCGACCAGCCGAGCTGACGCCGGGCTTTTTCGGGATTTCCGAGGAGCTGTTCCACCTCGGCGGGACGGAAATAGCGCGGATCGATGCGCACGACGGGATGTCCCGAAACCGTATCGATTCCGATTTCGTCGATCCCCTGCCCGCGCCATTCGATCCGGCGTCCGAGTTCCCCGAACGCCTTTTCAATGAATTCGCGGACCGTGTGCATTTCCCCGGTGGCGACGACATAATCGTCGGGCTGTTCCTGCTGGAGCATCAGCCACATGGCCTTCACAAAATCGGGCGCATACCCCCAGTCACGCTTCGCGTCGAGATTGCCCATGTAGAGACAGTCCTGAAGGCCGCGGTGAATCCGAACCGCCGCCATGGTGATTTTCCGTGTGACGAAAGTCTCGCCGCGGCGGGGCGACTCATGATTGAAAAGAATCCCGTTCGAGGCATGAAGTCCGTAGGCCTCGCGATAGTTGCGGGTAATCCAGTAGCCGTATTGTTTCGCGACCGCGTAGGGGCTCCGGGGATGGAACGGGGTGGTCTCCGACTGCGGGACCTCCGCGACTTTGCCGTAGAGTTCCGAAGTGGACGCCTGATAGAAACGGGCGGGAACGCCGGTCTCGCGGATCGCGTCGAGAAGCCGCAGGACTCCGAGGGCGTCCACGTCGGCCGTATATTCCGGCATCTCGAAGGAGATCTTGACATGGCTCTGGGCGCCGAGATTGTAAATTTCGTCGGGATGAATCTTCTCGATGAGACGGTTCAGATTGCTGGAATCGGCCAGGTCCCCGTAATGGAGAAACAGGCGGACGCCTTCCAGATGAGGGTCTTTGTAAAGATGGTCGATCCGATCCGTGTTGAAGGTGCTGGCGCGGCGGATGATGCCGTGAACCTCGTATTCCTTTTCAAGCAGGAGCTCTGCAAGATAGGAACCGTCCTGTCCGGTGATTCCGGTGATCAAAGCTTTCTTCACGTGCTCCTCCCGCGTGATTGAATTTCAAGGCGGACCGTCCTGAAACGGTCCGTTCTCACAGATTTTCAAAATACCATTTCGCCGCCTGCTTCAGTCCCTGTCTCACACTGAATTCCGGAGCGTAGCCGAGGAGAGCTTTCGCCTTGTCGATGCTGGCCAGGCTATGCGGAATGTCGCCGAGCCGGTCGGGGCCGTATTCCGGCTCGATTCCGCCGATTTCCGGATCGAATTCCGCCAGGGCGTCCCGCAGATACCGGAACAGCTCGTTCAAGGTCGTCCGTTCGCCGAACGCCACATTGTAGACCTGATTGACCGCCTCCGGGGTGTCCGCCAGCAAAGCGAGCTGGTTCGCCTGAACCACATTGTCCACGTAGGTGAAATCGCGCGAATATTCTCCGTCGCCGTTGATGACGGGACGCTCGTGCTTCATCAGGGAGATGACGAACTTCGGAATCACCGCGGCATACGCGCCGAAGGGGTCCTGCCGACGCCCGAACACGTTGAAATAACGCAGTCCGACGGTCTCGATTCCATACAGACGTCCGAAGTTTTCCGCATACAGCTCATTGACGTATTTCGTGATGGCGTAGGGACTCAGCGGCTTGCCGATCTTGTCCTCCACCTTCGGAAGAGACTTGCTGTCGCCGTAAGTGGAACTGCTGGCCGCGTAAACGAAGCGTTTGACCTTGGCCTCCTGCGCCGCGAAGAGCATATTGACGAAACCGGAAATATTCACTTCGGTGGAAGTCATGGGGTCCTTGATGGAGCGCGGAACTGACCCCAACGCAGCCTCGTGGAGCACGTAATCGACGCCCGCAACCGCCTTGCGGCACATCGCCATATCCCGGATGTCCCCCTCGATCAGGATGAACGCGGAATTCCCGGCGAAAGGAGCCAGATTTTCGCGTTTACCCGTCATGAAGTTATCCAGAACCGACACCTGATTGTTCTGGGACAGCAGGGTTTCGACCAGATTAGAGCCGATGAAACCGGCTCCGCCGGTCACCAGGATTCGTGAATTTTCGACTTTTCTCATGTTCTCACTTCAAAAAAAAACGATTTTATTGCAGCGGTTTCCGGCAAAAAACCGGAACGTAAAGAACCGCCCCTCCGCGGAAAGATCCATTACGTAAGAATGCAATATAATCTCTTCCCCGGTAAAATTCAAACAGGAAACCTCCCCTCCTTCAGGTTTTGCGAAAACTAAGGAAAAAATGGTTCTTCGACGGAATAAACTGCAGCTGAGTTAAAAAAGGGGGAAAAGCAGAAAGAAGTGTTGGAAAAAGGCCGACATCGCCTTTCTATTTTTGTGACCAAACGCAAAGAGAAAGGAAAACACGATGTCGAGCCTTGGGTGGCATATTCTTTTTCATCGTCGCATCAGCTAGAGACGGACCGCCGATGCAACCGGCGATCTTTTTTTAACGCAAATATAGCATTCCTACCGAAACCCTCCCTTGAAAACAGGAAAAACCGGTGATATATTATCAGCTTAACTTTGCAAGGCTTACCTACTGATGACTAATGGAATGACAGTCAGTCTTCCGGACGATGATTCCGGCAAACCGTTTCCCGACACTCAAAGATGTCGGGAAAGTTTCATTCGGACGCTGATGTCGTTTGCCCTGCTGTTCGCGGCTCTCTTCGGCGCCTATGAGTTGTACGGCAAAATTCCGGTGAAAAAAAGTTCCTCCGCAATCCGGGAGATCTCACTGGCCGCCTGCCGCAACAACGCTTCGCTGAGCGTGAACGATGCGCTGGATGAAAACACAACGACCTCCCTCCGGTTCAATTTCTCCCAACTTGTCCGGGATCTCCTGAAACAGCAGAATATCGGAAACGGCAAACAGGAAATTGCATGGAACGATGAATTCTCCACTCATTATCTTCTCCAGAGGAAAAACCTCCCGGAACCCTCCTCCGACTTCGGAATTTCCTCCTACTATGAATACACGCGATCTCTTCAGATTTCATCCATCCTGAGGAACATCACTCCGGCGCGCGCCGGTCCGCTCGCCTGACCATTCCGGAAAACGGTTCATTCTTCTGTTGCCGCCTCCCCCCGCAACAGCCGCGTTTCCATCACGAAATCGGCGAATGATTGTTTACCGTATTGGCCCTCATGACGTAAATCCTTATTGTCCTCGATGCCGGACAACGAGGGATATACTGTATCTTTTATCCACAGAAAAGACGGCGGTTCGCCCCCGCCATCCGATACAACTCTCCCCAAAAAAACAACCAGGACCTGATGATGAAAAAAATCAATTTTATGCTGACGGCTTTCCGCGACGGTTTCCAGTCCGTCTTCGGAGCGCGTGTTTTTTCCAAAGATTTCCTCCCCGTGGTGGAAGAAGCCTCCAAAGCCGGAATCGAACATTTTGAAGCGGGCGGCGGCGCCCTGTTCCAGGCCGCATACTTCTATTCCAACGAGGACGCCTTCCTCGTCATGGACAATTTCCGCAAGGCGACCGGCTCCAATGCCAACCTTCAGACGCTGGCGCGCGGCATCAACGTGGTCGGTCTGGACTCCCAGTCCCGCGACATCATCAAGCTCCATGCCCAGCTCATGAAGAAGCATGGCATCACGACCATCCGGAACTTCGACGCCCTCAACGACGTCGACAACCTGATCTACAGCGGCGCGTGCATCCACGACGCCGGACTCAAGCACGAAATCACCATCACCATGATGGAACTCCCACCGGGATGCGTCGGTCATACGGTGGACTTCTATGAAACCGTCCTGAAACGCATTCTGACTTCCGAAATTCCCTTCGACTCCATCTGCTTCAAGGACGCTTCAGGCACCTCCTGCCCGCAGAAAGTCCACGACACCATCAAGATGGCGCGCCGGATCCTCGGCAAGGACATGCCGATCGTTTTCCACAGCCATGAAACCGCGGGATGCTGCGTGCTCGCCTACCGCGCGGCCCTCGAAGGCGGAGCCAGCCAGATCGACCTCTCGCTCGCCCCGCTTTCCGGCGGAACCTGCCAGCCCGACGTCCTGACCATGTGGCACGCGCTGCGCGGAACGGACTTTACCCTCGACATCGATCCGAACAAAATCATCAAGCTGGAAGAGACCCTCAAGGAAGCCCTCAAGGACTATTTCATGCCTCCGGAAGCGACCAAGGTCGAACCCCTGATCCCGTTCTCCCCGATGCCCGGCGGCGCGCTCACCGCGAACACCCAGATGCTCCGCGACAACAAACTCATGGACCGCTATCCGGAATTCATCGCCGCCATGGGCGAAGTCGTGGTCAAGGGCGGCTACGGCACCAGCGTCACGCCCGTCTCCCAGTTCTACTTCCAGCAGGCCTTCAACAACGTCATGTTCGGCCCGTGGAAGAAGATCGCCGACGGCTACGGCAAGATGGTCCTCGGCTATTTCGGCAAGACCCCGTCCGCTCCGGATGAGGCGATCGTCAAAATCGCCGCGGAACAGCTTCAGCTCCCCCCGACCACCCGCAATCCACTGGATGTGAACGACGAAAATCCGGCCAAGGGACGCAAAGCCGCGCAATCCATGCTTCAGGCCAACCAGCTTCCCGCCACCGATGAAAACATCTTCATCGCGGCCACCTGTCTGGAAAAAGGCATCGCGTTCCTCAAGGGCGAAGCCAAAATCGGCGTCCGCAAGAACGATCCGGCCAAGCCCGCCGCCGCAACGGCGCCGACGCACCCCGCGTCCGGCGCAATGGTGGTGGTCATCAACGGTAAAGAATTCCATGTGGAACTCGGAAACGGCGGAAACGCGACTGTCAACGGGCACAACATCGCTTATTCCGTCCATCCCGAAAACGCCGAAAAAGCCAACAAGACGACTCCCCTTTCCGCCGCTGCCGTGGGAACTTCGGAAGGCAAGTTCTTCAATGTCAACACCCCGATTCCGGGCGCGGTGATCCGTTTCCTGAAGAAGCCCGGCGACAAAGTCACGGCAAAAGACGCGATCCTGGTCCTGGAAGCCATGAAGATGGAAACCCCCATCATGGCCGGACACGACGGCGTCATCGCCAGCTTTGAAGTCTCGGAAGGAATGCAGGTCCAAACCGGTGCGCTGGTGGCGCTCATCAAACACCAGTAAGGCAGGAATTTGTTATCATGAATTTTCATTTTATGCAAGTCTTTCAAGGCTTCAATCTCATTGCCTATCAATGGGAACACGACTGGAAAATCGTCGTGGGACGCATTGTTCTCGTCATTCTGGGCGTTCTGATGGTCCATCTCGGACGCAAGGGAGTTCTGGAACCCCTCCTCATGATTCCGATGGGGCTCGGAATGAGCACGATCAACGCGGCCATGATGTTTTTCGACCCGATCAACATGGTCAAAAAGGCTCCGGTCGATCCGACCAGGGTCGGAACCCTGTTCCTCGATTCGATCGAAGCCAATAACGACAACCTGATGACCCTCTGCCAGATCGACTGGCTCCAGCCCGTCTACACCTTTGCCTTCAGCAACGGCCTGATCGCCTGCCTCATCTTCGTGGGAATCGGCTGTCTGCTGGACATCGGATTCGTCATGGCGCGTCCCTTCCAGAGCATGTTCATCGCGCTCTTTGCGGAACTGGGAACGCTCCTGACCCTTCCGATCGCCATGCTCTTCAAGGGAATGACGCTCGGAGAGGCTGCGTCCATCGCCCTCGTCGGCGGCGCGGACGGCCCGATGGTGCTTTTCGGGTCCCTCCAGATGGCTCCCCAGCTGTTCGTCCCCATCACGGTAGTCGCCTATCTGTATCTCGCGCTGGCATACGGCGGATTCCCGTATATGGTCCGTCTCCTCGTCCCCAGAAAACTGCGGATGATCGAGATGCCGAAGGAAAAGAAGGAATTCAAGGCAACCTCCGGAGAAAAACTGATTTTCTCCGTGATCGCCTGCGTTGTGCTTTCTTTCCTTTTCCCCGTGGCTTCGCCGCTCTTCCTCTCCCTTTTCCTCGGAATCGCCATCCGTGAATCGGGTCTGGAGAAGTTCCGCTTCCTCGTGGGCGAGATCGTTCTGTACGGATCAACGCTTACGCTGGGGCTCCTCCTCGGAATTCTCTGCGACGCCAAGACCATCATGAACCCGAGCGTTCTCCCCTTGCTCATCCTCGGAATCATTTCTCTGGGTCTGTCCGCCGTCGGCGGCCTGATCGGCGGCTACATCCTCTATTTCGCGACCGGAGGAAAATACAATCCGGTCATCGGAATTGCGGGCGTCAGCTGCGTTCCCAGCACGGCCAAAGTGGCGCAGAAGGAAGTCTCCCATGAGAATCCGAGCGCCATCATCATGCAGTATGCGCTGGGTGCGAACATCTGCGGCGTGATCACCACCGCGATCATCACCGCCGCGTATATCTGTCTCATCAAGCAATAAGGAGAACTTCAAGATGCAACAAGCATTACAGATCATGTTCCTGACGATCATCATTTCAACGATTGTCGGATTTATGGTCTCCTTCCTGATTTTCCTGCTCACGAAACTGGTCAATATCGGTAAAAAGAGCGAGGAACAGGAAAAGACCCTGCAGAACGAAGAACTCGAAACAGCGCTTGCGCTGGCCGCCGTTTTCGCGACAAAACAACCGAAATAAAACGGACCTTTTACTTCGATTGCCCCGGGGCAAACCATGCCCCGGGGATTTTTGATATTATCCGGTTCCTCATGAACCCGGCACCGAAACAACCCAGGTCCGGAAAGGCGATTTGACAAGATGGAATTCCTGCATCTGCTGAACCGTTATATATGGGGAACCCATGCCGACCGCAAACTGATCCGGCTCCGTTCGACCGTCCGGAAAATCAATGCGGAAGAAACAACCCTCCAAAAACTTTCGGACAGTGAACTGACGGCGAAAACGGATGAATTCCGCAAACGGATTTCCGCCGGAGAACCCCCGGATCAGCTTCTGGTCGAAGCCTTTGCAACGGTCAAGAACGCCTGCCGCCGCCTCTGCGGAACCAAACTGACCGTATGTGGAATCGAAACCGACTGGAACATGGTGCCCTACGATGTCCAGATCCTTGCCGGAATCGTCCTGCACCGGAGCGGAATCGCGGAAATGGCGACCGGCGAAGGCAAGACGCTGGCCGCCGCGATGCCTCTTTATCTGAACGCCCTCTGCGGCAGGGGCGCGCATCTGGTGACCGTGAACGACTATCTGGCCCTCCGCGATTCCGAATGGGTCGGCAGCATTTTCCGTTTCCTCGGGATGACGGTCGGCTGTCTCCAGACCGGGCAGTCCCCGGAGGAACGGAAAGCCGCCTACGCCTGCGACATCACCTACGGAATGAACAGCGAGTTCGGCTTCGACTACCTCCGCGACAACGGAATGGCCATGTCCCGCGAGGAAATGGTCCAGCGCGACCTCTATTTCGCCATCATCGACGAAATCGACAGCGTCCTGATCGACGAGGCGCGCGTTCCTCTCATCATCGCCGGAGAGGATGAACCCGCAATCGATCAATACGACCGCTACAAGGACCTCATCGGAAAGCTCACGGACGCCCAGAAACGCCGCGTCGACGACTACCTCCGCGAAGCGGTGGAAAAACTGAATGCGGCTCCCGCCTCGGAAGAGGCCCTCCGACTTCTCCTTCTGGCCCGCCTCGGAATGCCGCGTTACCGTCCGCTTCACAAAATCCTTGAGGATTCCACCCTCCGCGTCCAGCTGGACCGCTATGAGGACCGGATGCGCCAGACCCTCGCCGCCACTCAATTCTCCGAACTGAAAACCCATCTGTATTTCGTCGTGGACGAAAAATACCGGCAGGTCGAAATGACTTCCCGCGGACTGGAATTCTTCGAACATCTCCATGAAGATTTCTTCATGCTGCCCGACCTTGAAAAGCAGGTCGCCTCCCTCCGGGCCGACGATTCCATCGGCGACTCCGAAAAGAAAAAACGGATCGAAACCGCTCGCTCGGAGTATCGGCGCAAGGTGGAAACCATCCATGACTTCCAGCAGCTGATGCAGGCGTATTGCCTCTTTGAAAAAGACGTCCATTACATCATCGACTCCGGAAAAATTCTGATTGTGGACGAACATACCGGGCGGGCGCTTCCCGGACGCCGCTTCAGCAACGGTTTGCATCAGGCTCTGGAAGCCAAGGAAAACGTCAGCATCGAATCCGAAAACATCACCTACGCCTCCATCACCCAGCAGAACTATTTCCGTTTATACAAAAAGCTCGCGGGAATGACCGGAACGGCTTCGACGGAATCCTCCGAATTTTATCAGACGTACAAATTGGAAGTCACGCCGATCCCCACCAACCGTCCGGCGCGGCGGCGTCTGCACAACGATCAGGTTTTCCGGACCCGGCGGGAGAAATTCTACGAAATCGCGGAAGAAACCGCACGCCGGTTCGAGTCCGGACAGCCTGTCCTGCTGGGAACGCCCTCCGTCGAGGATTCCGAAACCATCAGCCGGATTCTCCGGATGAAAAAAATCCCCCATCAGGTGCTGAACGCGAAACAGAACCGTCAGGAAGCGGAAATCGTTGCTTGCGCCGGAGAGAAGGGCAAAATCACGGTCGCCACGAATATGGCCGGACGCGGAACCGACATCCGGCTCGGTCCCGGAGTGGTGGAGCTGGGCGGACTCTTCGTACTCGGCAGTTCCCGCCATGAAGCCAGACGGATCGACCTTCAGCTTCAGGGACGCTGCGCGCGTCAGGGCGACCCCGGAGAAACCGCGTTCTATGTGTCGCTGGAAGATGAATTCATGCGTGTCTACGGACCCGAAAACGCGGTCCGGATCCTTGCCGTGGACGAAGGGAGTTCCGTCTCCTCCAAACGTCTGGATTCCATCATCGAAAAGGCGCAGAAAAAACTGGAAATCCACCATTATGCCATCCGGAAGCGGACCCTGGAATATGACGACGCCATGAACAAGCACCGCGCCGTCATCTACGCCCTCCGCCGAGGCATCATCTGCGAGGACCGGGCGGAAAACATTCTCGATGAAATTCTCCTCAGGCGGGCGGATTTCTGGATTGCGTCCCTTTCTCCGGACGAAACGGGAACCGTTCCGCGCGAGTCCCTTTCCTCTCTCGTTTTCGAGGAAACCGGCGTCCGCATCCCGGAACAGGAATGGGAAAAGAATGAACCCGATCCTGCGTCGGTCATCGCCGATTGCCTCAAAACCCGTTTCACCGCCGCCATGAACGAAGCCGAAGAGACGGATGATCCCCAGCGGAAAACACTGATCGGGTTCCTGCTTCTGCGGATCATCGAACGGGAGTGGGTAAGCCATCTGAGCGCGATGGAGCTTCTGATGGACAACATTTATCTGGTCTCCTACGGACAGAAGGATCCTCTGGTGGAATACCGGAAAGAGGCCTACATACTGTTTGAAAGCCTGATGGATTCCATCGATGAAGGCGTGGTGGCGGCCCTATTCCGCGATGCCCTGCCCTCCGCCATATCCGGCATCGGCGAGGGTCAGGCCCACATCGTCAGGAAAAACATCAAGAAATAATCCTTCCCCCTCCCCCGCAAAAAAATTCCGGAGCCATGCGCGAGGCATCGCTCCGGAATTTCTTTATTCTTTTCCGACGGTTATTTTTCCAGGCGGTCCTTGAAGAAAAGGCACTTCTTCGGGCAGACTTCGACGCAGTATCCGCAGAGGATGCAGCGGAAGCGCTCGAAGCGCCATTCCTTTTCAGGCTGACGCTTCACCTCAATGGCATGGGAAGGACACTTCCGGGCGCATGCGCCGCAGTAAATGCACTTGTCGCCGTCGATGGCCAGCTTGCCGCGCACGCCGGGGAACGGCTCACGTTTGTCCACAGGATAATTGCGGGTGGACGGACCCTTCACCACATGGATGACGATCTCTTTGAAGATGGAAAAAAGTCGCATGTTAACGCTCCGTACAGCTGATGCAAGGGTCGATTGAAAGGATGATCATGGCCACGTCCGCCAATGCACAGCCCTTGATCATGTGCAGAAGAGGAGCAATGTTCGCGAAGGTTGGAGTCCGGACGCGGATCCGGTCCAGCTTGTCCGTTCCGTTCGCCCGCAGATAGTAAAGGACTTCCCCGCGAGGCTGTTCGGCGCGAACCGCGACCTCTCCGGAAGGATTGCCCTTGAACGGTGTTTTGAGTTCGGAATCGGGAAGATGGCCGAGCGCGCGGCGCACCAGCGAAATCGACTGGTAGAGTTCGTTGATACGAACCTTGGTACGCGCATAGCAGTCGCCGTCTTTTTCCACAACCGGCGAGAATTCCAGTTCCTTGTAGGCCGCGTAGCCGGTCGAGCGGAAGTCATACGCCACTCCGCTTCCGCGGAGGGTCGGGCCGACGGCGCCGTCCGTGAGGGCCTGTTTCTGGTCAAGGCGTCCGACTCCGACCAGACGCGTCTTCACGCTGTAGTCGTCGAGGAGGACGGGGACCAGAGTGCGGAGTTCCTTTTCCACATCGGCGAGCTTGGCGAGGACGAAGTCAGCCTGTTCCTTGTTGATGTCCTTGCGGACGCCGCCGATGCAGCAGGTGCCGAGCATCACGCGCGCGCCGGAGGTGTATTCCATCGCGTCCATCACATGCTCGCGCACGCGCCAGAGCTGATAGAAGAGGTTTTCAAAACCGAAAGCGTCGGCCAGAAGTCCGATCGCCAGCAGATGGCTGTGCATGCGGTGGAGTTCGCTCCAGACCACGCGGAGATAGTTGGCGCGCGGCGGAACGTTGAGGGACATCAGTTCTTCGATTCCCATGCAGTAGGTCATGGAGTGGATGAAGCTGCAGATGCCGCAGACGCGTTCCAGAAGGAAGACGTCCTGAACGAAGTCTTTCTGTTCGGCCAGCTTTTCCAGTCCGCGGTGGACATAGCCGATGACGGGCACGACGGAAACGACCTGTTCATCGCTGATTTCAAGGCGGAGCTGCAAAGGTTCCGGCAGAACGGGATGCTGGGGACCGTAGGGGATCAACATGCTCATTTATTTTCTCCTTGCGCGGTTTTTTCCAGAACGCTGACGCCCACGCCGGGCACCTTGCAGAACGGCTTGACCGGGGCATCCTGTGCCAGAATGAAGGTTTTCTTGTAGTCAATGACCAGATCCGTCACCGTGATGCCGAAAAGGTCCTGAATCTCGTTTTCCACCAGGAGGGCCGCGAAGCAGACATTGGAAATGCTGGGGAGCGACTGTTCCTTCGGAAGTTTCAGCAGAAAGCTGTTCAGCTCGAAGTTGAGATCGAAATGATAATAGATGTCGAAATGATCGCCGGCGTCCACCGCGGTCATCGTCACGAAACGATAGCCGCGCGGAACCAGAGACGCAATCTTCTCATGGAGATTGCCCAGTTCAAGTTCTTCAGTGACTTTCAGCATTTTTCCTCCTTGTTCTCAATCGCCGCCGCGACAGGCGTCGCGGCCGGGGGGGGCGTCGCCGCAACGGGCGCCGGTTTGACACTCACGACGGGCAGTTCCGGAGTCGCAGCAACAGCGTCGGCTTTCTTGCGTTCCAGAATGCCGACGGCTTCGAGAATGCCGTCGAGCATGGCCTCCGGACGCGGCGGACAGCCGGGCACGAACACATCGACCGGGATCACTTTCCCGGCTCCGCCGATCACGTTATAGCAGTCGGCGAAGATGCCGCCGGTAGCGGGGCAGACGCCCATCGCGACGACGACCTTCGGCGAAGGCATCTGATCGTATACGTTTTTCAGCACGTGACGGTTCCGGTGGTTGACCGAGCCAGTCACGACAAGCACATCCGCGTGTTTCGGATTGCCGACATGGACGACTCCGAAGCGTTCGGCGTCGTAAGTCGGGGTCAGGCAGGCCAGAAATTCAATGTCGCAGCCGTTGCAGCTGTTGCAGTTGAAGTGGACCACCCACGGTGATTTCGCAATCGCTTTTGTCATATTTGTTTACTCCCAAAGCCAGATTAAGTTAACCAGAGCCATCGACAGGGGAACCGTCCACATGTAACGGAGCACCCAGTTCGGGGTCAGCCTCGAAAAGGCGTTGTCCAACAGGATCAGGAACACGAACCCGCCCGACGCCAGCAGCAGGGAAGCCAGAAGGTTCGTGTGCCAGAAAGCCATCATCAGCCCGAAGAAGAACGCCACTTCATAGCAGTGCGCGACTTCGATCAGTCCGAGGAACGGTCCGGAATATTCCAGCGTGATCCCCTTGACGATCTCCTGATGCGCGTGATGCGAGGTCGCCAGGTCGAAGGGAGACTTCTCCCATTCAATCGCCACCACGCAGAGGAACGCGAGGAACAGAAGCGGCATCGAGAACAGCAGGGGACGGTCCAGTTTCATCACGGACGCCCCGAGGAAGCTGTCTGTTTTCAGGTTGACGGCCAGGATCAGCAGGAGAAGGATCGGTTCCAATGCCAGCATCAGAAGAATCTTGCGCTGACTGCCGATCCAGCTGTAGGGCGAACGCACGCTCATGCCGCCCAGCACCAGGCAGATCACCGAGAACGCCTGGACAAAGAGGACCATCAGAAGGTCGCTGCCTTGCGCGAGCAGGACGACGGCGATCATCATGAAGACCAGATGCAGCGTCGCGTAGACCGTCTGCGGACGGTGCAGCGCCATCGGCTCCTTGGCGAACAGCTTGAAGATGTCGTAGAACGGCTGAAGGATCGGCGGGCCGAAACGGCCCTGCATCCGGGCGGTGATTTTGCGGTCGAGCCCCTGCAGAAGCCCCCCCAGAATCGGGGTCAGGATCAGCAGGAGAATCGATGATATATAGGGATCCTGACGGCAGAAATTGAAAACCGTTTGAAAGTTCAGTGTCATTTGTATTCTCTTTCCGGCCGGTCAGCCGATGTTTTTGATAGTGATTCCAAAAAGCACCAGAATGATGAGCCACGCGACGGAGGAAAGCACTGCGCTCACCCGCGTTTCATCGATGATGCCCCGGAAATAGTAGCTGGTCACGTGGGAATGTTCGATCTTCCCGCCGACGCTGTGAAAGTCGTACGACTTCACTTCCTCGTTCTTCTCGATGTCTTCCATCGAAACGTTCTCGCCGCAGACATAGGGAAGGCTGACCCATTTGCGCTTGAAACGGCGCCAGACAAACAGGTAGTGGAGCATGATTCCCAGAAGGACCGCGATGAAAATGCCGGCCGCGGAAAAACTGTAGACGTCGCGAAGGATTCCGGCCCCCTTCATGCCCGGGAACACGGATTCCGACATCGGAATGAACACGGTCGTGAAGATCCACATGGCCAGGAAACCCGTGATCAGCACCAGGATCGCCATGAGCCCGAGGGAGAACCTCATGAAGATGTCGATTTTTTCCCGGGGAAGAAATTCATGATAACCGGAGTGCTGGACGCGTCCGATCCATTTCGCCCAGAAGAAGACGGTCAGGGCGCTTCCCAACACCATGAACACCAGAAGGAACGGAGAGCGGATCGTCGCCTCGATGGCGAGCCATTTGCTCATGAGCATCCCGAACGGAGGCAGGAGCATGGACATCATTCCGAGCAGCATCACCACCGAGGTGAAGGGCATCTTGAACATGAGTCCGTCCATGTCCTCCACGTCGCGGCTTCCGATATGGCTTTCAATCCGTC
The DNA here is from genome assembly GCA_964581935.1 of uncultured Victivallales bacterium. Classification (GTDB taxonomy): domain Bacteria; phylum Verrucomicrobiota; class Lentisphaeria; order Victivallales; family UBA1829; genus SIG94. Next base: position 15,169 of record CAZORN010000046.1, read on the forward strand.
CCATACAGAGGAACAGGAGTCCTTTGGAGAGCGCGTGGAAACAGATGATGGCGAGTCCGGCCGCGTATGCGATCGGAGAATCGATCCCGGCGCAGGCGACCACCAGACCGAGGTTTGAAATGGTCGAATAAGCCAGAATCTTCTTTCCGTTCCGCTGGGAACACGCCAGCAGGGCGCCTCCCAGGAAGGAAAGCGATCCGGCAAACGCCACGCACATCATCACGCGGCTGTCGCTGGTGAATCCGGGAGTGATCCGCATGACGAGATATACGCCCGCCTTGACCATGGTGGCCGCGTGGAGCATCGCGGAAACGGGGGTCGGCGCAACCATCGCGCCCAGCAGCCAGGACTGGAACGGGAACAGTGCGGATTTCGTGAATGCGCCCAGGCACATCATGATTGCCGCGAGGATGGTGATGTTGCCCGAGTGGAGAAGTTCGTCGAACGTCTCGCCGCCGGTCTTGTATTTCAGCAGGAAGATGCCGAGAATCAGCGCGACGCCGCCGAAGCTGTTGATCAGCAGGGCGCGGACCGCGTTCACCTTCCGGGCTTCTCCGCCGTCATGTCCGATCAGGGCATAGCTGCAGAGCGTGGTCGCCTCCCAGAAGAAGGAGAAGTAAGCCAGCTGGTTCGACGCCACCAGCCCGACCATGAACCCGAGGAATCCCAGCAGAAACAGGAAGAAGCGTCCCGGTCCGCCCGCGTCCGGAGCGTTGGAGTGGTGGTGCTTCATGTAGCCGATCGAGAAAATCAGGATCGCGGGACCGACGCAGCAGGTCACCAGAAGCATGATCCGGGTCAGGTTGTCGATCCGGAACAGAATAAAGGCTTCCTCGCTGTGGGTGCCCGTCAGATACGTGGCGACGCAAAGCAGCAGCTGAAGCACGCTGAACAAGGCCACCCACAAGTTGCGGATCCGGATGGCGATTCCCAGAATCACCAGAATGATCAGCGCTTCCAGCCCCTCGCCGACTCTCGCCCATACGGCGGGAACGGAAAGATTCCAGACTTCGCCTGAATTTCCGGTTAAGCTCAATGCAACCACGGCGATACCGCCCGCCGCGATCAATACCGACGACAAGACCACCAGCGCATCGCGCAAACGGTCATGCCGGATGATTCCGGCAAGAGCCGCGCCGAGAAGCGGGATCCCGATCAGAGAGAGTAGAAGCCACGTTACCATTACTGATTTTCTCCTTTTTTAATGTATTGAATCAGATAGTCGAACCATTCTTTCATTCCTTCGCCCGAATGCGCCGAAACCGGAAGGATTTTCGCATCGGGATTGACCTTGCGGACATTGGCGGCGCATTCCGCCCGGTTCCAGTGCAGAACCTCCGCAATGTCCATCTTCGTCAGAAGCACCAGCGAAGCGGAGGCGAACAGCGCCGGATATTTCACCGGCTTCTCCTCCCCCTCGGCCGTCGACAGCAGGGCGATCTTCGCGTTTTCCCCCAGATCGAAGGCGACGGGACAGACCAGATTCCCGACGTTTTCAATCAACAGAATCCGGGTTCCTTCCGGGAGGCGCGGCAATTCCGCCATGATCTCCTCGGCATTCAGGTGACAGCGCTCGCCGGTCTGGATCTGCGTCACGGATGACGCAAAGCGTTTCAGGCGCACGGCATCCGCCTCGCCGTACTGGTCGCCCACCAGAACCGCGCAGGGAATCCCCTTTTCCGAAAAGAATTCCAGCGTCTTCTCCAGCAGGCGCGTCTTGCCCGAACCGGGCGACGAAATCAAGTTCAGAGCCACGATTCCCCGGGCCGCAAGCCAGACGCGGTTGGCCGCGGCCGCCGCATCGTTCGCGCTCAGGATCGCCTGTTCCAACTTGACCGTAACCGGCGTTTTCGCATGATCGTGGGACGCCTCCCCATGCTCATGCGTGTAGACCGTCCCGTCCGCTCTCACATGCGTGTGAGAATGGGCGTGGGAATGGCCTCCGCCGCAACCGCAATCTTTACACATTTTTACTCTACCTCGATACTTTCTATGACTAATTCCTGTCCATTTTCCCTTTGAAGCGCGGACTGACGGCAGTCCGGGCATTCCATAATCCAACGCTCGCGCTCGAACATTCCGCCGCAATTCCGGCAGCGGTGACGGATCGGCGCAACCGCAATTTTCATTTCACAGTCCTTCAATTCCGCGGAGGCGCATTCCCGCGCCGTCCGCCATGTATATGCCAACGCGTCCGGGTCGATCCCCGCCAGACGTCCCACACGGACGTTCACCGACAGGACCCTTCCGCCGTGTTCCTTCCGATAGTCCTCCAGACTCCTCATCAGCGCTTCCGCAATCGACAATTCGTGCATGACGCGCCTCCTCAGCAGATTCTCGGCATCTGTTCGCCGGAGGGAAGCGTCAGAAGCCTGCCGCCTCCCCATTCGCCCGAAACGATCATCCGTCCGTCTCCCGGAACAATCTCCCCGAGATCCGCCGCCAGACGCCCGCATTCCAGTTTCCGCCACGCCTCCAGAACCGCCCCCGCTCCGGCGGCGTCCGCCACCATCACCAGACGTCCTTCACAGGCCGAAAACCAGCTTTCGATCCCGAACATCTTTTCCAGCGTCCGCACAGCTCCGCTCCGGGGAAGAGCCTCTCCGTCCAGACGGGCGTCGAAGGCATCCCCGATGATCTCGGAAATCACTCCGCCGACTCCGCCCCGCGTGGCGTCGCGCATGAATTCAATCGAATTTCCCGCAACCGCCAGAGCCGCCGCGACCACGTCCGTCAGCGGCGCGCAATCGCTCTTCAGACCGGGCGTCGCGATCCCGTGCCGCGCCGCCAGAATCGTGAAGCCGTGCTCCCCGACTCCGCCGGATACCAGCAGACGGTCTCCCGCCTTGAACCGGGAACGTCCCAGCTCCAGCGCCGGATTCCGCACGCCGATTCCCGCCGTATTCAGATAAATTCCGTCGGCCGCGCCGCGCGGAACCACTTTCGTATCCCCGGTGACAATCTCGACTCCGCATTCCAGAGCGGTCGCCTTGACCGAATCCAGAATCCGCCCCAGTTCCTCCCGGGAAAAACCGTCTTCGAGAATCAGGCTCAGCGTCAGATACCGCGGAATTCCGCCCGCCACCAGAAGATCGTTCACCGTGCCGATCACCGCCAGCTTGCCGATGTCTCCGCCCGGAAAGAAACGCGGCGTCACCACAAAACTGTCCGTGGTGACCAGCAGTTCTTCTCCGCCCGGAACCCGTGCGGCATCCGGAAGCCCGCGCAAGGCGCCCGTGCCGAAACGCGGAACGATCTCCTCCGCGATCAGCTCATTCTGGAGGCGTCCGCCGCCTCCGTGCGCCAGTGTGATCACTTTGCCGTTCATACCGCGCCGACCTCCCGGTAACGATAGGCCGCCTGACAGGAGCCTTCGCTGCTCACCATGCAGGCTCCGACCGGATGCTCCGGCGTGCACTGACGCCCGAACAGCCCGCACTTTTCCGGAGACAATTTTCCCCGCAGGACCTCCCCGCACCGGCAGAGAGGCGACTCCGCGGCCTGAATCCGCGCAATGCCCCAGCGGGCGAAGGCGTCGAATCCGCGCCATTGCG
>CAZORN010000047.1:0-1915 GCA_964581935.1 uncultured Victivallales bacterium
ATGCACCACCCGCCTTGTTGACGAAGGTGTCGTTCTTGACGCGGCGGAGCTGTTTCGATTTCACGAAAGGTTCGACGGCCTTGTGGAGAGTCCGACGGTTCACCTGAAGAAGCTGGGTCAGCTCGCGTTCGGAGGGAAAGGGCGTATTGTGCTCATTTTTTTCGATAAAAGACTCGATTGCCCGGGAAAGACGCTGATACAGCGGCAGTTCGGAATCCGCCTCCAGAAGAGGTGCAAAATAAGCATCTTTAATCTTTTGAAGTTCCATTCCGAATCTCTTTCCTTTTTTCACTTATGGAGCATATACCACATGCACCACATGATATATTATAACCGATTTTCATGGAAATGCAAGAGGAGTTGATAAGGAAAAAGCAAATTTTTTAGAATAAAGAGGCGCGCGAAGTTGAAGAAACCGTCGGCTTGTGCTATCTTATGGGCTTGAAGTCAAGGAGAATTGTATGATGCCTTCGTATGAAGCCGTGATCGGCCTGGAGGTGCATGTCCAGGCGCGCACCGAAAGCAAAATGTTCTGTTCCTGTCCCAACCGCTTCGGGGCGGAACCTAATACCCTCGTCTGTCCCGTCTGCATGGGATATCCGGGAGTGCTTCCGACGCCGAACCGGGAAGCCATACGAAAAATCGTGACCACCGGGCTGATGTGCTCCTGCGACATCCAGCGGAAAAGCAAGTTCGACCGCAAAAGCTACTTCTATCCCGACATGCCGAAGGACTACCAGCTCACCCAGTACGACATGCCCTTCTGTATGAACGGTAAAATCCATATCTCCGGAACCGGCTTCTCCGGCGAACCCCTCCCAGACAAGGACATCCGCCTGACCCGCATCCACATGGAGGAGGACGTCGCCAAACTGACCCACTTCGGAACCGCCAGCGGAGTCGACTTCAACCGCGCCGGAGTCCCCCTCATGGAAATCGTCAGCGAACCCGACATGCGGAGCCCCGACGAGGCCTATGCCTATCTCACCGCCCTCAAGCAGATCATCCAGTATGCCGACGTCAGCGACTGCGACATGGAAAAGGGACAGATGCGCTGCGACGTGAACATCTCCATCCGCGAACGCGGCGCAGAAAAGCTCGGAACCAAGGTGGAACTCAAGAACCTCAACAGTTTCCGCGCCGCCCACCGCGCCATCGCCTATGAAATGCAGCGCCAGATCCTGGTCCTCAACGAAGGCGGCACCATCGAACAGGAAACCCGCGGCTGGAACGACGACGCCGGCGAATCCTACTCCATGCGCAGCAAGGAAAACGCCCACGACTACCGTTACTTCCCGGAGCCGGACCTCCTTCCCGTCGAATTCACCGACGCGGACATCGAAAACTTCCGCAAAGGGCTCCCGGAACTCCCCGAAGCCCGCCGGGAGCGTTTCATCCGCGACTATCAGATCACCCCTTACGACGCCCATGTCCTGACTCTCGAAAAGCCCTGCGCCGATTATTTCGAAGCCGCCGCGGCCAAGGCGAAATCGCCGAAGCTGGTCGCCAACTGGATTGTCGGCGACCTGATGCGCGAACTCTCCGAATCCGGCAAAACCTTCTCCAACTGTCCCCTTTCCCCGGACAACCTCCGGGCCATGGTCGACCTCATCCACGATGCCACCATCAACGGCAAGATCGGAAAAACCGTCTTCTCCGAAATGTTCGCGACCGGCAAGACCGCCGCGGAAATCATTCAGGAAAAGGGACTGGTCCAGGTCTCCGACGAAGGCGCGATCCTGAAATTCGTCGAGGACGCGATCGCCATCAACCCCGCACAGGTCCAGCAATACAAAGAGGGCAAGAAGAACGTCCTCCAGTATCTGGTCGGACAGATCATGAAGGCCAGCCGCGGCAAGGCCAATCCCCAGACGGTCCTCAAGCTCCTCACGGAGAAGCTGGACGCCTGATTCTT
>CAZORN010000047.1:2015-18706 GCA_964581935.1 uncultured Victivallales bacterium
CCAATCCCCAGACGGTCCTCAAGCTCCTCACGGAGAAGCTGGACGCCTGATTCTTTCGTCCAAAACGGAATTGGGAAAGGCACCTTCAACATTTCTTGCGAATGATCCCGAAATGGGTTCGTGACTCCATCACGAACCAAGCGACTTTTTTCAGTTCGGCAGAGGACTGCCGAACCGACCTGAATCGTCGCATGACAAAAAATGCGGTGATCTCAACAGGATAATGAAAAAAGGATAAATCCGAAGATTTTTCAGGGGACGGTGTGTTTTTCGAGGGCTTCCAGATAACGCATCGCCTCGTCCCGGGTTTCGCCGCACATTTCCGCGCACGGACGCAGCGACGAACAGACCTCCGGACGCTCCGGTTTTCCGAAGATGCCGCATCGGAAATCCGGGGCCAGGTGAATGCAGGGGACCGATGCCTTTTTGCCGTCTTTCATTCCCGGAATCGCGCTCGAAATGGAGGGTGCGATACAGCAGGCGCCGCAGTTTTCACGACATTTCATCCGGCATCCTCGCGTTCCGGAAAACGCTTCAGGATCCGGAGCATGGCGAACATGAGAATCAGGAAGAAGACCGGGCCGACCACGAACAGGGCCCGGATGCCGAAATGCGCGGTGACCGTGCCGCCCACCAGCGGCGCCAGGAACCATCCGAAGGAACGCACCGAGGACGCCCATCCGAAAATCAGCCCGCGCGTCTGCGGAATGGTCTTGCGGCAGAGCCAGATCTGGAGAGCCGGGTCCAGACCGCTGCTCATGAAGACCATCAGAAAGCGTCCGCAGAAAAGATACAGCATGGTATGCGCAAAGGTCAGCGTGAACATGAAAACCGCCGCCAGAAGCGCGGAAATGACGGCCAGCTTGCCGGGCGGATAGCGGTCGGCGAGATACCCCAGAAGAAAACCGGAGAGGACGCTTCCGAAACAGACCACCGCGGAAAGGGTGCCCGTCCAGATGGAAGCGCCTTCGATCGATCCGTGGAGGGCCTGCACGAAAAGCGGGATGAAGGAGATGTCGAACTGCCGGGCGAACATCACCATCCCCATCAGGACCAGAATCGGAAGAGCAAGAATCAGGTGTCTGCGCTTGGGAATGATTGAACTGAAAAAGCCCCGGTTGAGGTTCATCAGCGGAACAAAATGCTCCTTTATGAAAAAGAGGATCAGGATCACCGGAATCAGCAGAAGGACGCCTCCGGTGACAAAGGCGGTGCGGTATCCGAAGACGTCCGCGAAGATTCCCCCGATGAAGGATCCCGCCAGCACCCCCGAATACACCGCGCTGTTCAAGGCGCCGAGGGCGAAACCGTTGTGGTCGTCGGGGGTATGGGTCGCCACAAGGGTCTGCGCGGCGGAAACGGTTCCCGAAAGGGCCCCTTGCAGAAGACGCAGAAAAACAAAGCTCAGGGGGGTGTCGCAGAATCCCATCAGGACCAGCACGGTCACGCCGCCGATATACGACCGCAGCAGCATCTTGCGCCGTCCGAACTTGTCCGCCAGATACCCCCAGATCGGGGCGAAGATCATCATGGCCAGCGGCGGCGCGGCTCCGCTGACGGCGACCCAGAAGTCGAGCGACTTTCCGGTGACTCCCATTTTCTGGAGATAGAATGGAGTGAACGGCAGCGCGAAGGAGAAACCGATCTGGGCGATGAACTGGGAAATCCAGATGACCAGCAGTATCTTTTTCCAGGATTGCGCCAGGTCCGGGTGGAATTCCTGACGCGGTCCGGCGTGTCCGCCGCCCGGTAAACTCTCCATGCTACGCTGTCCGCTCCTCTCCCTGTTTCCTGAAATAATTCTCAAGGACGTCTCCGCCGGGAGAAGCGGAAATCGCCTGAAGGGATTCAGTAAACTACTCTCTTTTTCCGAAAAAACAATGCGGGAGCGTTTCTTTTTGCCATTTTTTGGAGGAGTGAGCAGAAAAACAGCCGGGAATGGACCGGCAACCGTCAGCGGGATGCCGCAAACATCTTGTTTTTCAGATATCCCATCCGGAGCGCGGAAACGGTGTATTTGAACTCCATCCAATCCTTGAGATTCGGCCAGAAACGGTCCACGGTCGCAGACGTCCAGGCGTCGGGGGTTCCCATTTCCGAACCGACCGTTTCATAGCGGTCAATGAGGGGTTTGAGACTTTTCTGAAAGAAATCGGGATCACCCATCTCCGGATCGTTCCAGAGCGAGGCGGCTTTGCGGGCCTCGCGCTTGAAATTGAACCAGGCTGTCCGGAGCATGTCTTTCCGGATTTTTTCCACGACGGCCGGAGAAGGCTTTTCGAAGCGGATCAGTCCGAAGTTGCCGGTATCGTGCACCTTTCCGCCCCATGTAACGGCAGGGCCCCAGCGGATCAGGGTAAACCGCCAGCAGTCATTGTTCAGGGGCAGACGGTCATACAGGGCTTCCCACGGGATGAATACATAAGTGCCGAACCCGCCCGGAAGCGCCCGGGAATCGATTTCCGCGAAATCCTTCAGCGAACGGTAGTCGCGGTGCGGCATGCCCCAGTCGAAAAAGTCCGTTTTGCCGGACGGCTGGGAAATCATCATCTGATAGTAATGGACATTCTCCATGCCCGGAGCGAAAAAGAGTTCCAGAGACACCTGTTTTTTATCGTCGAGATATTTCCGGACATCGGGTTCGTCGCATTGAATGTAGATATGCCAGCCCCGTTCGTCGTAGACCATATGGAACGAAGTGTCCCGGTTCTTCAGGGCGGGATTGTTGGAAACGTCGCGGACCGCGGCGGCGTCCAGCCAGAGATTCTGCGCGGATTCGCTGTTGTAGGGAACGAAACGGCTTTCCCGCCCGATCCCCTTCTCGACCTCTTCCGAACGGCTCCATGCATAAACGCCCCGGGGCGGTTCGGCCACATAGCGGCACTCGTAAATTTTCCGTCCGGGAACCTCCGCGGCGCCCGAAACAAGAGACATCAGCAGAACAAGGAGAGAGAGTATGCGGCAGTTCATGATTTATTTCCCCATCGCTTTCCGGATTTTCATGATATGATCGATCATTTCGAGTCGGACCGAGTTCAGATCGGCGGTATCGGCATCCGTCAACCAGAGCCAGATCAGCGCTTTTTTCGCAACCAGCGCCGCCTTGTAATTGTCCCCGGTCATGGCTTCGTCCGCAAGCTGTTTGAGGAGGGTCGCATAACGGACGTCGTCGATTCCCTCCCGGTATCCCTCCCATGCGAGCGTGTCGATCGGTCCTCCTGCGGTCGGATAAATCAGATTGAAGCCCCGGAATTCACTGTTCATGAAGTCGTTCCATACATTCGATTTCTGACGTTTGTAAAGAGTCGGATGAAGCTGACTGTAGAGTTTATAGTTGTAGGAACCGTCATAGTTCTTCTTATACCGCGCCAGCCCCTCCAGACGCCGGAAGACATCGGGATTCTCCGGTCCGGTGTGCGGTCCGGCATAGCTGGAGACTTTGGCCCCGATCGAATGCCAGGCGGCGACTTCCTCCGGATCCATATGCCCGCCGTGGTTGGCGTAGTCGATCACGTATCCAGCCCGGTTGAACTGACGCCCCTTATGGGTGGTGACCCACAGCTTCAGGCCTTTCGAGGCGGTGTATTCCGAAAATTTGCGCATGGTGACCATGAACGACTCCGGCGCTTCGTCCCAGCTGGTGATGTAGACGTCGTGATGGCCGAGGACATCCTGAAAGATTTGCGCGAGGTCGTCGATGCGGTCCTTGAACTCCTGATCCAACTCGGCTTTGGCATAATTGCCCAGCGGGAACGACCAGCCCAGCGACAGCAGCGGTTTTGTCACGAACCCGGCTTTTTTGAGCATTTCAAGTTCATGCTTGAGTCTCTCGACCGCCAGTTTCCGGTCCTTCTGACGGGCCAGCGTCAGGTCCGAACGGCAGTTGAAGACATTGTGGGCCAGCAGATCCTCATAAATCTTCATCTGAAGGGAATCGAGAGTGTCCCGATCCATGCCCAGCCGGTAACCGAGGTCATAAATTCCGCTGCCGTAGATGGTCACCAGATAAGGCTTCGTCAGGTCGTAATACGTCTTCGGCATCGGGAGTTCGAACGGAAGGACTTTCACCGACAGGGCAAGCTCGCCCGCTTTTTTTCCATCGGCGAACAACCCGACCGTCCCGTTGTAAACGCCGTCCGGAATGTCCTTCGGAACTTTGACCGTAAGCCAGAACTGCTTGTTTTCGTCCTTCGTCAGCGTCACCGGCTGGAGCGTCCTGCCGTCGGCGACTTTCGCGGTGAGATAATTGAAGGCTTCTTTCGCCTCGGATTCCGGATAGCTGATCCATTCATATTTACCGTCCACCCGCAGGAAATTCTCTTTCTTTTCCCGGTCCACCCTGATCAGGGTTTCATCGTTCAGGAGCAGTTCGGGGACCAGTTCCCGGCGGTTACCATCCGCGAAATAGCTGTACCAGGCGGTGCCGGCCTGATACCAGCACTTGACGACTTTCGCATCGACGGCGGAAGAGGGAATCGTGTTTTTTCCGTTCTTCAGATCGCTGATTTTGAGCTCAAAACGGTCAACCGGACGGTGCGGGACGACCACAAACGAAACCGGTTCGTATTCGCCTTTCGCCGCGATCACACGCAGACAATCCGTCCGGACCGCATCCGAGGGCAGACTGTCCGGCAGTCGCTTGACCGAACTCATGGGCGGAACTTCATAACAGGTGAAAGGATTTTCACCGGCGGCGGACATCTGAAGCGGAAGAACCGCCGACAGACACAGAGAGGCTTTGAACATTTCACAGAGAAATCGCACAATCATGGCAGACCGCTTTCTCTTATTTATCCCAGGTTTTAAACAGAGTTCCCATGAGACTGGCATTATTGTTACGGACGTAATAATCGGCAGCGACGCTATAGCTTCTCCGGTTTTCCACATGCCCGTCGCCAAACACGATATTGACCGATTTCATATGGCGTCCGAAGAGGAAATCCTGTTCGTCCTCCACTGTCATAGTTGTTCCGTTGACAAGGGATTTGGGATAGTCCGCCCCGCCGGGAACGTAGTTGGCGTCAACCGCCTTCGCGCTCGTGCTGTAACCGTAATACGCGTTGACCATGATGGAGGTCCCCCAGTCAATGACCCCGCATTTCGTGCTCGCATTTTTGATTCGCGTGAGCTTGTCGTTGTCACTGGTCACAACAAAAATCCACCCCGCATAATGAGCCTCATAATACAGTTTATTATCCACGTTCTTCCATGTAGAGGAAACGGAAGGAGACGACGGACAGAGCAATACGGATTCGGTCACCCTTTTCTGGGGGACCGACGCACCGTTATAAGCATATTTCACCACTTCTTTGTACCAGTTCGTCTGGGGCCACAGAGTATCCTTGTGGTCGTCGGCATACAGGAACGTGTAGATTCCGTACTGTTTCAGGTTGTTCTGGCAGCTCGTACTTCTGGCTTTGTTGCGGGCTCTCCCCAGTGCCGGAAACAGCATGGAGGCAATGATCGCGATGATCGCAATCACAACCAGCAATTCTATCAATGTAAAACATCTCTTCTGTCCGACAAGAATTTTCCGATTCATCGTCAACTCCTTTCTTCCATATGATATTGATTCCTGATCCGATTTATTTTTCAACGGTTCTTCCGCGATCTTTCAGGATTCTGAATTCCTGCGGTCCGAGCGAAATTTTTTCCGTGCTTCCTTGCGTACCATGCAGGAAAACGGTGTGCGGACGCGCGAAATCGACGTTCTGCAGGCAGACCCAGCGCGATTCCGGAAAATAGGAGAAGGCGACGTAGCGGCATTCATCGCCCACCTTGACGCCGTCGTCGGTGATCCGGAACGAGCCCGGATTCCGTTCCGCGATGTGCTTGTAGATCGTGCCGATGAGACCGAGGGAATCGTTGACCGCCCCCGGACCCCGGTCCGCGTTGACCGCTCCCGGATATGCCCAGGAGTTGAGAAAATAGACAAGCCCTTTCCCGTGACGGCGGCGCAGCAGGAAAGGATACCCCTGTTCGTCGTCGACCGCCAGGATTTCCGTCGCCGGATCGGTGATTTCGATTTCCCCGAGACAGGTCTGGAAAGGCCCGAAACGGCGCGGAAACTCAAACCCGAGCTCATTGTTTCCGCGCGGGGCGACCGCCCAGTAGAAGCGTCTTCCGCGATCGACCACCTTCACGCCGCAAAGTTCCGAAAAGTCGCCGCCGAACAGCAGGTCGCCGACCGGATATCCGGCATAGTTCCGGACACAGTTCGTGGACAGGTGCGGAATGGAGACGAACAGGGTTCCGCCCCGTTCGACAAAACGGCAGAGCTCGCGGTACTGTTTTTCCGAAGCCGTATTCCAGCCGGAAAACAGAAGCGCCTTGTATTGCCCGCTCAGGAAATCCGCATCCACGTGGTCTTGTGCGAAACTGACGATGTCCACCATCCCGTAGGGCGTTCCGGAAAGAAACGCGTTCGGATGCTCCCCCAGCACCGGTTTCAGCGGGAAGAACACCTGCTTGACGATCTCCCAGCCGAGTTCGGGAACGCCCTCATACCACAACGGATTCCGTTCCGCCAGCGAATAGGCGCCGGCGATGACGTTGTTCGGGCTGTATCCGGCATTGCAGAGATCGTAGTTGCCCTTGATCACGGCCAGCGTGGTCTCCGGCTGTCCGGCGGGCGTCCCGTTGGCCTTGACGAAATCGTAGAAATCGGAAATGACTTTGCGGTAGGAGCGGCTGATCTCCGAGGTATAGTCGACCGTATGGAAATACTTGCGGGCTTCCTGAATATACGGGGCGAAACGGGGCGGGATGCTCCCGTTCCAGGAGACGTCCGACGGCTTCAGGTCCGGCACGGGAAAATTGTGTTTGGGGGAGTCCTCCACCAGGCTTCCCTCGACAAACCAGTTGCCGCTCTCGTTGACGATGATCTTCGCACCCGACATGTATTTCTGATACATCGCGCTCTTGAGAAGGTCGAACTTGTAGGGATTCCGGTAGGGAATCCATGAATAATGCTCGTGCGCCAGATGCGAACCCCAGACCGGAAGGGAATACTGCCGGTAAAGTCCGCGGGAAAGCGCGGACGCCATGTTTGAATGCTGAAACGCGAAATCCTCCAGGAGCGGAATGTCCGTGCCGCCCGCGATTTCGTAGTCGATATAGAAATTGCAGCTGGTTCCCATGATCGGACCCCAGCCGTTTTTTCGGTATTCGTCGACATGCGCCTTCACCCTCGCGATGAAGTCGGAGGCGAACTCACGGAGCGTAACCGTCCGGGGATCTTTTCCCGCCATCGAAGCCTCGTCCAGACGGAAGGTGAACCGCTCTCCGAAGTTGTAGCCGATGTAATATTTTCCGAGCCCGTCGAACGGCTGTGACCACTGGGGCTCTCCGTCCGTGTAGAGACAGGTCGTATAGATCCCCTTTTTCTTCGCCTCCCGGGCGAAACGGAGAATCCCCGCGCCGCGGCGGTCGGCATATTTGCGGAACTCCCCGCAGTCCTGCGGACGGAGATACCGGCCGTTTTCCCAGTCCGGAGGCGGCAGGGTGACGCCGATCTCGGAAAGGGCGTACAGCCACTCCGCAATCATCGCCGGAGCATAACCGCGCGCTGCTCCCCAGAATTGCGCAAGATTCCCCTGATTGTCCTCGACGATTTTATCGATCATCTCCTGCGGGGAAAACGTCTGCACTCCCCAGGAGAGATGGGCATAAAGAGTGCAGAGGAGATAATCCGCGCTCATGGGATAGATTCCACTGCCGATGAACATGCCGCATTCGGGCAGTTCGATCCGTTCCGCGTCTTTTTTACGTCTGATTTCCAAATCCTGAAAACTCATTTCAAATCCTTCCCGGAGAAATATTCCGCATTATGACATTTGATTTCGGACGGAGCAATCCTGACGCTGTCGATCGGATAGGTTCCCACGACGATCTGTTTGACCATCGACTCGGCCGCGCGCAGCCAGATGTTTTCCGAAAAACTGCCGTATGCGATGTTGTCGGAAAGCACTCCCTCAATATTCATTCCCATCAGGACTCCGATCCGCATCTCGCGTTTGCGCTCCCACAGGTTTTCAAGAACAGACGGATACAGTCCGTGCTCGACCAGAATCGTATCGAAGTCCCCGCGACGGTCGAGAAAATCCCATATTTCGTGCCTCGGCATGATCTCCTTGGTAAAAAGGACATCGGAGGAATCGTATCTTCCTCCAAACGTATTCATCAGATAGCGAAACCCTTCACGGATGGCAAGGGACGGCGCATAGCCGCGCCCCGGCACGATCAGAGCGATTTTCCGGGAAAGGTTTTCAAGCCAGAAACGCCCCATTTTAACCGCGAGCGCTCGCCAGTCGAATTCGACTCCGGCAATGGGGAGCTTTTTGTAGCGGGTGTTTCCCACGACCAGCAGCGGCTTGTTCAAACTCTTCAGGTAATTGATCCACTCGTCGTTCGGAGAACCCGAAAAGATTATCCCGGATGAGTTCTTGAGTTTATCGGCGTCATTGATGGACGGTGCAGTGCCCCGCAGCATGATCCTCATCTGATAGCCGTATCTCTTCAAGGCTACGCCCATGCCGCTTTCCATGTCAAGCGTATTGTCGTAGTTCTTCAGATTCAGCTGGATGCCGGAGGTGTTTTCATCAGAATCCGTAATATACAGGAAAGTCACGGTTCCGCAGGGCTCGAAGGTGTCGAGACGCGATCCCACGAAAGTCCCCTGTCCATGCCTGCGGTCGATCAGCCGGTTGTCGGCAAGGTTGGCGAGAGAACGGCGCACCGTGTGAATACTGACATCGAACAGCTCCGCAAAACGCTTTTCGGTCGGAAGCATGCTTCCGTAAGACAGCTTGTTCGCCGTGATGTATTCAAGAATTTTTTTCTGAACCTGAAGATATTTTGCCGCATCCATAGATTTCATTCCAGAATTTATTTTTAAATATTCATTCGTAAAAACCATATCTATATTTTACTCTATGCATCCGTATTTGTCAACCGTCTATCGGATAAAATATCGATTTTTTCGAAAAAACCTATTTTTATATTCAAAAAAGAAGCTAAACCCGCAAAAAAATCTTTTAAAATTCCCCTTGAAAAACGAAAAAATCGTCTTTTTATCAAAAAAGCACTTGACAGTTTAAAATGAAGAGTTAATTTTAAAGATATGGTTTTTACAGATGACTTTCCGGCACGGAAGTATCGGAATGAAGAATGTCAACCTAAAACAAAAGGCTGAAGTAAAGGAACCTTCCAATGAAAAAAACTCTTCCCTCTCTGTTTTCCCTCGTGATTCTCACCTCATGCCTTTCCGGATTCGGCGCGGATCAGTTCAACTGGATTCCGACCGAAGGCAAAGAAGCCGGACTCTCGGGCACGGACAATACCGCTCAGGAAGTGAAATACACGAAAATTCCGAAGATGACGGCGGACAAGTCGAAATTCACCCGGAAATATCTGATCGACCTCAAAAAATTCAGCATCAGCAATGACGGAACCCATCCGTCCGAAACCTCGAAGGGAATCAACGCCGCGCTCCGGCACGCTCAGGAAAACGGCGCAAACTACGTAACGTTTCCTCCGGGAACCTACCTGATCAGCGAAAAAGATCCCGTCATGATCAACAACCAGGACATGATCATCGATCTCAACGGAGCCACGCTTCAGATCAATCCGAACGGACAACTCAAATACACCATCGCCGCCATCACCTACGGAGCCCGCAACCTCCGTCTGACCAACGGCACCCTCAAGGGAGACCGCTATACTCATGACTACAAGACGGTAAAGGGGACTCACGAGTGGGGACATGCCCTGACCATCGAGTCCGGGTCGGAACTCGAGATCGACAACATGCTTTTCACCGAGACGGCCGGATTTTCCGTCGCTTCCTCCAAAGGAATGGACAAACTCAGGGAATACGGATTCGCCGGAGTCCTTGCAAAATCGATCGAGCCGGGCGGATTCTCCGGAACAGGGGAGAAATTCGAAAAGAAAAACACCTGCAGGACAAGCAAGCCTTATGACATCTCCAGATTCGACGGCGAGTTCGAATTCGGATACATCTTCGGCTACGGCAGTTTCGCCTCCGTGTTCAACCGCAATTTCCAGGCATACTTTTTCGATCCGGACATGAAATTCATTGAAATGAAACCATGCCTTCAGTTCAAAAAAACACCCATCCCCGGAAAAGCGAAATTCATCCACATGGAATTCAATCAGCCGTCGGTGGAACCCGCCGCGAAACACGGTCTCATCGGAAGCCTCTCGAATCTCCGCGGACCGGTCGACGTCCATTTCCACCATAACCGGATGTTCAACAACCGGAGTCTGGGATTCGCCTTCTGCGGCGGACAGCGCTGGATCATGGAATATAACCATTTCGAAAAGAACGGCGGAACCGCCCCGAGTTTCGGCATCGATTTCGAAGACGGCTGGGATATGATGCAAGATATCGTTTTCCGGAAGAACACGTTCAAGGACAACCTTGCCGGCGACCTGGTCGTATGCGCGGGCAGTGAGATGATCTTCGAGGATAATGCTTTTCAAAAATTAGTGACGGTCTGGCCACGCACGCACAACTACACGGTCAGAAACAACACCTTCCGCAGCAGTCACGTCGGCTTCGGCACCCGGACGGGCATCGCTTCGATCCACAACAATTCTTACGACGGCTGTCAGCAGGTGCGGGTCTTCTTCCAGAGCATCGGAAAGAACGACGGTCTGGGACTCAAGCCCGGCGAAGTCTCCCCCACCCCGCCGCTGGTTTTGAAAAATGAAACGTTCAAGAATGTCAAGGACATCACGGGAACCTACATCGCGCTGCTGGATTGCATACTGAACAATTCAACCGTTCAGGCCAAACCGGAAACCGCTCTGGTGTCTCTGAAAGGATGCACGTTCGAAAATTCGAAACTGGACCTCCGCCGGAACGCGGACATCCCCGTCCGGATCGAAAATTGCAAAGGCGCCCCGGAAGAACTGCACCCGGCCGCAAAGAAGAAATAAAAAAGCCCGGGTTGGTTGTCGGAAACGTAGGGAAAGGGAACCCTTTTAAGAAAGGCGTTCCCCTTCCCACAAGACCGATGAAAAATCACTCATACGCCCATCATCACCTCAAGACCGGAAAGAAGGCGAAGGGAGGAAATGACCAGCAGAAAAATCAGATAGCATAAATTCCAAAAGCGAGGCTTGACAAGGAAACAGACGGAAACGACAAATGCCGTCAAATGCAAGATCATTCCCGCGATGAGCGATGCTATCAACAGAAAATCAGGCGGCTTACTCAAAAGCAGTTCCCAGAATCCAGCCGAAAGAAATCCGATCCGCCACCAGAGCAGAAACGGGGTCAGGATTACCGCAAAAGGAAGGGCGCCCTCCAGAGACGTGCGAAAAATCAACTCCACTCCTCCCATGACGGCCGGGATGCCGAACCATGCAAAAGGCAGGATCATCAGGCGTCCCCATCACGGAATTCTCTGAATACAAGCATCAAACCTCTGTAAAAAAATTTTCACGGGACAATTCCGAATAAAGATTTTGCTTGCAAGAACGGGTTCCAATCACACAAGGGTCAATCGTCTTTCATATCGTGCTCTTTCATATAACGGTCCTGTGCACGCTGGATTATTTTCACCAACCCGGCGTCCCGCACCTCAAAGACAGAAGGCCCCATGATACCCAAGAAAAAAGTCAGGTATTTATGAATAAGAAGAACCCGTTCACGATCAGGCGACACCCTGACGGCATAAAATACTTTTTCGTCGAACCGGTGAAAAGGCAACGGGGAACGGTTGTCGCCCTCGAGAGTAACAAAGGGGGCTCGGAACTCCGCATATTCATGATCCGAAGAGGAAACGGGTTTCAGCCGAATTTTGTACGGCGTTTCAAGCGGCACTCTTCCGCAGGAATAGACTCGGATCGTGCCCGGACAGGAAACTACCAGAAGTTCGGTCAAGTCGTAAAGAAGAAACAACAGAAGAACACTCCCCGCGGTGACAAAAAAGATTTTCCGCACTTTTTTCAAAAAATGGAATTTTTGTTCCGGCATGATTCCTCCTTGACCGGTTTAAGTTTTTTACAATATATTTCACATTTTCTATTTTTCAATTTGCGGACTATAAACTTTTTTCCCGGGAAGCAGAAACGTATATGGAGCCTTTCCTCCCGCCGGATTGACTTTGTTCTTATAAACAATCACCCTGCATCCAATAGCATTTGCAATATCCTGTGCAATGGAAGCCCCATATTCATCTTCTACCACACGACACATTCTTAATTCAAGAATAGCATTCTCAGTTAACACCTTTTTTAAACGTTCCAATAAATTTGCATTTTGTTTTAAATGCAGGTGACGCAATTCATCGTCTCCAGCTTTATTGGTTGGCACACATCCAGCGCCTCCGCTATGATTTGAAATAATCAAATGCTCAATACTTTGCTTGGGATATTTCTTTTCCAGTTGCGTCACTAAATCGTCAATCCCATTGAAAGCCGTACTTTTTCCTAACACCTTAGGCAGTGGAGGAGAACCTACTACATGAAATTGTACGGTATACCCTTTCCCTTGTCTCAATTCAGAATGATAGCGATCATATAAGCTATTTTTCGTTTCTGCTTGGTCAGGAATAATTCCATAAGCATTTGTTTTTACCCATTTGCAATCGCAATTCGGGTGCGGGCGGAAGACACCGTCTTTTTGTTTCCAGAAGCCGAAATTTTTCATGAAATTTTCATCTTGCATCTTGTCGGCCGGAACTGTAATGCCATCACAGGATTGACATTTTTCGCAAGAACCGGGCTTTGCTTGAAAAACATACGGGGAATCATTCGAAGATTCCGAAAGAGCAAGATGATCGTTCGGTCGGACGAATCCGAAGCGGCAGGGCGCGGTAAAAAATGGGAGAGTCAATTCCGCACTGGCCGGAACACAGCGGGTTTTGGGAGCAATGCTTTGGCTAATGGAGTCTTCGATCATGGTTTTCGGGTCCAGACGCATTGTCTTTGCAATGTGCAGAGCTTCCGCACAAAGATTTCCGCATTCGATGTTTCCGCAGCTTTCGCCGGGAAATTCCCGTTCGAGGGCGGCGAGTTTGTCACGGCGTTTGATGTCTTCGGTTCCGTTGCTGATGTCGAACATGGCGATGATCCCTTTCCGTTTCTGAAAATAAAATGAATGTATGGTTTGATGCCTCGTAAAATCCATCCCCCCCTCAGGGCACAGGACTCCCCTGACAGAGAAACGGATTGAAAAAACAGACCGAGAGGATGTCGGAATTCAAGGTTGCCGGAAAACTCAAATTGTCCCGGAACTATGCGCGGAATTCCCTGAAGAAGGGCCGGGGCATACGGGCCTTCTGAAAAAAACATCCCTCTATAATATAGGGGTGAAAAACGGGTGAAAACCAAGATTTTTTTACAAAGAAAGCATAAAACTACCATAACGATACGATTTTTTAAAAAACAATAACGCAATATACTTATATTCAACGAACAAAAACATTTACACTTTTTTTAAAAAAGCATATTATTACCATCTATTTTGAAGAAAAAACATTTTTATCGTTCCCGGTTTTCTGCCGATGGCCTCCGGAACATGATGTCTTATCATGAACGGACAGGAAAGAAATGATTCTCTGGAAAATGAGAGTGAAACGCCCGGCGCGAAACCGGCCGCTGAAAAAAGGACATGCCTTTGCGAAACATGTCCTGAGTGTCTTCCTGAACACATTATTCCTGAATGAGCCAGCGGGTTTCCCCGGCCTCCATTGTCAGGGATGCGGTGTCGCCGTTCGGCGTCAGGACTTTTCCGGAATCGGCATCGACGATTTTGCCGGACTGCGGAAAACGGACCTGATACGTTCCGCGCTTGATTGCATGGAGGCTCATGAAGCGGTCGCGCATCGAAAGGGCGAGCCCCGGACGGTCGACCGCGATGAACGAGCCGTTCTGCCGTGCGATGTTCCAGAGGAGCTGGGCGGACAGGCCGTCGGGCGACCCGACGAAAATCGAAGTCCACGAAGGATATTTCCGGAGAGCGATCGCGGGTTTTCCGTCCGAGAGGAATTTTCCGATGACCTCGGCCGCGGGGTCGTCGGCCACGAAACGCGGGAGATCCATGAAGTGTTCCATTCCTCCAAGGTAACAGGCATAGCCGTAATAGGAGGAGACGCCGAGGCATCCTTCGAGATTCCGGGCGAGCGGAGAGCCGGAAGCAGGCTCCATTTCCAGAAGTTCCCTGCCGTCACGGCGGATTCCGATTCCCATCAGTTCGGAGGATTGTTTTACGCCTTCCAGAATTCCGGCGGGATAGAGCCAGACCAGCGTGCGGTTGGCGCTTTTGAGTTTTTCGAACGCGGCACGGCGTTCGGGGGTCATCCGGAGTGCGGCGGAAACGATGACGGTCTTGCAGAACAGCTCAGGCTCGACTCCCGGTTCGACGGCCTTCTCATCACCGGCGAGGTCGATGAAACCCTTCTGGACTCAATCCGTCCCTCAGCAGCTCGATCAATGTGAAGGATTCTCTTTTTCGAGGGTTCATGGTTTTACCTCGTATCGTTTTATTGTTTTCTCTGTGGAAACTGTAATTCGGAAAAGAACGGGAACGGTCATGGGACTCACTTCCCCTCAAGGATGTCCAGCAGCCGGACGGTTCCGCGGGAAGCGTAGTCGACGGCGCTCACCGCAATCTTGCGGTCAAGGCAATCGTAACGTGATCCGCCCTGAGCCGGCTGGATGATGTTGCAGATGACATACGGGCGATTCGGAGGCTTGTGCAGCTCGCAGTATTTGCGGTATCCGCCGCGCGCATAACCGTGAATGTAAAGCACATCAAAAGAGTTTCCGGCAAAGAGCTCGCAGCATTCCCGGTAACCGTCTCCGACCGTGTTGACCACCAGTTCCGGGGCTTCGGCAGCATTGACGTCTGCAATTGCGGCTTTCACCGCCTCGGCGGCTTCCCGGTCGGCCGCGTGGCAGGGGTTGCCCATCAGCGCCGCGATTCTTTTTCCGGCAAACGGACGGAATTCCCCGACCAGCTTTTCGGTCAGGAAACGCTTCATATCAAGCCGTTCCTGCGGATGTTCCGGGGAGATTTCATAATTGCCCAACACCATATAGGGGATGCGGAAGGGACGGATTGAGTCCAGAAGGGTTTCATCGACCTCGCCGGTGATGAGAAGGCCGTCGAAGCGGGAGTCGGTTTTCAGTTGTTCGGCAAGAGGAATGCCGTTCCTGAAGTTGCTGAGCAGGACGACGTTATAATCCGCATTGAAGGCGGCGCTGGTCACCTCGTGCATCAGCAGCCCCTGGGCCGCCGGATTTGAATTGGAGATAAGGAGCGCCAGACGGTAAAACCGTCCCGGAACGAGCTTCGGATTGACAAAGACTCCGCGTTTCGGTTCAGCGTAAACATAATCCCGTTCCGCCAGATGGGTCAGCGCATAGTGCACAACCTGACGTCCGACTCCGAACTCGTCGGCCAGCTGCCGTATTCCCGGCAGTTTGGCGCCGGGCCGGTAGATGCCGTCGTGGATCTTCTGAATGATCCCGTTGATGACGGTCGTGTACTGCGGTCTGTATTCAGGAGGCATGAGTTACACCTTCGCATTTATTTTTATGACAGATGCCATTATATATTATGACAGACAAATTATCAAGCTCCTTTCCCTGTTTTTTTGAAAAATTATTGGCCGCCGGAGAGCGGCAACGCGGGAAAGGCAAAAAGCCGCAATAAGGGGGGGAGCCGTTCACCAGACGGCAATCATGCCAGCCCTTACAGGGTCTGCATGAAAACCGAACCTACCGGGAAATCTCACCCGGAGGGCAAGACATTTGACCGGAAAATGAGTAGACAGTCATGCGTTCGTTCAATTTGCATGTGAACGAAACCGGATACGTTTTCCGGATGACGCTGCCGTCCTTGTTCCGCCGGACATCGGCAATCAGTCCGATGACGGAAACCCGTCCGGCGTCAATTTTTTGAATCTTGAACTTTGCAT
Organism: uncultured Victivallales bacterium; assembly: GCA_964581935.1. Classification (GTDB taxonomy): domain Bacteria; phylum Verrucomicrobiota; class Lentisphaeria; order Victivallales; family UBA1829; genus SIG94. Next base: position 17,969 of record CAZORN010000047.1, read on the forward strand.
AAACGCCAAAGCCGTAATCACATTCAACTTTCTCGCTTTGGATGATTGCTGACGACCTGAATGATTTGTCGCCTTCGCTCACATGATACTCCGCCCATTTGCCGTCCTCCACATCCGCAAGCCGTATGAAGCAGGTTTCGCCGGAAGATTGTTTCTGAACCTCTTCCTTACAAACGAGTTCAAACAATACGGAATATTTATTATGCTCCTGTGGGACAATCTGTGCCGTAAGAGATTCATCGACGGAAAACTTCTCGTTCGGAACATGGGTGCATGAGGTCAGAAAAAAAGTCCCCAAAGAAAACAATGCGCAGCAGAGCATCGCAACACATCGGCGCAGGGCGGCGGAAGATAATATTTTCTGGTTCACGGAGGAATCCCCGCATAAGAGATGACCCGCAAAAAGCAATAGCCCCCGCATCATTCATTTCCCCCTTTGAAGTTGTTCCGCTTCCGAAGAATCCAGACAGCATTACTTTACCCTCCGGGCAATCAATATCAAGTCCGAGAAGAAGACTTTCCGAATGATCGGTCCGTATTTCCGTATGGAATCATGATGAACCGGCAACCCGGCCTTTATAAACCGGATGCAGGGATAGATTTTTTCAGAAAATGACTCTGTTTTTCCGGAAAAACACTGAAAGCGAGGTTTCATTTTCCAAAACGGATGCTATATTGATCCGTATTATTTTCAATTTTAATAATTTTAGAAAAAAAGCAAAAAATCCAGGAAAAAAA
>CAZORN010000048.1:0-18203 GCA_964581935.1 uncultured Victivallales bacterium
AAGAAATCCTTCGATGTCCTCAAGGGATTTCTCGGCAGGGATGAGTTCGTTCACAGACAATGGATCTGCTTTGTGGTTGATCTCCGGAAAGAATTTGTCCAATGGGAAAAGGAGTCGAAGGCTTTTTGGAAACGGAACCGTCTTTCCGATGCGGAGGAATACTTTGCCACGCATTCGGGCATGGTCATTGCCGAACTTTCCGAGTTGGAAAAGGCAACCCGGAAAACCTGAGGTTTTCCGGGCGTCTGCAAATCATTGCGGACCGACGATCCAAAGTCTTTTCGCAATGCCGCCTTTGCCGGTGCCGCGGAGTGCGATTCTCGTTTCCGGGGAGTCTCCGACGAATTTGCCGATGGCGGTTTCGGCGCTTCCCCCTCCGGTTGAGAATTCTCCGGCTTTCTGTCCATTGACAAAGACCTCGCAGGACCCGATGAAAGAAGGGAAGAAGAGGATAAAGTTCTTCCCTTTGAGTTCGGGCGGTGTGCGCATGGTCAGAAAATACCATGCGGTTCCGCTGTAATTGCGGACCTCCCTGTAAAGGGCAGGATCCGTTTCACTGCGATAGGGATTGGTCCATGGGGAATCCGTTCGCAGGTTCCAATCCTTTTTCAGGTCGGAGTCGGTCAAGTTCTGCCATTTTTCGGAGAGCCCCTTATTCTCCTTGTCGAAGCGGAATTTCCAGGCAAGTCCGGTTTCGATCCACGGGAGTTTATATTTTGAAAGGCCGTCGAGGGCCAGATCGACTGCCGTGGCGTTGAATCTTGCTTCCAGCGAGAAGAGGTCGAGAAAGCCCAGATTGAGTTTTCCGTTGTTTTCTTTGCGGAAGGCCAGAAGGTCAAGTGCGGCCTGATTGCGCTCCTGTCCGGAGGACGATGCGGCGCGGAAAAAGAGGCGCGCCTGGCGGTTGGCCAGTTCGACTTGTCTGAGACGTTCCTTCTCTGCCGTCGAGAGCTGTTTTTTTGCGGCGCGTGCGAGGATCGCGTCCGTTTCGTCGAAGTCCGCCTCGCGATAGTATTTGAGTTTCGACCAGTAGAGGCCGCGGATGAAATTGTGGAAGCGTCCGAGTTCGACAATCCGGCGGTAGTCGGGCAGAATGCGTTTTTCCCAGACGTTGTTCCGCCAGTAGCGGTAATATTCCGCCATTTCAGGCGCAGCATTTCCATAGGAGACCATGAATTCCTTTTCAATCGTGTCGAACGGCAGGTCCGGTTCCAGAAAAGTCCGCGCCAACGTGTAATCCGTGAAAGCCGATACGGCCCAGTTCGGCATGATGTGGTCGTAGTCGACCGCTCGTGCGCCGTTCCTGTAAGCGGTCTGGAATGCATCGAACATCTGTTTTTCGAAACCGAGAGGGATTGAATTCTTCATATAGTAGAAATGGTAGTTCGGGCGGACCGCGAAATAGGTGGTGCCGGCTTTTTTCCATCCGCCGTAAAGCGCTTCAAGACCTTCTGTGTCGATTTCCGTCGGAACGACCGCCACATTCACTTCCGGCGCGACTTTGAGGTGTTTCGGCGGTTCCAGCGAAGACTCGTAAGCATACATCACGACGCGCATTCCCGGCTTGAGTCCGGCGACTCTTTTTGCGGCTTCGTTCGCAAGGAACACATAACGGTCCGTGACATACGGCAGGTAGTCGGGCAGTTTTTCATGTTTCCCGTAGCCGTCGAGCGCAAGGCATTTTTCACAGCGGCAGAAGCCCTGCGGCATGTCGTTCATGCAGACGTTGAGGAGATTCCCGCGCATTCCCCGGGCCTTCCAGTTTTCGACCGCCTGGGCGGCTACCTCCGGATTTGAGGCGCAGACTTTCACGAAAGACTTGTCCCTGGCACTGAAATTCCCCGTCCGTACGCGCTCCTCCGGTTCGCGTTTTCCATATTTATTGAGCGCGAAATAATCGGGATGCGTCTTTGCATACTTGTCCCACCAGTCGGTGAATGCGTGTCCGTAATTCGGATGGAGACCGCCCATGCGGTGACGTTTCCGCCAGAGCGTTTCCTCTGCCGCTGCAATGTCGTAGCGTGCTTTTGTGAGTTTGAATTCAGCATAGGGCGCGAGATCTTTCGGGAGACTCGGATTGTATTTCCCGATTCTCAGCGAAGGACGGATCTGGCGGAAATCAAGGATGGGATCAAAGGAGGTCCTGCCTGTCTCCAGATTCAGACGGTCCATCGGTGAAAATACGATTCCAGTGTCGCCGGGACACACCCAGTTGATCCCCATTTTCTTCTGAAGAAACCAATAGGCGGCGCCCGAGTATCCGGTCAGAACGGTTTCTTTGTCTCCGATCTCGATGGAACAGAGGCCGCGCTGGGCTTTCTCGGACGGATCGGAGACAAAACGGAAAATGTATTTGCCGGATTCCGCCTTCTCCGTCACGGGCGGCTTTTTTCCGAAAATCAGGCCGAAATGTTTTGCCAGATCGTTTGCTTCTTCCAGATTTTCTTTTCCGGAAACAATCACGATCTCTTCCGGCTTGATGGATATATTCCCGCAGAATGAGGTCATCCAGAAACACACTGACAGCAGGGAGAGGATCAGTTTCATCATTTTTCCTTTGTTTTTCTGATTTTCAGGCAGACCGCATCATGCGGATTGAAACTGCCAAGGAGGAGGCGTCCGGGATAACCGTTCCCGGAGGCATAGACGTTTCTTTTTGCATCGGCAAAAAGAAGATTGCAGCGGAGGATGGGCAAATTATCGCCCGCAGGAAGTTCGCGAAGGAGCCAGATCATGGTCAGGTATCCACGGGAGAACTTGAACTTGACGCGTGTCGGTGAAGCGACTCCTGTCACTTTTCCCAGAGAATTTCCCTGATAGACGATTTTTCCTTTTTCATGCGTGAAGGTTTCGGTCAGAGGGAAGCGGACACCGCAGAAATCGATGAAATAGGCGCGGACGGAGAAAGGGGCGTTCCCGCAGACGGGAAACTGCATTTCTATTTTCAGTTTCCCGCCGGAGACGGAATAACGCCAGCGCCCATCGTTGCCGAACGGAAGGAAGATTCGCGGCTCCGCAATGCGGATGGAACCTTTTTCCGTGGCGAATGCGAGAGGGGAGGGCGCGTCCGCGAGTTTTCCGGCTTCTTTTAATGAATGGTCTAGTTCCGCAATCGCCTCCCTTGTTTTGTCCCCGTCGAAAATCCTGGTGAGCGCTTCGCCGTGAAAGCCGAGCCGAGAATCGGCGTCCAGCAGAGGCGCCAGCTGTTCCAGAAGCCGTTTCTGGGAATGCAGAATATTCACCATTTCCGGCAGGACGCTTTTTTTGCCTTGGAAAAGTCTTTCCCGCAATGAATAAAAACGCAGAAGGTTCAGGGAACCGTCCAACAGGATTCCGAGCGTGACGGCGACATCGATATCCCGGATTCTGTCGCGGTTTTCCGTACAAGATTTCCGCAGAGGCAAGAGGTGCGAAAGTCCCTTTCTCCAGCCGTTAGACATTTTTTGGACCAGCTCTTCCGCTTCTCCGATCGTGAATCCGGAGAGGGCTTCTCCGACCGTATCGCCGCCGAGCGGATAATTGGGTTTCCAGGGAGGCCCGAGCGGATCAAGGTCCGGAGTGAAATGGAATTTCCACATCGGCATGGCGTTTTGCGGGCCGTAATACTGGAACATGATCGAGAACGGAAAGTTGCGGTAGGCGGTTCCGAAGGCGAGCCATGCCTTCACGACCTGCCTTGAAACCGCGCCCCATTCCGGCGCGGCAAGCCTCAGAAGGAAGTCTTCCTCGGAATCCTTGAATTCCTCGAAGGCGAGAAGTCCCATGGCACGCGACATCAGTCCGGGGAAATTGCCGACATACCACGAGTGCATCACGTGTCCGACGCCCAGTTTGTGCATCGCCCTGTATTTACGGTAAGCCTGGCCCGGCGCAGGAATATAAGGGACCGTCGCGAGTTCGTATCCGCACCCCAGCTGAAGCTTGGCGGATATGCCGCGCCTGCGTTCCGCCGTCCGGACAAAGCGTTCCGAAGGCCCCGTATAGGATACCCAGTAATCATTTCCGATATGTGTCCTGCCGAGCTGGACTTTCCTGCCGCCCGACTCGAAATTGAATTGCGGAATCACTCCTTCCGGAACGGCGTCGGCGATTTCCGAGGCCCATTCCGACAGTTTCTCGGGATCCGCGAAATAGAACCACGCGATGAGCTCGGCGTCGGAAGATGCGGAACGGATTCCGTCGCGCATCGCTTCGAGACTCAGGGCGATGATTTCGCCATTGGACAGTCCGCATTCGGACGAACATCCGGCCTGTTTGTCTGAACCTTGTCCGACCGTGGAGACGCAGGTCGTCGGACGTTCTCCGTGAGTAATGTTGACTACGCCGCCCAGCGCGGGAACTTCGCGGAAGATGCTGGCGAACATTTCGCGCAGATATTGACGGGTTGCGGGGGAATGAGGGCAGAAGGTTGTTTTTCCGCCCCATGCGGGCGGACCGGACATTTCCGGGTGAGCTTTCAGCAAGGGATCGTCGGCGGGCATTCCGAACGGTTCGATCATGAAAAGATAGATTCGGATTCCGTAGCGGCGGCATTTTTCCGCGGCAGAAGAAAGTTTCTCCAGCCGCTTCCTGCGCTGCGGGTCCTCCTCCGTGAAGGAACTGACCCCGAGTTCGCGCAGGGAGCAGACGATCCAGATTCCATTGACGGCATCATGTGCGAGACGGTTCAGATACGCGTCCGGGTAGTAGTCGATGTCATCGAGGAGCTCGTCCGTGTTGACCGGCCAGCGTTTCACGGGGCTGAACGGACAGCGTCCCAGACGCGTTTTCAGCCACGGACGCCGGGTAACGGTCTGCGGGTCCGGCCATGCGCCCTCCTTTGCAAGGAGCAAATCTTCGAACGCGTAGAGTCCGCGCCGGATTCCTTCCGTGTCTCCCGCGGAAATGATACAGCCGTCTGTAATGATCTCAATCTGATATTCTTCGAAACAGTTCGTTTTCCGGAATTGGGTTCGGAAAGAGAACCCATCTTTTCCATTGCCGTATCCCGCCGCCTCAAAATGCCGTGCCAGATCATGGTAAGCCGTGTCCAGAGATTTTTCCGGATCCGGAAAATTTTTCCTGAAAAAAACAGATTTCCCGAGACCGTTCTTCTTTCCGAAGAAGAACGGCGGCGTCTCTGCGGCGAGTTCACGCACGAAGGGCCAGTTCATGGAGGGAATAAGATTGTTTTCAAACATTTCGGACTCCTGTCCTGTTTCCGGGCTCCGGAAAGAACTATACAGGTCTTTCCGGAAAAAACCAGAGGATTATTTCGTTACGAGCCAGACACGTCGCCAGAGGCCGCCGACGCCCCCTTTGTCTTCGACACGGACAACAACATCCTGTTTAGCTTTCGACCAGTCGATGAAGGAGGTGATTTCGATTTCGAACGGGACTTTCCAGTCGTATTTCCGCAGGAAGAGATGTTTTCCGGCTTCTTTTCCGTTCACATAGATCCAGCAGGCTTCGTCGACCGCCCCGAAGTAAAGGAACACCTTCTTTCCTTTGAACGCAGGAGGAATTTTCAGCGCCGCCGCATACCATGCGATTCCGTTGTAGTCCCTGATTTTTCCGAAAAGATCAGGGGAGACCGTTTCTTTTTTCGTGTTTTCCCAGAAGTCGCCGGTCGGGATCGATTCCCATTTTCCGTAAATTCCGGAGGGGGATTCAAACCATTTTCCGGCGCGGCCTTCATCCTTCGGATCGAGCTTGAAATTCCACATTGCGGGAGTCGGCACGGCATCCGCATAATCCTTGAAATCGGACGCCATTTTCACGCCGGTGATGTCTCCGGCCAGAATTTCGAACCAGAAAATGCCGATCCAGTTCAGCCCGGTCATTTTGTCCTTGTTCGCGGTGCGGAAATCCATGAGTTTCCGCGCGGCTCCGAGTTTCGCGCCATCCGCCGCGACAATTGCGCGGAAGGTCAGCCGGGCATGTTCGTTTGCAAGGATGAACTGTCTGATGCGTTCCGCCGAGCGCGGGTCGTTCGGGATTGCGGCGGCCTTTTTCAAAATGGCGTCCGCTTCGTCGAAATCCTTTTCCGAGTAATATTTTCCGAGATTCCAGCAGAGGCCGCGGTTATAGTTGTCCGCTTTTCCCGCCGCCAGAATTTCCTTCAGGTGCGGACGGATTTTCTTTTCAAAGACGTTTTCCCTCCAGTAACGGAAGTAATCGCGCATTTCCGGCGCGGCGTTCCCGAAGGAGTCGCAGTATTCGGCTTCGAGTTCGCTGAAGCTCTTTTCCGGGTTCATGAATGAACGGGCAAGAACATAGTCCATGATTCCGTTCGGACGCCGGAACGAGGTCAGTGAATCGTAGTCCGTCGCTCTGCCGCCGGCCTTATAAGCGACCTGAAAAATATCGAGCATGTGTTTTTCGATGCCCGAGGGGAGTATGTAGGTGGCTACGACCGTGTGGAAGTTCGGGCGCATGGCGAACTTCCGTGTTCCCGCCTTGCGCCAGCCGTCGAAGAGGTTTCCGATGTCCGCCAGGTCCAGCGAGGTCGGGACGATTCCGACCAGCACGTTTTCTTCCACTTTCTGAAAGCGGGGCGGGATCAGCGCCTCGTCGTAGGCATACATGACGACCTCCGCGTCCGGACGCAGCCGGCGCGCTTCGCGGGCGATCTTGTTCGCCAGATAGACGTAACGGTCGGTGACACCCCGGACGTGTGTGTTGGAAAAATCCTCCGGTTTATGTCCGTCGAGTTCCATGCACTTCTCACAGCGGCAGAAGCCGAAGTTCATGTCGTTCATGCACACATTGATCTTCTGGGGCATGCCGGCTTTTTTCCAGTTTCCGAGGATCTGTTCCGACACGCCTTCGTTCGAGGGACATATCTTGACGAACATCTTATCGCGTGCCGACCACTCCGGTTTTTTGCCTTTCGGGTCGTCATAGAGCTCCGGTTCGCGCTGTCCGTATTTGTTCAGGGCGAAATACTCCGGATTTGTTTTTGAGTAGAGGTCCCACCATTTGACGAAGGCATGGCCGTAGCCGGGATGTTTCAGGCCGCCTGTGCGGAGATGCTGCCGTAGCCAGAAGCGCACGTCGTCGGATTGGCGGATGCGTTCCGCGATCGGCGTATTGAATTCCTGAAACGGCTTGAGATAATCCGGCAGAGGCGTGTCGGACGGCCTGCCGCCGGGCCGGATGTTTTCAAATTCCAGCGCGGGAACCCAGCGTCCGGAGGAAACCGGAAGTTCCAGCACCTTCTTTTCCTGATACACGATTCCGGCGTCGCCGGGTTCGATCCAGCGGACGCCGCAGGCTTTCATGAGAAACTCGTCGACGGCAAAAAAGACTCCACGGCGGTCTTTTCCCTGATCTCCGTAAAAATAGGCTCCGCGCTCATCCACCAGCCATCGGGCCTCGTTCCCTTCGAAAACCGCATTCTTTTCTTCCGGCGGAGTCACTCCGACATGGAATGCAAAACGCTCTTTTGCGTCACCTCCTTCTGCAATCCGTTCCGGTTTTCTTCCGGTGATCAGCGCAAGGTGCGTTTCCAGTTCGTCCGCCGCCGCAAGCTGGGAAGGCGTCGGGCTGGCCGGAAGGACGATGACGCTTTCCTTCACCGGGATCGTTTTTCCGGATGAAAGGGAAAGGCACGAGGAGAGGACGATTGCTGTAAGAAACAGGACAGTCTGAAGAACTTTTTTCATGGGACCCTCTTTATTTGAACTGGGGGAGAAGTTTTCGATGGGCGGCGAGCAGTTCATCGGCGAGTTCTTCCGCACGGAGTTTGTCCGTCAGCATCGGGGAGAGCGCCATTGCCTGGACGACCTTCCGGCGATCGCCGGTCATGGCCGCTTCCACAGTCATTTCCTGTTCTGCGACGATTTGCTGGACATAGCCCGCATAAGCCGGCGGAACGGAACCGGAATTCTCCGGCAGAATCCCTTTGCGTGCGACGGTCGCCCATGTCTCCACCACCGCTTCTCTCGGGAGATTTTCGATCTGGCCTTCGTTGGGGACGGACGCGATGATCCTGCGGGGTTCCCCGGTGCAAAGGCCGACCACCGCGTCGACAAGCGTTTCGTTCGACCGCTTTGCCATTTCCGGGAGCTCTTCGCCTGTTTCCAGCCTGCGGAGAATTTCGTCACTGCGTTCCTTTTTTCTGGCGGGACGGTTCGGGAGAACCCCTTTCCGTCCGATGTTCAGCTTTTTCAGGACTTCCGGCGAACTGTTGAAAAAAGGAAAATTCTCGGACATGTGGGGTGTGCCCGCCGCCGGAAACGCGGTTTTTCCGAATAGTTCGTAAAGATAGAAGTTAAAGTAATAGGGGAGGGATTGCGGCCGCAATACCGCTTTTTCCACTTCGTCGTCAACCGTTCCGGAATGACCCGTTTGGGTGTGTTCAAGCTGGAAACGGATGTAGTTTTCCAGCGTAAGCCCGGACATCGGATCCTTGATCCCTTTGCAGACAAGTCCGGTCAGAAGAGTGAAATGGTTGACGCCGGTGCAGACGGCGTCAACATCGCGGAGGGAGCCGAGGCGGAAAAAGTCTTTCATGAAATTGATGATGGCAATGTATTCATGACAGAGCCCGCAGCACTTGACGAGTCCTGACTTTGCCACCGCCCGAGTGAGCTGGGAAAGCGGATTTGTCACATGGAGCATGACGGCGTCCGGACAGAGACGGCTCATTTTTTCGGCGATTCCGAGAAAGACCGGAATATTCCGCAGGGAGCGGGAGATTCCGCCCGGTCCGACGGTGTCGGCGACGGAATGGAAGACACCGTATTTTTCCGGGATGGTGTAGTCCAGCGCCATGGCTTCAAAACCGCCCGTTGAAATCGAAACGGTGACGATGTCCGCCGAATCGAGCGCTTCTTCTATTCCGGCCGTCCGGATTTTCCAGGAACATCCAAACCGTTCGTTCATTCTTTCCAGATAGCGGACCATCAGTTCCGCCGCTTCCGGGATGACGTCCACGAGAACCAGTTCACTTCCCCTGATGGACGGTTCGAGGAGCAGATCCGCTCCCAGCCGCGGAGTCCACAGAACACTGCCTCCGCCGATAAATGCAATCTTGTATCCCATTATTTCTCCTTGCTTTCGATCGGGACTGTCAGTACCAGCGGACCAGATGCATATTGTCAATACTTCTGCGCCCGTCGAACCAGCGGACCTGCCCGTCGATGAATGCCATGTTGAGTCCGCCTGCATGGATGCGGCTGTTGGAAAATACTCCGCTTCCATTGTCCCATCCGGTCTTGTAAATGGCGGTCCGCTGCTGTCGCTGGACTGTCGTCGAAGTGGCACCGTTGCCGCCGAAATACATCAGCTCGCTGTCTCCGAAAAGCACCAGCGGCGTTTGTCTGATATAGGCGCTTTTGTTTCCGTTCTGGTTTCCCGCGCCGAGGCGGGTGGGACCGGGCTGGGTATTGGTCGGAGGGTTGGGATCGCAGCCGAAATAATTCCAGCCGTAGGTGATCCAGACCGGCGAGGCAGGAGTATAGGGGTCCGGTTTTCCCTTTGCGGACGGACAGACCCAGACCGGCGAGTATGAACCGATTTTTGTCTTCGCATATTCGCTGACCGGTCCGTACCAGGTGGTCCGTCCATCATAACCATAGGCGCTTCCGTCGGGTTTGTAGCTGCTGTTGGAATACGGGAGATAGTCCTTGTTGTCGGAGGCGTACATCGCGATGTAATAGTAAAGCTGCTTTTGCGTGTTGACGCAGCCAACGCTTTGTCCGCGCTGTTTTGCTTTGTTCAGCGACGGAAGCAGCAGCGCGGCAAGAATTGCAATGATCGCAATGACAACTAAGAGCTCGATCATTGTGAAATCTACGATCCGGCGTGTTCTTATCATTCCATTCTTCAATGCCATTTCATGCTCTCCCTGAAAGATTTTTCTTCGGTTATTATTAATTATACTTGAATTTTGCAGATGGGCAATAGTATATTATTGAACTATTCAGACAAAAAGTTGAATAAAATGGCACTTCCATCATACAATGAAAAAGAAAACAGGCACTTCTACCGTCGCCACACAACAGGGGATCATCTGATCAATGATTTCTGGCTGGAGAAGGAGTATCTGCCGTTCTTCAACACGAATATCCTGCACCTCATCGGCTACGGAGAGAGCATTTACAAACCGGGGGGAAAGGTTTCTTTCTGTCATCCCTACTGGTCGCTTCAGTTCATTACCGCCGGGACTTCCCAGGTGAAATACGGCGGAACGACACGCAAGGTGTCTCCGGGCGACTTCGTGCTGGTGCGGCCTGGAGTCCCCTTCACCTATTTTACTCCGGACGATTCGCGGCTGTCCAAAAAGGCGATCCTCGTCTCCAACGGACAGATGATGTCGCTCCTCTGCGGAAACGGGGCTCTCGCAAGGGAAGAGGTCTTCCATCTTCCGGCTCCGCTGAAGTTCCAGCAACTATACGAGGAGATCAAGAAATTCATTCTGGAGGATACCTCGCCATATCCGGCGCAGAAGCTTTCGGGATTCGTGTATCTTTTCATGATGGAGCTGATCGCGCAAACCGGTTCCGAAGGCTCCTCCGACGATTTCAACGCTATTGCAAAAAGCATCGGCGCCAATCTCCGGGAACCCTATTCGCTGGCTTCTCTTTCCGCTCAATACAACATCGGAGAACGGACCATGACCCGGCTTTTTCTGAAGAATTTCAAACGCACTCCCATTCAGTATATCATCGATCTCCGCATGAAATACGCCGTCCGGATGCTTTCCCTCAACACTTCCACCGTCAAGGATATCGCGTCCGACTGCGGTTTCAACAGCGTTTCCTACTTCATCCGGACTTTCAAAAAGCATTTCGGCGTCTCTCCGTGCGAATACAGAAAGACTCACCTTGTCGATGAAAAAGACGTGAAGCGGAAACACCGCAGGGAGTGTTCCGTCGGACGTCGGCCAGGCTGAAGAGATTCGGAATGAGAACAGATGAATTTCTGCTCAGGTATAGATCACTGTGACGCCGTCCAGTCCCGGCGCGTTGATGTCTTCCCCGAAAACATACGAGCGGACTCTGGGCAGTTTGTTTGCCCGGAGTGCGTTCCGGACCGCATTCCGGAGGACGCCGCTTCCGTGTCCGTGGATCACCAGAATACTGGAGCCGGGATTGGCGCAGATCGTTCTTTCCACTTTCCGCATGGCTTCCTCGCTGAACAGTCCGTGGAGATCCAGTGTGACATCGTAAAAGGTCCGCGGTCCGTGCGGTCCTTTTTTTCCGGGACGGCGAACGTTCATGACAGGTCTCCGGCAGATCTGTTCTTCATTGCGGGAGAGTGGATGCGGTTCATGGGAAAAATCCTCCGGGGCTTCAGCTTGTAAACAACAATATACACCCGGAAACAGAGTGTTTCCAGTCATGATTCCTGTATCAGTGATCTGCCAGCCTTGCGAAAGCCTCCACAATATTCAGGACAATCCGGACGGCCGTCTCCATCTGCTGCACGGACGCGTATTCGCATTCGCTGTGGAAGTTGAACCCGCCGGTTCCCAGATTTGGACAGGGCAGCCCTTTGAACGAGAGCAGGGCGCCGTCCGTGCCGCCCCGGATCGGAACGGTTTTTGGCTCGAGTCCGGCATCCCGTATCGCCTGTCCGGCGATGTCGATGAGGAACGGATGCCGGAGCAGGACTTCCTCCATATTCCGGTATTGTTCCTTGACCGTCAGCGTTACCGTGCCGGCCCCGTATTTTGCGTTCAGTCTTTCCGTGATGCGTTCGACCGTTTCCCTGCGTTTTTCGAAAGCGGCGGCATCGTGGTCCCGCAGAAGATAGACGGCTTTTGCGGAGCCGACGGTTCCTTCGGAACGGAGCAGATGAAAGAACCCCTGGAATTTCTCCGTGCATTCCGGCACTTCGCCGGGAGGAAGCATCGAATCCAGTTCGATGGCGATTTTCTGTGCGTTGAGCAGGACGCCTTTCGCGGTTCCGGGATGCACGGAACGGCCCCTGATTTCAAAGGACGCCTGTGCGGCATTGAAGTTCTGGTATTCGACTTCATGCACGGCTCCGCCGTCCAGCGTATAAGCGAAATCGGCGTCGAATTTCTTCACGTCAAAAAAGAGCGTACCTTCTCCGATTTCCTCGTCGGGAGTGAACCCGAGGCAGATCCGGCCATGGGGGCGACCGCTTTCGATGAGCTGTTCCGCGACGGTGAGGATTTCCGCGATTCCGGCCTTGTCGTCTGCTCCCAGCAGCGTGGTTCCGTCGGTCGTCACGAGCGTATGTCCGGTCATTTTTTCCAGAAGCGGAAATTGCGCCGGATCGAGACTCCGTCCGCTGTTTCCGAGCGGAAGAACGCCTCCCTTGTATTCGATGACCTGCGGGCGGACGTCTTTTCCGGACACGGCGTCCGAGGTGTCCATGTGCGCGATGAAACCCAGCGCGGGAACTTTTTCCATTCCGGGCGTGGAAGGGAGTGCTCCGAAGACATAAGCAGATTCGGAGACGCTTACATTTTCCACTCCCAGTTTACGCATTTCATCTGCGAGAAACTTTGCAAAAACCATCTGTCCCGGAGTCGACGGATGCTCCCCGGAGGAGTCGTTTGACTGAGTGTCGAATTTCACGTATTCCAAAAAGCGTTCGAGCGCGGTTTTCATCCGGGGCGTTTCCTTTTTTGTAGATATCGGTTCAAGGCGTCAATAAATCTGATTCTCTGTCTGTCAGAGAAAGGCGGCGGGCCGCCGGTGACTTCTCCGATGATCCGCAGTTCATCCATGAGGTCCCGCATGGCCATTGCATTTTTGATGTTGGCCTGCGTGAAAAATTCACCTTTCGTGTTCAGGACTTCCGCGTCTTTTTCGATTCCGCGATCGGCCAGCGGGATGTCTGCCGTGATGATCAGATCGCCGGACTCGGTATGTTCGACGATCCAGTCGTCCGCACCGTTGAAGGCACTTCCGGCGGCGACGCCCCGTACGAATTCAGATTGCGGCAGACGGGGGAAATGTGCCGCGACAAAGACCATTTCCACTTTTTCGCGTTCGGCGGCCTTGATGAGCGCCTCTTTCAGCGGGCGCGGAATGGCATCTGAGTCAATCAGGATTTTCATTGCACGTCAAAATCGAAATAGGTGTCTGGATACGGCTCGTTTTTGAGGCGGAAATGCCACCATTCGGTTTCGAGCTGGACGAATCCGGCCTTTTCCATGGCCGCCTTCAGGATTACGCGGTTGCGACGCTGTTCAGGAGTGATCCGCGCGGAATCGGGGTGGGATGCTTCATCGAAGAGATCGAATGGACTTCCCATGTCCACGGGCGTGCCGTCCATCCGCGCCAGCGACAAATCGATGACGCTCCCTCGGGAATGTCCGGAACGGGCGTCGATGTAGCCTCCCTTGAGCAGGGCGTCCTTCGACAGGTTCGGATAGAATGTTTTTACGCCCGGCGAGGCGGGATCGTTGATCCAGCGGACGAAATGAGTGACTGCCTTCTGCGGACGGTAGGCATCGTAGACGAGAATGCGGTATCCCTGTTTCCGGAGATTCTCAGCGGCTTTCGCGAGCGCGGCGGCCGCTTCCCTTGTCAGCGTCGGTTTCGGAGCGCGATAGCCTTCGATCCGGGTACCGACGAAATTATAGTCTGTGGCGTAGCGGATATCGAATACCGGATCCGGAATGACATCTGCTATGTAGACGAATTCCTCCGGAATGTGTGCCATTTTTTCCGGGGACGAAGCGCATCCCGCGGTCCATAGAATGATTGCGGCGGAAAAGGCCGCGCCAACCGTTTTGAATCCTTGATATTTCCGCATGAGTTTTTTCCGTCCGTTTGTTATTTAGCGTCTGAAGAAGGCTTTTTTCCGGTCAGTTTCTGGCAGGCGGTTTTTTCCCCGTAAGGGTTGTGATTCGCCTGACATGCCTTGCATTTGCCGTGGTTTTCGCATCCCGGCCAGGTGCACGGACAGTTCGGATGGGTCTGTGTCATGATGATCTCCCTGTCTGAAACGGGTTCAGGAGCTCCTGATATATTTCCAGCGCGTCCTTTGAGAAACAGCAGAAAATGACTTCATCCGGGAAACGTCCGGTCCATCTTGAAACCGTTTCCGCGGCGATTTCCGAGGCGGACCGGAGAGGATACCCGTAGACTCCCGTCGAGATGCCGGGAAACGCCAGTGTGCGGCATCCGGCTTTGTCTGCAAGTTCGAGTGAATTGCGGTAGCAGTTCCGCAGCAGTTCCGGTTCCCGGCGGTTTCCGCCATGCCAGACGGGACCGGGTGTATGAATCACATATTTCGCGGAAAGCCGGAACCCGGGCGTGATTTTCGCTTCGCCGGTCTTGCATCCGCCGAGGGGGCGGCAGGCTTCCAGCAGTTCCGGCCCGGCCGCGCGGTGAATGGCTCCGTCCACGCCGCCTCCGCCGAGCAGCGCGCAGTTCGCCGCATTGACGATCGCGTCCACCGCAAGGGTGGTGATGTCCGCCTGTATCGCGCGGATGAGCATTGTGTTCTCCTTTTCGGCGGAACGGATTCCATTGTACGAAGAATCCGATCCGGATGACAGTCACGGCAATTCCGGCATCCCCTCGAATACACTATACAGCCTTTCACGGGGGTTTGCAACAGCCTGAACTGTTTTCAGGCGAAAAATTCATCTTCATTATTCATACGGATGTACACGGGAAGCGGAAAAACGTCTAGCCGGAAAGATATTTCATCCGGAAATGAGCGACATAGTTTTTCGGATTGATTCCGGACGACTGTTTGAATTTCCGGCTGAAATGGAACTCGTCGCAGTAACCGAGTTTTTCCGCGATTTCGGAAAGTTTCAGTTCGTCTTTCTGAAGGAGGGCGCAGGCTTGACGGAAGCGTTCGTTTTCACGGAATCTGCCGGGCGGGCATCCGGCGGTCTGGTGGAACAGCGCCAGGAAGCGGGAAGGGGACAGATTGACTTTCCGTGCGAGGCGCGAAAGAGGAATTCGCTCGGCGGGATGTGCCGCAATGAGCTGGAATACAGGCATAAGCCTTTCCATATCGCCGCGCCAGGAAGGCGGAAGACGGTTGCGCTTGCTGTAACGGAGCAGTTCCGAAACAAGGTCGAATCCCAGAAGCTGCTGCCGTACGGAATCGAAAAAATCAAGATTTTCCGGCAGATTCACCAGATCCAGCATTTTCTGTTTGAGGCATGTGTTTTTCATGATTACCGGAGGCACATCATAAAAACTCATCAGGTCGAGGGAACCAAGAATCCGCATTCGGAAATGGATCCAGAGAGCCTGATACGTAGGTGAACCGGCAATGTCGCTGTGTCTGTGGGCGATACCGGCCGGAATGAAGATGACTTCGTTCGGCTTGCACTGGACCGGTTCCGCTCCGGCGATTTCCAGAAGACTTTTCGGTTCGTTTTTTCCGGAGTCGTCGCAGATGACGCAGCAGAGGTTGAACGGCAACGTCCGCCACCCGGTTGTACCTCCCGGTTCCGTTTCCGTCATTGCTCCGACGAGATATTCGAAATGGGGATCCAGCGGAAGAGCTTTCTTGCCGCTTCCGGGATCGACCTTGTTTCTGGATAGATCCGGTGTTTCAGGAATTTCATTCATGTTTTCAGTAATTCCGTCAATTCAATTTTTCCATTTGCAGTGTAATATATGACCGGAAAATAAAAAAACAAATTCTGCGGAGGTCTGATGGAGCGATTTCAGGCATCGCGGAGTTGCCGGAATCACTGCCCGCGGGAACGGCGGCATGGAAACAGGAAAAGGAGCATTCGGATATGCGTCTTGCGATTTGCCTTGGAATTTTTCTTGCACTCCAGATCATTGCGGCCTTATTTTTCAAATGGAGCAGTCTGGCGCCTTCCCGTTACTGGCCCGGATTCATTCTCGGCAACCTTTTCGGCATGGGAAGCATTCTGCTGCTGATTCAGCTTCACCGGCAGATGGATCCGGCTTCTGTCCTTGGAATCACGACCGGAGCCTCTTTCCTTTTATGCCAGATTGCCCTGATGCTGGTTTTCCGGCAGGGCATCCCCCCCTCCGGCTGGGTCGGGATCTGCCTTATTTTCGCAGGGACGCTTGTCTTCGCCTTCTATTCTCCGGCGATCAAATCCTGATTGGCTCCCTGCGGCGGATTTCGTAGTTTTCTCGACCGTTTTGCCCGGACGGTCCGCGGCAATTCAGAGGGTATTCCGCGGCGTTCCTGATTTGAAAACTTGAAAACCGAAGAAGGCGTATTATAGTGCTGCTGACGGAAAACCGTGAATTCATGCTGTTCGCCGGACCCTCTGAAAGGTCTATCTGCCGTCTTCTCTGAAAGGAACGGAAACTTTGATCTTTTTTCTCTATTTTGCCTTTATCCTTGCCGGAATCGTGATTTTCCGGGGTGTGCTGCCGATGCGGACTCACTGGGGCTGGAAGGCGGTAATTTCGGCCGCGGTTCTGGCGGTGGCGTGCAAGTTTCAAATTCTGCATTTTTTCGGAGGAGGAATGTTTTTCGCGCCGGACATTCCCGCGGGTGTCCTGCTGATTTCCTCCTGGTTTTTCGCCGTATTCTTCATTTTTGCGGTTCTGCTGACGGCCGGGGAGATCGTCCGAGGCGGATTTCTCCTGTATTATGCACTTCGGAGAGAGAAGAGGCCGGAATCCTTCCGGATCATCGGCAACCGGGTGAATCTGGCACTGCTGGGAACGGCTCTGCTGCTGGGTACTTTCGGAGTCTGGAACGGAAGACGGATCCCCGAGGTGCGTGAGGTTTCCGTGTTTTTGAAGAATCTTCCGCCGGAAGCGGAGGGAATGCGCATCGCCGTTCTGGCCGATTTTCATGTGGATGGCCTTACCGGAGCTGACTTTATCAACAGTATTGTGGAGCGTACCAACGAGCAGCATCCTGATCTGATCGTCATTCTGGGCGATTTCGTGGACGGCTCGGTCGCGCTTCGCGGCAAGGAGCTTCTGCCGCTGAAAAAACTTTCCGCCCGTTACGGCGTCTACGGCATTCCCGGCAACCATGAATATTATTCCGGATACAGGGAATGGATGGATTTTCTTCCGACGCTTGGAGTCCGGATGCTCCAGAATTCCAATGTCCGGATGCTGGATGGAAAGATCGTTCTGGCGGGTGTGACCGATCCCGCCGCTTTTTTGCGCGGCGGGGAGGCCCCGAGTGTGAAACAGTCCCTGGAGGATGTTCCCCGCGACACTTTCAAAGTTCTCCTGGCGCATCAGCCGCATATCGTCTTGAGGGCGAATGAGTTCGGGGTCGATCTCCAGCTTTCCGGGCACACTCACGGCGGCATCGTTCTGGGGCTGGATTACCTCGTGGCCCGCTACAATTCCGGATTCGTATCCGGCCTTTACCGGGTCGGCGGCACGATCCTTTACGTTTCCAACGGTTCCGGTATCTGGAACGGATTTCCCGTCCGTCTCGGAGTTCCCTCGGAAATCACGATTCTGAAGCTGATGCGGGAAAAATGAAAGGCAGGGGATGCCCCGGAGCAGGCCGTTGCCGGATAATGATATATTTCCCCTTCCGCCGGGTCAATTCAGGTCTTCCCAGAAGTGCCTGATGGATGCAGCATTGGCGAATCCGTCATTTTCCCATTCGGGGTCAAGAAAAATTATGGGAGCGAGCACCCCCTTTGCGGCGGGCTCGTGCAGACGCCTGAGATAGTCTTTGCCCGATTCTCCGGACAGGTGCGGCCACCCGTTGAAGTTGACTTTTCCGTAAGCGGCGAACTTTTCCATCACGGATGCGAAATGGATGGCCTGTTCATGGCCGGGGATATGTCCGAAGTTCAGCACGGGAAATTCCGGCGACTCCAGAATGGCGGTTGTCAGAGCCGCGTTGTAGCCGCAATAATGGACCCACGCGCCGCCGAACTCGCGGGCCAGTTCGCGGGAATAGGGAAGGGCGAATTCCCGGATGTTTTTTTCATCCAGCAGCGCGGTGGTGTCCTCGCAGATGCGGATTCCGAAGCTGTCGGAATATAACAGGTTGCCGTGGTGAAGCGAGGTCTCAGGCTCGCCCGCGGCTTCTTTCATCCAGCGGTGGGTGCGGCGTCCGAGTTCGGTACAGAGCGTCATCAGGTGATGAACGAACGGAGGATCGTCGTAGAGTTCAAGGAAGAGGCCGTCGCCCATCATCAGGTGCGCGAGGTCGAAGGGCCCCTGCGTATCCATGACATACACGGGGATTTCATCCGCGAGGATCTCCCGGAAAAAACGCATCATTTCCAGTCCCCGTGCGAAACTGCCGCGCGGACGGATGTCGTCGGGAGTCAGCTTCGAGATTTGCTCTTT
>CAZORN010000049.1:0-17854 GCA_964581935.1 uncultured Victivallales bacterium
TGCGCCGTTCCGATCGGAGAAAAGGAATATTCGTCCATCGGGATTCCGGAGGTCACTCGTCTTTTTTCGCTTCCATTTTGAAAATGCTGTTCGGATGATCCGTCGTTTTTTCGTCGACATGCGCATTTCTCTCGGATTCAAGATGCCACCTGAGAATGTCGCAATGTCCGTCCAGATAAAGGGTATTGTAATGTTTCTTATGGGGATCGTAAGCGGCAGGCATTTTGAAAGTCTCGTTCAGAACTTTAGAATCAAGAGAATTCAGCCCCAGTTTTCCTGTAGTTGTTTCTGCAATCAGAACAATATCGCCAGGCGTCCGGCGTGCATTGGCGAGTCTTGAAAAAAGGGAGGAGCCATCCGCTCCGCCGGGACGGTTCGCATCTCCGTAATTCAGAGAATAGGAAGAATTTCCGTCTTTATCGAAAAGTTCAATTCGACGTTTTTCATCAGCGGGACAATAGAACAGTGACATGTCATTTTTTGCATAGCGTAAAAGTCCGGCAGTCCACAAGCTTTTCTGTTCATCTGACAAGCTGGTTGCATCCGTGATTTTATCATTGGTTCCGTTTTCTTTTTGATCATACTGCCCGCTTGAGTTTTTTGTCGCTTTCTCGATGGGCTTTTTGAGGACGATATTGTAGGGGGTGGTCTTATCTTTATTGTACAAGGGGATATACCCATCTCTGTCTGAGGAAAAGAGCATGGACATGGCTCCGATTTGTTTCAGGTTTGCCGCGCATTTCGTGCGTTTCGCCTTCACCATTCCCATGGAGATCGCAGGCATGATCAATCCCGCGAGAATGGCAATCACACCGATCACCGTGAGGAGTTCGATCAATGTATAATTCCGTTTCATGACAGATTGTTCCTCCCCGTTATTCGGCTTTGTTTTTCCAGCTGTAAATGAATTCCTCGGAATCAATGTTTCCGGTACTGTCTTTTTCGGCATCCCCGTAAGAATAGACCAGAACTTTGTCGAGAATAGGTTCTTTTTCTGTTACCCGTGCAAATCCATCACTCGTTGTCTGGGATATCCGGTTATCATAGTTCCAGTCCAATGCGATATTGTAACGGCGTCCCCACGGATCGAGCTTATAATATCCGGCGCTTCCTCCCAGGAGGGGAGTGACTTTTTTTGGCGGAGGATCCAGATAACGTATTTTCTTGGTGTTGGACGAGTTCCCGGAAACCTGTCCGTCCGGCCTGGTCATCGTGAGGCATTCCATCAGGGAGTCATAGGACGCTTCAGCCGTGGAGAAGGGTGCGGAATCGCCTGTGGCATAACGGGTTTCAAGGAATAGATCTCCGTTTTTTATGAGGGATGGGTCCAGGGTGAACTGAGGCCAGATCCCGTAGTCCGATTTGAACTGATTGAGCGCCAGTTTGATGGCGTTCATTTCGGCGGCGGCTTTGGTTTCCTTGCCTTTGGCGGACATGCGCATTATCACCGGTATGGCGATCCCGGAAAGAACCGCGATCACAGCGATCACCGTAAGCAGTTCGACCAGAGAGAAATATCTTCGAATCATCGCGTTGTCTCCTTATGGGTTTTGTTTTCTGCTACATTATAGTCCCGCGGATTCAAAAAAGCAAGACATGAAACAGGAAAAATGTGAAATGTTAACCGGGGACGGGCACGAATTTCTTCAGGGGGCCGGGACGGCTGTTTCGGCATAGACGGAAACCGCCTTGCTTCTGCGGGGGGCGGGCTGGGGCTTCGGCTGGGTAACCTTGAAATCGTAGAAGCGGTTGCGTCCTTCGCACGCAATGATGCCGACATAATAGGATTCCGGGAGATTCATTTCCAGATAGCCGAATTCCTTGCCGTCGCATTTGAGGACCATCTGGCAGCCCTGTTTGACGAAACGCAGTTCAACCTGAAGGCTGTAGACGGTTTTGGGAAGATAGGCGGTTTTCAGGTAAGCCGCCTTGTAATACGACGGTTTGCCGTCCACATACTGATGCCGCCAGACATTGATTCCGTCATCGAAAAGAACGACTTCGAAATGGTCCCGGAACTCGGGAATGCCGTCTTTGCTTTTTCCGAGTTCGGGTGCGATCAGGATCAGAGGCGCCATGCGGTGATCGAAACTCATCCGGGACGAGATCACCGCGTTGCCGGTGAATTTCCGGTTCAGCACGAGCGAAGCATAGACATCGCTGCCGTATTTTTTGAAGATCGTCTCGTCCGGAAGATTCGGAACTTTGTTGGTGATGTGGTTTCCGTGCTGGACCATTTCTCCCAGATAATCGAACCGCGGGCTCTTGACGTTCAGCCAGAGAGCCCGGTCCCATTTGCCGTCCTCGAACGTGGTGGAGAAATCCTCCGCGCCGAGGGCGGGACCGAGCAGGGAGGAAAGCAGAAGGAGGCTGAATATCCGTTTCACGGTTGTCTGCTTTTATTTGCCGTAGATCTTGTCTTCGAGATACTGCCGGAGCTGGGTAATGCCGACGCGTTCCTGCGCCATGGTGTCGCGGTCGCGGACCGTGACGGCGTTGTCCGTGTCGGACTCGAAGTCGTAGGTGAGGCAGAACGGCGTGCCGATTTCATCCTGACGGCGGTAGCGCTTGCCGATGTTGCCGGTGACGTCGAGCTCTGTGCGGAAGTAACGGCAGACATCCTTGCGGAGGGCTTCGGCGTTGTCGTTGAGTTTCTTGGAGAGCGGCATCACCGCGACCTGGACCGGAGCCACGAGCGGGGCGATGTGCAGCACGATGCGGACATCGTCTTCCATGCCTTCCTTCTTGGTCGGAGCCTTGTCCTCGTCGTAAGCGTGGGAGAGGATCGCGAGCATCGTGCGGTCCAGTCCGACGGAGGTTTCGACGCAGGTGGGCAGGAATTTCTTGTTGGTCTGCTGGTCGAGGTATTCCATGTTCTGCTGGGAGAATTCCTGATGGCGGGAAAGGTCCCACGTTCCGCGGTGGTGGATGCCTTCGAGCTCACCCCAGCCGAACGGGAACTTGAACTCGATGTCGACGGCCGCCTTGGCGTAGTGCGCGAGTTTGTCGTGGTCATGATACTGGAGTTCGTCTTCGCGGAAGCCGAGATTCTTGCGGTAGTATTCCATGCGCTGCTTGCGCCAGTACTGATACCATTCCATGGACTCCTCGTCGCTGCAGAAGAATTCCATTTCCATCTGCGTGAATTCGCGGGAGCGGAAGGTGAAGTTGCGGGGAGTGATCTCGTTGCGGAAGGACTTCCCGATCTGGGCGATGCCGAAGGGGAGCTGCTTGCGCGTGGCGATGCGGACGAGATGGAAGTCGGTGAAGATCGGCTGGCAGGTCTCGGCGCGGAGATAGGCCACGTGTTCCTCGTCGAAAACGGGTCCGACGTAGGTTTTCATCATCAGGTTGAATTCGCGCGGAGGGGTCAGGTTTTTGGACCCGCAGTTGGAGCACTTGGTGGGGTCTTCCATCTGGTCGACGCGGAAACGGGTCTTGCAATCCTTGCAGTCGGTCATGATGTCGCCGAAACGGTCGATGTGTCCGGACGCCTTCCAGACTTTCGGATGGCAGATCACGGTCGAATCGAGGCCGACCACGTCGTCGCGGGTCTCGACCATCTCTTTCCACCAGAGCGCCTCGACGGCTTTCTTCATGGCCACGCCGTAGGGACCGTAGTCCCAGAAGCCGTTGTATCCGCCGTAGATCTCGGAGCTCTGGAAAACAAAACCGCGCCGTTTGCACAGCGTTACGATCTTGTCCATCAAATCATTTTCCGTGTTGACAATCGCCATCTTTTTCACCTTTTATTGCAAAGTTTGATTTTTCAAAAGTCTCAAGACGAAGAATATACTCCGTTTTCGGACTTTTTCAATTTCAAACCCGTTGAAAAGCAAAAATTTGAGCCGGTTTCAAGCATTCGGAACGCCGGGGGCGGTCTTCATCCAGACGCAGAGCGTATTGTCTTCCGAGAAACGGTTTCCCGCCGAGGCGAAGTCGCAGAGCCGCGAACCGTCCGCGAGCCGGAAGACGCTTCGGATGCCGGGTACGGTAATTTCCGTTTCCGCAATCACTGATTCACCGGGACGGATCGCGCGGTCAACCTCTCCCAGACGCGAGTCCTGCGCCAGAAGGAGCGGTCCGCGCATCAGGGCGATCCGTCCGCAGCCGTCCGGCGCGGGAAGCACGCGGAGGGAAAAATCGAAGACAAGGTCGATCCGGTCGCCGTTTCTCCAGACGCGTTCCAGCATGAGCCATGTGCCGGGTTCCGCCGGGACTTTCTCCCCGTTGATACGGACATCGGTCTTCCGGCTCCAGGCGGGAATCCGCAGGCGGAGCGCGAAGGCTTTTTCGGCGTCCATGGAAAGTGTGACGGCAACTTCCGGCTCGTAAGGATAGTTCCCGGCAATCGAGAGTCTGACGCTGGAGCCGGAGCCCAGCGGAACTTCCGCTTCGCAAGCCTCGTAAAGGTTGACGGCCGGGCCGTTTTCATCGCGGAGGACGGCCACGCACGGGGCGGTCGCCAGTCCTTCCGGGCCTTGAGCCAGACAGCAGTCATGGCCGTCGAAAGACTTCTTGAAGCAAAGGAAGATCTGGTCGCCCACTTGTTTACGCGGGGAGGCTCCGGCGAGCGGCGTCGGATTGACATGCGCCCATCCGGAGGCGTCCGGGAGAGCCGCGCCCAGCAGCGCGTTGTAGAAGGAACGCTCCATTTCATCGGCGGCGGAGGTGTCGCCGGTGATCCGCAGAATCTGGGAACAGAAACGGAGCCATGTCACGGTAATGCAGGTTTCGCCGAAGCCTCCGGCGTCGGATCGCGTCTGGCGGAGCGCGCCTTCGTCCCAGAATTCGCCGACGCCGTCTTTCAGGCCGCCTCCGCCGGTGACGAAGATTTCGCGGTCGCGGACGCCCCGATAGTAGGAAGCGGCTTCCTCCAGAAGCTCGGGTTCGCCGGTTTCCCGGTAATATTCGAGAAGTCCCTCGAAACAGGAGGTCATCTCGTAGGCCTTTCCGTTGCCGAGCTTCGCCGGAGGGACTCCGTTTCCGGCGGCGGAGAAGATATTGCCGTCCGAAGACGCTCCCTGTCCGATGATCCAGCGGGCGTAGTCGAGGAAGCGTTTTTCCCCTGTGATGCGGTAGACCTGGACGACCGCGCCGAGAATGGAGGAGGCCGCCAAACCACAGTGATTTCCGCAATCCACGATCCGCCGTGCGCCGGGGCCGACCTCGGTCATGAGGTGGTCCAGACAACGCCGCAGGACCTCCTTGACTTTTTCGGAAGGTTCGATCTCGTGATAATAGCGGGCCAGTCCGAGAATCGCATACTTGCGTCCCCAGATGTCCCATTGCGTCGTGTGAAGTTCTTCCGGATACGTGCTGAGACAGCCGTCCGGAGTTTGTGTGGAGCAGAGGTCATATACGGTTTCGCGGATCATCTTCAGCAGTTCGGGATCGCGGGTGCATCTCCATGAGCGGATGGCGGAACGCACCACCTTTCCCCAGAATTCGCACCGCCAGCCGTTGTCGTTCTCGTCCCGGAGGCGGAACGGACGCACGAGGTTGGCGTAATTGATTTTTTTCAGGCGGTTGGCGACGCTTTTTTCCAGAGCCGCGCCCAGGGGCCCTTTCAGGGTCAATGCGCCGGACGGCAGAAGCTGAAATGGTTCTTTGCGGACAGTCATGGTGAAATCTCCCTGTTTCAGTCAATACATTACCGGGCGGACAGGAGAGATTCAATGTAGGTGAAAAACAAAAAATGGTAGTATTCTGACAAAATCTCGATTATTTTCCGAATTTCCGGTATTGTGCTGGCGTCATGCCGACGAAAGCCTGAAATGATTTGATGAAATAGGAGGAATCGTAGAATCCGAGACGGTCCGCGATTTCCGAGACGGTGCCGTCTGTGTTTTCCAGTTCGCGGCGCGCTTTTTCGATCCGGTGACGTCCGATGTAGTCGGTCAGGGAGATTCCGGTCAGGCGTTTGAACTGTTTTCCGAGGTAGGCCGGACTGCCCCCCGTCAGCGAGGCCAGCTTTTCGAGCGTGATTTTCTCGGAGGAATGTTTTTCGATGTAATGAAGAACGCGGCTGATCTTACGGGGATCGCCCTCGGAGACGATTCCCGCTGAATGACGGGTGTTGCGTTCCGCCAGAATGAGAAATTGAATGAGAAGAGCCTTGGCGTTGAGTCGGTAATTCCGGTCCTGAAACTTCAGTTCTCCCTCCAGATTTTCCAGCAGAAGGGCCATCTTTTCCCGGACCGGCGGATGGAAGGTGTATTTATGCGTCGGCAGCGAGCGGGTGAAAACCGGGAGAGACTGGAATATCGTCATTTCCTCCGGCGTGAACAAGGTTTCGTCGAACATGACGTTCATGAACTTCAGCCCGAGGTCGCATGCGAATTCATGGGTGTCGCCCGGTGGAATGATGTAAAGGTCTCCCGCCAGCATCGGATAATGCTTCCCGTTGATGGAACACCATCCCGCTCCTTCGAGAATGAACTGCATTTCCGCGCAGTCGTGAGTGTGAACGCACTGATACGGATAATCGAACCGGCTGTTCCATACTGCCAGAGGCAGAGGGGACGGAGAGAAGTTTTTAAGGTGGAACTGCTTCATCTGTCTCCTTCCGGCTGGTTTTCCGAATATACCCTGAAAACCCGGGGAAATCAAATGGTTTGGACTGTCCGAAAACCGGAAATGCGCGAAAAAGGCCTTCCTCCGTAATTGAATTTCCACGGAAAAGAGCTATAGTCTCCTTCATCCCATAACCGCAATCAAAACTTCAGGTGATTTTTTCATGAAAAAGCCAGTTGCTGTTCAGTTGTATTCTTTGCGCGAAGAAGCGAAAGCCGATTTCCGAAAGACCCTTGAACGGGTCGCCTCCATCGGGTTCAACGGAGTCGAGACCGCCGGATTTCATTCCCTGAAGCCCGCCGAACTCCAGAAGATCGTATCCGACCTCGGCATGAAGGTCTGCTCCATGCACGGCGGTCTGCCGCAGGATCGGAAGGCGTTCGACGAATGGGTCGAAAACGCCAGGATTTTTCACAATGACACGCTCATTACCGGCTTCTGGACGGATCAATACAATTCCGTGGAAGCGATCAAAAAGACTGCCGACCTCTGCAATGAGACGATCGAGAAGCTCAAGCCGTACGGCATCCGTTTCGCCCTTCACAACCATTGGATGGAGTTCCAGAGGGTGGACGGCGAACTCGCCTACAGCCGTCTGGCGAAACTCTGTCCGGATCTCCTTTTCGAGATCGACACCTACTGGGCCGCCAATTTCGGAGCCAACGATCCGGCGGAAATGGTCGCTTTGTTCAAAGACCGCGCGCCGTTCCTCCACATCAAGGATGGCAACGGCGGCCCGCATGAGGAGCCGCAGCTGGCAGTTGGCGAAGGCATCATGGATTTCCATAAAGTCATCGCGGCGGCCGATCCGAAGGTTCTCCGGTGGCTGGTGGTCGAGCTCGACAGCTGTGCCACGGACATGTTCACCGCCGTCGAGAAGAGCTATCGCTACCTCAAGGAAAACGGCTTCGCCCTGTAATTTCTTAATACGGGAAGTGTTGAAAAATACTCCCGTTTTCAGTCTGCGGGAGTGAAAAAAAACGGAAAAACAGAAAATGAGTGTGGAGTTTTTCTTGAAATTTTTCTTTTTGAATGTAATTTGAGTTCAGGCTATGATCTTTTCATGCCATCCTTCAGAATGAAACAAAAAAAAGGAGAGAGAAATGGGAATGGGATCCAGAATTGCAATCGCACTGCTGGCAGTCGGTTGTGCAACGGCTTTTGCGGCGGAAGTATTGAAACCTGCGGAGCAGAAGGATTTCCTGAAAGATTCAAAAATTTCATTTGCGGACGGCGTTTTTACCTGCAAGGGAGGCCCTGCTGTGGTCATGTCGTCTGCGACCTTCCCGGTCGACCCGGCGAAGAAATACAAGATTTCCGGGAAATTCCGCGCGAAATCCGGAACGGAGCCGACCGCCTTTTTTGCAGGGTATGTGCCTCTTGACACGAAGAACGCGCCGATTCCATCGACAGCCATCAATATTTTTGCGAATACGGACACCGAACTGGTTGAACCGGCCAAGGTCGGGGATACCGTGCTGAAAGTCAAAGATGCCTCCAAGTGGAATCTCAAGTCGCCCTTTGCCCTGGTGGCGTTCAATGCCAAGGCGGATCTTTCCGATCTTCCGAACACTGAAACGGTCGACGCCGTTCCGGGAAAAATTGAAAACAAAGGAAATGTCTGGGAAGTCACGCTGAAGGCCCCCCTCAAAAAGGCTTACGCCAAAGGAACGGCCGTCCGTCAGCATGCTCACGGCGCCACATACATTTATAACGGAGCGATTTCCCGTAAGACTACCGACGACTGGCAGAACTTCTCCGGAGTTATTTCCGGACATGCCAAGAGCGGAAATGCGCAAAATCAGTGGTGGGCCGGGACAAAGAATGCCCGTCTGCTGTTCCTCGTGAACTACGGAGGAAAGAACGTCCCCGAGACTGAACTCAAGGATATTGTGGTCGAGACCATCGACTGATCTTTTTCATCCGTATGAAAATGTGACGAAGCCCGGATGCAAAATTGCATCCGGGCTTTTTTGATACGGTTTCAGGCTGAAGAAATTGCATAATAACGGAAAAACAGGGAATGACTGCGGAATTCTTCTTGCATTTTCCTTTTTCAAAATGTAATTTGAGGATAGATTGCGAATTTTTCAGAGCGCCCCTCAGGATGAAACAAAAAACAAGGAGAGAAAAATGGGAAAGGTATCCAGACTTGCCGTTGCGTTGCTGGCTGTCGGCTGCACCACAGCCTTTGCTGCGGAAATGTTGAAACCCGCGGAACAGAAAGACTTCCAGAAAGACGTGAGACTATCCTTCGGAGAAGGGGTTTTTGCCTGCAAGGGGAACACGGTCATTCTGATGTCGTCCGGATCATTCCAGATTGACCCGGCAAAGAAATACAAGATTTCGGGGAAATTCCGTGCGAAACCCGGGACGGAACCGTCCAATCTCTTTTTCGGATATGTGCCGCTCGACGAAAAAGGAGCCGCAATTCCGTCTTCGGCCGTCAACACATTTGCGAAGACGGAAACCGAGCTGGCCGAACCGGCAAAAGTCGGGGACACCGTGCTGAAAGTCAAGGATGCTTCCAAGTGGAATATGAAAGCCCCCTTCGGATTGGTTGCGTTCAATGTCAAGCCGGACCTTTCCGATCTTCCGAATAAGGAGACGGTCGATGCCGTTCCCGGGAAGATCGAGAACAAGGACGGCGTTTGGGAAATCACGCTGAAAGCCCCCCTCAAGAAGGCCTACGACAAGGGAACCGCGGTCCGCCAGCAGACCCACGGCTCCACCTTTATTTATAATGCCGCGTCCGCGCGCAAACTCACCGAAGACTGGCAGACTTTCTCCGGGGCAATCTCCGGACAGGCGAAGGGCGGGAATGTAACCTCTCAATGGTGGCCCGGAACCAAGGCCGCCCTGATATTGATCGGCGCGAATTACGGCGCCAAAGGAAACTCTGAGACCGAGTTCAAGGACATCGTGGTGGAAACCATCGACTGATTTTTTTACCGAGTTATGTCCGGGAAGCCTCCCCGTTTTCGAAAGGGGGATGTCTTCCCGGATTTTTTTGTCTTTTTTCGAAACCCGGGACTTGCTTTTATTTTATTATATGATATTATTATGTTTTAAAAGGAGATTATAATTTCACAATATGAAATCTCTGCACAAAACATTTGATATTCTGGAATATGTGGTTTTGCAGAACGGACGCAATGTCACTCCCAGCGACGCGGCGGACGCGGTCGGGTTGAATCTGGCCACGTGCACCCGGATCATGGGGGAGCTGGTGGCCCGTGGCTATCTGATCAAGGTGTCGCGCAAGGAAGGGTATCTGCCGGGTCCCATGAGTGTTTCCATCGGAACAAGAAGCCATCCGTATGAACGTCTGGCAAGGGCGTCGGCGGAACCGGTCCGCCAGCTGGCCGAGGAGCTGCGTTGTCAGGTGAATCTGGCGGTTCTGTGCGGGGAGCGCCGCATCATGCTCTGCTACCATTCCGGGAGCGCCGCCTTCCGTCCGTGGGACCGCTTCAGTTTCGATGACCACTGGGTGACGGCCACGGGGCGTCTGCTGATCGCGTCGCTGGATGACAGGGAGGCGCGGAAAATCACGGTGTCCATCGGGCTCAAGCCGTATCCGAAGGAAATTCTGGACAAGATCCGTTCGGACGGCTTCACGATTTTCCAGGAGGGCGCTCTTTCGATCATCGGACATCTGATCCGTATCCCCGGGTATCCCGCCGCAGCGTTCGGATTCGGAGTCCCGAAATCCAATGAAAAACAAGCATTCGGACGTTCCGCCGCCACGGCGGAAGAGATCCGCAGAAATTTGACGAATCAGGAAAAAGCCTACTGAATTCAGGGAAAGAAAGGACAGTATAATGAATCTGGTCTGGAATCCGAAAAACACGTCTTCCGAACTCCATTCCGTATTGCGGACGCTGGGGACGGAATACGCGCTCCGGGAAGGGAACGCGGAAGTGAATCTCGCGTTTGAAAAAGATGTCGATCCGGAAGTCCTCCGGGTGACCCGGCGCGGTGAAAGTTACCATGTTTCCTACGGGCGCGCCTCCATTGCGGCGCGCGGCGCGGCGTATGCGCTTTCCGGACAGGAATGCGACGAAAGGATCGTCTTCAAGACCTACGGAATCCTGTTCGATTGCACCCGCGGGAGCGTGATGAAGGTCGAGTCCTTCAAGCGGTGGCTGCGGCGGCTTTCCCTGATGGGATACAACATGGCGATGCTCTACACGAAGGACGCGTATCAGGTTCCGGGCGAACCGTATTTCGGCTACATGCGCGGCGCCTATTCCAAAGAGGAAATGAAGGAAGTGGACGCGTATGCGAAAACGTTGAAGATCGAGATCATCGCTTCGATTCAGGCGCTGGGGCATCTGGAACCGATCCTGCGCTGGGGCGCGTATGCCCCGGTGAAGGACACCGACAACGTCCTTCTGGTCGACGAGCCGAAATCCTACGAACTGCTCGAAAAAATGATCACGTTCTGGAGCGAGGCTCTGGAATCGCGCCGGATTCATCTGGGCATGGACGAGACGCACGATCTCGGGCGCGGGCGGTTCATGGATCTTCACGGTTACGAAAATCCGTTCGATATTTACAACCGCCATCTGAAGCGGGTCTGCGGCATCTGCGGCAAGCTCAAGCTGGAGCCGATCATCTGGTCGGACATGTATTTCCGCTACGCCAACAGGAAACAGGATTATTACGACACCAGTTCCGAGGTTCCGGAAGAGGTCAAGAAGGCGATCCCGAAGGAGGTTCAGCTTTCCTACTGGGACTATTATCACCGCGAGTCGGATTTCTATGAGAAGATGCTGCTGCGGACGAAAGACCTCAACGGAAGCGCTCCCTTCATGGCGTCCGGGATCTGGACGTGGGGACGCCTCTGGTGCGACTACGAAATGACGATGGGGACGGTCCGTCCGTGCGTGGACGCCTGCCGCAAGGTCGGCGCGAAAGAGATCATCTACACCCTCTGGGGCGACGACGGCGGCTATTGCGACTTCGATTCCGCGTTCGCCGGGCTCGCGTGGGCCGCCGACTACGCCTTCAACAAGACCGAGGACGAGGACCGCACGGCAAAACTCTTCGAGGCGGTCTGCGGGACCTCCTACCGGCTTCAGATGGTCTGCGGCAATCTCTGCTATACGTATCATGACAGGAAAGGGAATTTTTCCAAACTTTCTCCCGCCCCGCTTCTCTGGGACGATCCCCTGATGGGAATGGTCTGGAATGAGTTCCCGGCCCTGAAGGACGATCTTCCGGATACGCTCGTCAGGGGGTTCCGGAAGATCATGGAAACCATCGAAGGCCATCGGGAAGACAAGGCGGCCGGGCATCTCAACCATGCGTGGAACATCGCGAACGTGCTTGTCCTGAAGCTGGAATTGCGGAAACGTCTGCTGCACGCTTATGGAAAAAGGGATTTCAATACGCTGAACGTGATTGCGGAAAGATATATTCCGGAGCTACTCGACGCCATCGAAGGTTTGAACGATTCCTTCCGCGAACAGTGGCTGCGCAACTTCAAGTCCTACGGTCTGGAACTGATGCAGATCCGGCTGGCGGGGCTTGCGGAGCGTTACCGCGAGCTTGCGCGGGTCATTGAAGCCCTGACGGAAGGGGAAAGCGATTCCATTCCCGAACTCGAGGTCGTTCATCGGCCCTCGGGAGGCATTGATTCCCGTTACCGCTATATTGCGACCGGCGGATTCTTTATCTGATTTCATTCCGAAACACGAGGATACGAAAATGAGTGAAAAAGCCTTGAAGAACGCCATGGATTTCATGGAAAACGAAAAACAGTTCCATCTCGGATTTCTCCCGACGGAACAATCCAGTCCATTGACGAAAAATCTGGACCGGGAATTTGCCGCTTCGACGGTTGACGGGGTGAAGTGTCTTCAGCGGGTTGACCGCAATGTGCTGGATATGGCACAACGAATCTTCCGCGGCAACGAGTTTAAAAAACTGGTGTCGGACGGACTGGAAACGCTCCGGAACGGCGGAAAGATCGTGTTTTCCGGGTGCGGCGCGACCGGACGTCTCAGCATCCTGCTGGAGTGCATGTGGCGCGACTGCTGTTTCAAGACGCCCTCCGTTTCGCGGTATGCGGACCAGGTGTTCAGCATCATGACCGGAGGCGATTACGCGCTGGTGCGGTCGGTTGAATTTTTCGAGGACTACCAGCAGTTCGGACGCCGTCAGGTGCAGGACATGGGAATGGGCGCGGGGGACATGCTCGTGGCGATCACCGAGGGAGGGGAAACCTCCTCCGTGCTCGGGACCGTGTTCGAGGCCCTCGACCGCGGCTCTAAAGTGTTCCTGATGTTCAATAACCCGGCCGATCTTCTCAGCGAGCATCTGGAGCGTTCGCGCAAGGCGATCCGCGATCCGCGCGTCCGCGTGCTGGATCTTCACTGCGGACCGATGGCGCTGGCGGGGTCCACCCGGATGCAGGCGACCACGTCCGAACAGCTGGTCGCGGGCGGAGCGCTCGAATCCATGATGAACGCCCTGCTTGGGAAGGAGTCGTCCGACTATGCCGCCGGGTTCGGAAAACTGCTGGACCGGCTGGAGGCGTCCGCAGCGCGCAAGGCGATGGCCGACTACATCGATTTCGAGGCCGGGATATACCGGAAAAAGGGACTCGTGACCTACTTTGCCGACGATTATCTGCTGGATATCTTCACCGACACGACCGAGCGTTCGCCCACCTTCATGCTCCCGCCGTTCCGGAAGAACGACGACGCGGTGTCGCCGCGTCCGTGGTCGTTCGTGAAGAATCCGCTGTTTTCCACGCCCGAGGTATGGGAACGGGGGATGCACCGTCCGCTGCGCTGTCTCGGCTGGACCGCATCCGACTATGAAACCATGGGGGCTCCCGAGGGCATCCTGAAGAATCCTCCGAAAATCCGCGATACCGAACTGCTGAAGTTCGAGGTCGGAAAGGAAAGACCGTCCGACCGCACGGCCACGGGCAACGATGCCGCCATACTGGTCACGGTCGGCGGGCTTCAGAGCGACGACCGTCTTTTTGATGCGTTTGCGGGCGTGGACGCTCCGTTTGCGTTCCGGAAGCATCTGGCGGTGGGGGGGACGCGCAAGGCGGATTTCCATATTCCGTGCGAATTCGACGAAAGTCCGCTTCATCTGATGGGGCACATGGCGGTCAAGCTGGCGCTCAACACGGTTTCGACCGGCGTGATGGCGGTTCTCGGGCGCGTCACCGGGAACTGGATGAGCTGGGTGGACGTCACCAACAAGAAGCTCATGGACCGTGGGATCCGTCTGATTTCTGAGATCGGGGGATTGGACTACCGGGAAAGCTGCATCCGGCTGTTCGAGGCGGTCGAAGAGCTTGATTCGAGCCGCGTTGCCTCCAGTGAAAAAGTCTCGGCCGTGCAGCATGTCCTGCGGCAGATGGGACGCTGAGGACGGGGAGATCGGGCGGGAGCCGGAAACTCCCGTCCGTTATTTTTTCCCGGTCAGTTTTCATTCAGTTGACGAATAGTTTTCTTGTAATTCCCGATTGAGAAGGTATTGTATGGGACCCGAACAAACAAGGGAGGGATCCATGAACAAGAATGCCTTCAGGTTTCGAGCCGTTTTTTATTTTTCCGCAGTGTTTCTGGCGGTGATTCTGCAGACGGCATGCAGCACGTCGACGAGTTCCGGTTCCTATTACGATCCGAAGAATTATTCAAACGCGATTTACGGAGATATTGCCAGGCGGACGTTCGGGTATGAGGGGCCGCACCGCAATCCCCTGATCGTGATCCACGGTTTTCTCGGGGCCCGGCTCAAGGATACGGACAAGAATGAAAACATCTGGGGAAATTTCTCCTATGCGGAAATGTCCAAGGGCGAAAAGTTTCCGCGTCTTGCGCATCCGATGGGAATGGGCAAGCCGCTGCGTCTCCTGAAGAACGACGTCAAGGCGGTCAGCCTGCTGGAACGGTCTGAAATCGAGTTCATGGGACTGGCGTTCGAACTGGATAATTACGACCGTCTGATCCAGACGCTTCAGCAGTCCGGATACGTTCCGAACAACGCCCCTCTTCCGGAAGGAAAGAATTTCTATTCCCTGTTCGTTTTCTATTACGACTGGCGACGCGACATTTCGGAGAACGCGGTGGAGCTGGAAAACTTCATGCAGCAGAAGAAAGCCTATCTTCAGGACCGCTACGAGAAACTCTACGGTCTCCGGAATTATCCCGTCAAATTCGATATGATCGCGCACAGCATGGGCGGATTGCTCGCACGCTATTACCTGCTTTACGGCGGAACTCTTCTTCCGGAAGACGAAAACCGTTCCATTCCCCCTTCCTGGAAGGGCGCGGAAAATGTGGACAAGCTCGTGATGATCGGAACACCGAACGCTGGATATGTGGACACCCTGCTGGAACTCAACCGCGGACTTCAGCTGGTTGCGGCTTCGCCCATCTATCCGAAATCGCTGACCGGGACCTTCGTCTCTTATTATCAGATGTTCCCGGACACATTCGGCGACCGCATCGTCTATGACAACACGGGGGAACCCGTCGATTATTTCTCGGAAAAGACCTGGATCAAATACAACTGGGGCATCCTGGATCCGGCGGAGGATATCTGGCTCAAAGTTCTCCTGCCGGACGTCGCAACTCCGCAGGAACGGCGCGCCATCGCGATCGACCATCTCCGGAAATGCCTGACGCGCGCCCGCCAGTTCAAGCGGGCCATGCTGCCGAAACGGGTTCCGCCGAAGCCGGACCATCTGGATTTCTTCCTGATCGCGGGCGACGCGGTCCTGACCAACCAGACCCTGTCGGTCAATCCCGACACGGGCGCCATCCGTGTGAAGAAGCAGGACACCGGCGACGGCAAGGTCACCTCTTCGAGCGCGACGTTCGACCTGCGGACGGAACGGGTCTGGAAATGGTACATCGATTCGCCCATCCCCTGGACCAGCGTCTATTTCTTCCAGGGAGGCCACATGGGGATCATGAACAGCAATGTGTTCGCCTCGAATCTGAGTTTCCTCCTGACTACGCTTCCGCCGGGAGATTCCAGAAGGGAAAGCGTGAATAGAAAATGAGCGGAACCCTCCCGTTCCCGATACCGGGAAATTACAATGCAATTACCGTATCGATGGAACAGGGGGGGCCTCTTTGCCTTGCCTACAGGGAAATCGGGGAAGGGACGCCGGTCCTTTTCCTTCATGAGTTCGCGAGCGCTTCCCATACATGGGAGAAAATGCTCCCTTTCCTGAATCCCGGACACCGGCTGATTTTTCTGGATCTGGCCGGGTTCGGGCACTCCTCTCCTCTCGCCGAGAATCCGCTGACGCTTCCGCAGCACGCGGAGACGGTCGGCCGTTTTATCGCGGAACTCGGACTCCGGGACCTGATCCTGGTAGGGCACGGAATGGGAGGGGATATCGCCCTGTGTCTCATGAATTCGCCGGACGCCCGGACGAATATCCGCAAGCTGGTCCTCATCTCCTGCGGCGTTCCCACCCCTTCGGTTCCGGACTACATCCGCAATATCGGACAGTCCTCCATGACCAAGCCGATCGTCCGCCTGATCCATTCCGGATTCGTGGCGCGCGCCATGCTGGAATATTTCTACGCCCCGCACCATCCGCTGGATCCGACCCTCGTTTCGGAATACGCCGCCCTCCTGAAAGAGCCGCAGCGCCCGGAATCCATCATCGCGGCGGCACGGGTCTATTCCCATCCGGCAAGCCTGCCGGTTCTGACTTCGACGCCGATTGCCATTCTCGCCGGAGACGAGGATCCCATCCTGCCGGTTTCCCTGGCGGAACGGCTCCATGAATTCTATCCGGGTTCCTCCCTGAGCTTCATTTCCGGCTGCGGACATCTTCCCCAGGAGGAGAATCCCCGGGAGACCGCCGCCATTCTGAACGCGGTCTTTTCCGAAGGCGCGGGGAAACCCCCTGAAAAAGTCGTTCCTCCCGTAGAGGACCGGAAACGGGTTCCCCGGATGCGGAGACTTTTCGATTACTGGAATGCGGGAACCGTTCTGCTGATCATGGTCCTGAAAGTCCTTCAGTTCTTCCGGAAGCTCGGAATCAAGGTGGAACGGCAGTCCTGGCGGAAAGTCACCGGCATCTTCCTCCAGCGCGAGTATTCCAAATTCGCCATCGGGGCTTTCCGCCTGCGGACCCTCGAAACGGAAAATCCCGAAAAGGCCCGGGAGTCCCTGCGGCGGCGTCTCCAGGAGTTCCTGATCTCCCGTCCGGAGCTTCATCTCACGGCCGAGATCCGGACTTTCGCGTCCTACTACAAAGCCCAGCCTCTTTGCGATGTCATGACCGCGGAGGTGGATGCGGAAGGCAATCTTTTGTCCATCACGCCGCTTTTCGATCCGCGCCTGCCCGTTCCCGATAAACATGTCGGCTTTGTTCTGAAAGCCGTCGTGGAAGCCTACAATGCGACGCGGGAGGGGGGCGATCCTCACCGTTCCCTGAGGATGAAAGCCGTCCTCAAGAAAACGCTTTCGAGAAAGGCCCGGTTCCGTCCGCTTCGCCGGAGGGTTCTTTCGGGGCTTGCCGAACGGATCCTTTCGGGGACGTATCTGTTTTTCGACGGGATACTCCCTCCGGACCTGCTGGAATCCACGAAACTTCGTTTTCTTACGCCCGACCTGAAGCGGTACCGTCATCCGGGCTGGGGGCTTTGCGGAATCATCTGCCGTTTTTCTGCGGACCTGACGGAGGCAGATCTCTGGTGGCAGTTCAACCACGTCATGGTGGACGGCTCGCCGATGCAGGAGGTCCTTTCCAAACTCAAAAAAGAGTGGGGAACGGTCGGCCACATTGTCTTCCCTCCGCTGAACGGTCATATCTCTCCGCCCGAAATCATGGACTGCGGCGAAGGCGTCTTCCGGGCGCGCTTCTTCGCCGACTTCACCCCGCTGATGCGCCTCCGCAATTCCCTCAACCGCATGTGTCTGAACGAGATGAACGGAAAAGCCTCTTTCGCGGCGCTGATCATGTGGGGACTTTCCCGCCATCCGTATTTCTCCAAACGGAAAATGCTGCTGCCCGTCGATTTCTACAATTCCGACGGATCCCGCGAGCTCGGACTCCTGATTATGCGTCCGGCGCTCTATGACTGGAACCGGAAGCCGCTGGACGCCTACTGCCGCTTCCAGACCGAGGTGAACCGGACGCTGGAGGAGACGCGCAACGGTTACGCGGAAAGCAGCGAATTCCTCGCCCTCTGCAGCATGCTTCATCCGGTGTTTTATCACCTGACGCGGAAACTGGCGCCCAAGGCGCTGGGGGAAATCGTCGGGACGATGGGAATTTCGA
>CAZORN010000050.1:0-17529 GCA_964581935.1 uncultured Victivallales bacterium
TGCTCGGAAGCAAAGCCATCAAATACATTCATCCGGACGACCGGAAATCCACCCTCGAAATTCTGGAAAAAACCAACCGGGAAAATGCACTCGTCGGATTCGTCAACCGTTATCGTCATAAAAACGGTTCCTACCGCTGGCTGGAATGGAAGTGCATCTCCACCGGAGAACTTACTTACGCATCGGCCCGCGACATCACCGAAAGAAAGAACAAGGAACTGGAACTGCTCGAAATCAACCGCTGTCTCAAGCAGTCGGAGGAGACGGCGACCCGCATGGCGAAACAGGCGGAAGCCGCCAGCGTTGCAAAAAGCGAATTCCTGGCCAACATGAGCCATGAAATCCGCACCCCGATGAACGCGGTCATCGGGATGACCGATCTTCTCCTCGACATGAATCCGACGCAGGAACAACGCCAGTACATCGAAATCATCCGCCATAACGGAACGGCTCTGCTGGGACTGCTCAACGACATTCTGGACTACTCGAAAATGGAAGCCGGAAAGCTGGAATTCGACCGGGTGGACTTCAATCTCGTCCGCCTGATGGACGAACTCGTCGAAACCATGAATATCTCCGCTTCCCAGAAGCGCCTCGAACTGATCTTCCGGATCGATCAGGACGTGCCGTGCTGTCTCTGCGGCGATCCGGGCCGCCTGCGGCAGATTCTCGTGAATCTGATCGGCAACGCCATCAAGTTCACCAGCGAAGGCGAAGTTTTCATCCGGGTTTCACTGGCATCGCCGAAAATGCCGCAGCAGCCATGGCAGAAGGAAAAAGTCATGCTCCGTTTTCTGATCCGGGACACCGGAATCGGAATTCCCCGGAATAAAATCGACGGACTGTTCACCGTCTTTACGCAGGTGGATGCCACGATCACCCGGAAGTTCGGAGGAACCGGGCTGGGATTGTCCATTTCCAGACAGCTGGCCACGATGATGGGAGGAAACGCAGGAGTCGAAAGCGAATTGGGAAAAGGTTCCGAGTTCTGGGTAACAGTCCAGCTTGAACTGGCCTCGGTCCGACCGTCCGATACCGACGGATTCCCTGCCGGAACACTCTCTGGAGTCAGGGTTCTCATCGCAAACGGAAATCTCACCGGCTGTGCGGCAATGACGGAAGAGCTTGCCGGATTCGGGGCCAGGGCGGAATACACGCAAAATTGGGCGGATGCCGTGGAGAAACTGAAGCAAGGCATAAAAACAGAGGATCCCTTCCTGTTCCTGGTTGCGGATATTGACCTGAAGGACATGAATCCCGTCGAAGCGGTCCGCGTTCTCAAGGAAGCCCCCGGAATGGAAACGCTTTCAGTGATACTGCTTTCTTCTTCAAGAGGCATCCCGAATTTCGCTCAGCCTGAAAAATTCGGTTTTTCACTCTGTCTGAACAAGCCTTTGCATCATCTCGCCCTTTCACGTTCAATCGCCGGACTCCTGGCCAGAAAAGCAGCCGGAAGGGACGAGAACTCGCGGGACGGCATGAATCTCCCGTCATGTGGAGATCTTTCTGCAATCAGCGGGCTTGCGGACGCGCTGGCGTCCAGGGGAGGCAGGATTCTGCTGGTCGAGGATATCGTAACCAACCAGATCGTCGCGACCGCCATATTGAAGAAATTCGGTCTGCAGACCGATGCCGTATCCAACGGACGGGAGGCGGTCTGCTGTCTCGAAAAAATGGACTACGACCTTGTCCTGATGGACTTGCAGATGCCGGAAATGGACGGCTATGAGACGACGCGCCGGATCCGCCATCCGCAGGCTTCCGTGAAGAATCCGAAAATCCCCATCATCGCCATGACGGCCCATGTGATGCAGAGCGACCAGAGCCGCTGTATTGAGGCCGGCATGAACGACTTCATCTCCAAACCCATTCTGATTCCCGTTCTTGTCCGAGTCCTTGCAAAATGGCTTCTGAAGAACGGCGGGTCGGCATGAACGGCATACGGAATCCGTCCGTCATGCTTTCTGTTTCCGGAACAGCGGACAGAGAAGCGGACGGAATGTGGAACACGAGCTTTTCCTGATGACCGGCGTCAGGGGATCGTTGAAGTCGATCCGGTAGACATCGCGGAAAGTCGTATCGCTGCAGAAGGAATGAATCTCGAGGACTTCGTCCGAAGTCCATGCGGCGGACGCTGCGACCGGATGCGGGAAAATATCGCTGAGCCGGAAGACGCTCATACAATGGAACCCGAATCCGGCCCTCAGCTGTTCGGTCTTCCGCGGATCCGTATTGAAGAACGTCAGGGCGCATTCCTTTTCTCCGAATTCGACGGAACAGGCGGTAATTCCGGCCGCATTGGATTCAAATTCAAAACGGACCGAGGAACGGCGTTTCGCCAGATTGCCCCGCGCGGTCGGAACGGATAGAGCCCCCAGGAGATGCTCCAGTTCGCGATGCTTTCCGGCGTCTTCCGGCAAAGCCCCCTCCTGAAGAGCGGGAAGGAGCGCATCCCAGAGAATATCCAGAATCCGGTTCATGTCCGGCAGGCACGAATTGACCGCCATTGCCACGTCCTCGTGCGGTAGAACAATCAGATACTGCCCGCTCGCACCGTCGCCGCGGTAACCGTGGCGGCTGATCCAGAACTGATATCCGTATCCGCATTTCCAGTCCGGAAGCGGGTTCATCGAGTTGTCCGACTGCTTGCGAGTCGCTTCCGCCAGATAATCCTCCGGTATCAGCGCTTTTTCATCGAGTTTCCCGCGATTCAGAAGAAGCTGGGCGACCTTGGCAAGGTCCTCCGTTTTCAGGAAAAGACCGTGTCCGCCGCAGTTGATCCCTTTCGGACAGGATTCCCAGATGCCGGGGAGAATTCCGAGAGGTTCGAAAAGACGAGGCAGCAGATATTCGCGGACATTCAATCCGGTGATCCTGAAAAGGACGGACGACAGCATATAGGTCGCACCTGAGTTGTAGGCAAAAAATTCGCCCGGTTTTCGCGGAAGACGGGAAGCGAGAAACCCCTGCGCCCAGTCGCCCTTCGGATTGCCTACCATGCAATCCTTGGCGCACGATTCATGTCCGGAGGTCATGGCCAGCAGATGCCGAAGCGTCACATCCTTCATTTTCGGGTCCGTGACATCCCCTTCGTATTCCGGAAAGAAGGAAAGCATCCGGTCCTCGAGAGAAAGACGGTTCTCCCCGAGTGCGATTCCGAGCGCGATGGAGACAAAACTCTTGCTGAGGGAGAACAGTCCGTGCGGAACGTCCGGACGGTAGGGAGACCACCACCCTTCCATGCACACCTTCCCGTGACGCAGAAGCATGATTCCGTTCAGGGAGTCCAGTTCATTGAGCTTCCGGAGCATGGATGTCAGGGCTCCGGAAGAAATTCCGACCGATTCCGGCGTGGCGCGCGGCAGTTTCATCATAGCAGTTTTCCCCCGATTGCAATGAAGTATTCCTTGTGAATGACAAGATGTGTTACAATACTTCAAGACAGGAAAAAATCAAGTTCATGCAAAGAGGCAATTTATTGATTTCAGGCTCATTATTCGGATCGGCTCGTTCCGGAAAAAGTGTGCATGGGAAACTGAAGAAACTGTCCTCTGCACTTTGAAAATACAGTTTTTCGGGATATAGTAGCCGGAGAAGAAAACAGGAGAAAAATCATGGCGGAAATCAGGATCGAAACCAGCTCTCTTTACGAAATGGTCGACATTACCCGTAAAATCAACGCGGAAATTCCCTCTTCGCTGTCCTGCGGAATCTGCCTTGTCTACTGCCCCCATACCACAGCCGGGATCACGGTCAACGAGAACGCCGATCCCGATGTAAAACACGACATGCTGGAAAAACTGGACCGGCTGATTCCGCAGCGCGAGTCCTATTACCGGCATTCGGAAGGCAACAGCGCGGCCCATCTGAAGGCGTCCCTGACAGGGTGTTCTCAGACGCTCCCCATACGGAACGGGCGTCTTGCCCTCGGCACATGGCAGGGCATTTACTTCTGCGAATTCGACGGTCCGCGTTCGCGCACCGTCCATCTGATTTTTCAGAAAGCCGAAGATAAATAATCCCTTGCCCCACGGCGAAGCGGTATTGCCTCCCATTTCTCTGTATAAATATTAAAATACAGTAAAACATATCCCCGTTTTTATCCTTTTTCCAATCCGCTTCCATAGGGTTTTCTTCACTCATTCTGCATAAATGAAACCGAATTTCCATTTCCGTAAAAAAAATCAGAATGGAACAATTTTTTCTTTATTTTGTCAATAAATACAGTATAATATTGCATAAAATCCGATTTTCATTATATTTTTAATAAGCCAATCGGAAAGGGATGCAGCCATGATGCCCGAATCGAAAATTCTCGGTAAAAAATTACGTCTCAGAAGCACGATCTTCGAAAAGGGGTCCGTTTCGCGACAGGACATCATCCGTGTCACCGGACTGAATGAACGTACCGTCATCCGTTATGCGGACGAACTCAAACGCCAGAAGCTGATCTATGAAAAGATCGACGACACCCTGCGCGGACGTCCGAAGATCGTGTATCATTCCAACAGTGAAAAATGTTATTTCCTCGGAATCCGTCTTTCCGCAGAAAAACTCTTCGTGACTCTTGTGGACATCAATACCTATCCGATTTTCGTCAGAAACTGTTCGCTCGCCGACTGCCGGACCGGTCAGGAAATCACCGCA
Source organism: uncultured Victivallales bacterium (assembly GCA_964581935.1). GTDB lineage: Bacteria > Verrucomicrobiota > Lentisphaeria > Victivallales > UBA1829 > SIG94. The sequence continues at coordinate 4,648 of CAZORN010000050.1, forward strand.
CGCGTTTTCCAGACGGTCGACGCCGTTCTTCAGGAGCATTCCCAATACATTCCAGCCGCCGCGGGAATCGCATACGACGTCACGTTCAGCATGAAGCATTCCTTCCCGGGGCTTCTCTCGCGGGAGTTTTCCAGACATTATCCGAATCTTCAATTCGAGGTCCACTACAACGACGACCTCTTTTTCTGGCACCTCGCACAGCGGTCGGGCATCCGTGACACCATGCTCGGCGTCGTCTGCGGAGCCTGCTTCTATCTCACGCTCATCTCGGGAGCAGAAATCCGGGAACTCAAGCCCGGAACCCTCGAGCATATCCGTCATTTCTGCGTCGACGACACCTCCCGGAAGAAATGTTCCTGCGGGCGAACAGGATGCGTCAATATGGAACTTTCCTACGAGGGCGTGGTGGAACGATACAACCGCTATTCCCCCGTTCCTCTCGACTACAAGTCGTGCATCATCTCGTTCAATCTGATCCGTCACCGCGCCCTTTCCGGCGACAAGGCGGCCGAGCGGACGATCGAGGACTACAACCGGATGCTCGGGCAGACTCTCGCGGAAGTCGAACGCCTCGAGCGTTTCGACTCCATCGCTCTGATGAGCAACCGCCGTTACAATCCATCCATCATCCGGAAATTCTATGAGGCATCCGCAGGCGTCCCCGCCAAACCGCTCCGGCTCTGTTCGTCGACCAACGTGGAAGCCATTTTCTATCCGGCTCTCTACATGCTCCATAAGGTGCTCTATTTTCAGACAGAACGGGATTATGTATGAACAAACTTGACAAAAACCGTGTCCAACCCTGGTGAGCACGGTAGTTTCTGTTCAATTCATCAATCGTCCAAAAAAAGAGAAAGGAAGGATTATGAAACAGAAAAAAATACCGTTTATGAATAAGTTCACATTGATAGAACTCCTCGTTGTCGCGGCCATCATCGCCCTTCTGGCCGGAATGCTTCTTCCCGCGCTCAATCAGGCAAGACTCCGGGCGAAAGCAATCCAGTGCACCGCGAACATGAAACAGATGGGACTCTACATCCAGAGTTACGCCAACGACCACAACAACGTCTTCCGTTCCGGCGACGCCTCCGCGGACAAATGGGCGTCCGTACTCTTCTATTTCTACAATCTTTCCTATGCCAACATGAACAAGACTTCCCGCTGCACTCTGGATGTCGGCACCGCCGACTGGAACTGGGGCTGGTTCACTTATGCTGCCACCTACCGCGCCAGCAACAGCGCGAAGACTCCTTATCTCCGCCTCGACAAAGTGGTCCATACCTCCATGACGTTTCTCCTCGGCGACGGATGGCGTCCTGGCTACGGAAAAGAATATTACCTCATGACGGACCAGAACCTCTCCACCCATTCCTCCCCGTTCCTCTCCCATGCAAACCGCAGCAACATGCTCTTTGCCGATGGCCATGCAAGTTCCGCCGGAATGGAAGATTTCATCAACAAGCGGATCTACCAGCGCGATTCCGCGGAAGACTATGAAAAGATCACTTTCAAGCGGGTTTTCCGCTATATGGACGTTCCGATTCTCATCCCGTAACGAGTCAACTCAACGGAGCATCTGAAAATGACAAAAACACTGATTTTGGTTCCGGTTGCCTGCGCCCTTGCGCTGGCAACTCTCGCCCAGGAACGAATCGTGGAAAGCAATTTCAGGGAAGCGGGTTCCTGGCCCGGCGTCTGGCAGCAGGCCGCCGCGGGCTACTACCAGCCGCTCGGCAAGATTTCAATCTCCCCGGACGGACTCCTTCTGGAAGCCAATCCGCAGACGCCCGTATTCATTACGCAGAAAGACAAATTTTCCGCCCGTCCCGGCGACATCATTGAAGTTACCGCCGTCATCCGCAGCCAGAAGCCGGCATTCATCTGCCTGACCATTTTTGAAAGCACTTCGCGCGGCTGGGTCAAAAACGATTCCGTCGAACTCCGCACGAAGGAAGGCGTCCAGACCGTCATACGGCAGATCACTCTCCGGCATGTCTCCGGCAAGGACTTTACCCTCGGCGCGCTCGGATTCGGCGTCGCCAAGGGCGGTTCGGCCACTTTTGAAAGCATCCGCGCCGAACGCAAAGGAATCGACGCCGCGGAGTCAAGCCGCGAATTCCCGCCCGGCCTCGCGGTTCACTTCGACGCATCGCGTCCCTCGTCCCTCGTATTCAAGGATGGCCGGATCGTCCTCTGGCGCGACCTCTCCGGGAACGGCAATGACGCACGGGAACTGAAGGAAGGCTCCGGTGCGGCATTCCTCCCCGACGGACTGAACCATCTTTCCATGGTCCGTTTTTCCGGGAAACAGGAGTTCATCACAAAGAATCCGCTGAACATGAATGAGCTCACCGCGTTTGTAGTCTTCCGCCGCGAGGCCTCCCGGAAAGGGGAAGGCTGGCAGCATCAGCTCTACTGGGACGACGGGACTCGTGCGGCGGCCGCCACGCATACCCTGACCGGAGGCGCCAACGGAGGCGAAGAATCTCCACGCATCCTCCACACCTCTTCGGAAGGCAGTTTCACCCATCCTCTCCTCATCGGCTCGAACGGCGGACTGCGCGGATTCCTGATCGGCGACATCGGCGAAATCCTGATTTTCAACCGCAGGCAGCTGAGTGCGAAGGAGGCCGAAGCCATCCGTTCCCGCCTGGTCAAAAAATGGAAGATCGATGAAGACGACTATGTCCGGGTCGGCCCCCTCCCCGAAACCCCGAAACGGATCTCCGTAGAACTCCCCCTTTCCGATCAGGACAATCGCGGAAAATGGCATCTCGTCAAGGAACTTTCCGACGAGTTCAACGGCAATACGCTCGACAGAACGAAATGGATGGATACCCGCCACTACACCATCGGCAACGCCCCTTCCCGCGCTCTGCCTGAAAACATCGTCGTGAAAGACGGCATGGTGCAGATCATCACAAAATACGACCCGGACATGTCCTCCGGACGGATCGAGCCGCGCGGCTCCGAATACCATTCCTTCTCCGTCGGACGTCTTTTTTCCCGCGGCACCTTCCGTTACGGTTACATCGAAGCCCGCGCAAAAATCCAGGCCACCAGCTTCAACAACGCCTTCTGGCTCTACGGAGTCGGTGAAAACCGGAAGACCGGTGAAATCGCCTGTCCCGAAATCGATATCTTCGAGCTCGCCGGAAAGTCCTTCGCACACACCTACAGCTACAATATGGCGATCCATTACGTCATCCGCAAGCCTTACAAACACCTCGCCTTCGCCAGAACATGGAAGTCCGACTTCAAATTCAGTGACGATTTCCATGTCTACGGCCTCGAATGGACCCCGAAAGCGATCCGCTACTTCATCGACGGTTCTCTTGTCCGCGAGTTCAAAGTCAAGGAAAATCTCTGGAACATGCCCATGCGCATTCATTTCGACAGCATCCCGCATTTCGACTGGTTCGGAGTGCCCGATCCGAATGATTTCCCGTGCGCCTTCCAGATCGACTATTGCCGTGTCTGGAAGAACGCCGAAACCGACCTCCCGGAAAATGACTGGAAGGAGCTGTTCGATTTCGTCTATTTCACGCCCGACACAGGATTCGCATTCGACTACTTCAAGAAATACGGCGATAAAATCGTCATGACCCGACCCATGCCAAAAATCCTCGAAGAAAAGTCCCTCGGACTCGTCAATACGCACGAAACAGCAAGAAAATGGAAGAGCGGATTCGGAACCGAAATCACCTGGGATGCAGAAGAAAAAGCCGTTTCCTTCCTCTTCCCGCCCGCAGTCACGCGCAAAGACAACGGCGAAGTCCAGTATGCCGCATCGGGAACTCAATGGCCGTTCGCTGAAATCACGGACCTTTCCATCCGCGACTGGAAAAAATTCGATTATCTCAAAATTGAGTTCGTCAACCCGGGCTTCATTCAGGCATTCACGTTCATCATCACGCCAAAAACCGGACTCCCGATGGCTGCCCGGCTCAATATGAAAAGCGGCAAGGGCGTGATCTACATCAAACTCACGGATTCCATCAAGGCCTCCCCCATCAAAAGCATCATGCTCCGCACTCGCGGAAGCGACCGGATTCAGAATTTCCTTCTCACGGATATAAAACTCGAAAAGTAACCCCCTCCCCCATCCGAAGGGCTCCCCCCTTCGGAAACCTCCGGCGGCGACAGTGCAAGGTCGCCGCCGGAATCTTTTTTTCGCATGGAACCTGAACAGCAGCGAAAGTGAAATTGTTAAATAATAACATTTTACTTGTTTCTTTCTTTGCCTTCCGGAACGCTTCCTGCTTGCAACAATCACCGTAAATAACTATATTTGATTATCAGACGAAACTGAAATGTTATTATTTAACAAGCAAAAGGAGTTACTCATCATGGGCAAGTACAATCCCGCACCGTATCAGCTCGATCTCAACCGCTATCCGCACCTGATCTCCGAAACCATCCCGGGCCCCAAGAGCAACGCGCTCCATGTCCGCGCCGAAAAATACTACCGCGGACTCTCGGGACAGGTCCGCCTGTTCCCGGTCGCTTTCGAGCGCGGACAGGGCTGCGTGCTGGAAGACGTGGACGGCAACCAGTTCATCGACTTCTCCAGCGGCATCTATGTGACGACGCTCGGACACTGTCACCCGAAGATTTCCGAAGCCGTCGGCCATTACGCGAAACAACTCATGAACGCGCATGACTTCACCACCGAAATCAAGGTACGCCTCCTCGAAAAGATGGCCGCGGTCCTCCCCGGCGACCTCAAAAGCTTCCAGCTTTACGACTGCGGAACGGCCGCGGTCGAGGCTGGACTCCGGACCTGTCGCGCCGCCACCGGAAAACATGAGTTCATCAGCTGTTTCATGGATTTCCACGGCAAGAGCGGACACGCCATCTCCTGCGCACGAATGACCAGGTTCAGCGGGCCCACGCGCGCCTCCGGGTTCTACATGGTTCCGCGTCCCGACACCTACCGTCCGTGGTGGACCCGCGAGGACGGAACCCTCGACACCGAAAAGTATCTGGAATTCTACGATGCTTTCATCCGTGAATCCACCACCGGACAGGTCGCCGCCTTCGTACTCGAACCCATTCAGGGATGGGGCGGTTCCATCATGCCGCCGGACGACTTCTTCCCGAAACTCCGCAAGTTCCTCGATGAACGTCATATCCTGCTGTTCGCCGACGAAGTGCTGACCAGCATGGGACGCACCGGCAAATATCTCTGCATGGAACACTGGAACGTTCTCCCCGACGTCGTCACGCTCGGCAAGGGCTTTGGCAATGGTTTCCCGGTCACCGCAATGGCGGTCCGTACTCCCTACGCGGACGCCGTGGACAAGATCAGCGCCTCCACCAGCTACGGCGGCAACCCCATGGCCTGCGCCGCGGCCCTCGCCAGCATCGAAGTGATCGAGGAGGAAGGACTTCTCGAACATGCGCAGGAACTCGAAGTCCTCTTCAAGAAACGCATGGCGAACTGGACGGCGAAATATAAAATCGTCGGCGACACCCGCTGCAAGGGATGTCTCATGGGCGTGGAGCTGGTCAAGGACAAGAAGACCAAGGAACCCTTTGACGCCGCCGGGAAGATGGTCTACCAGAAAGCGTTCCGCAAGGGGCTCGCCTGGATTCCGGCCGGACATATCCTGCGGATGAGTCCTCCGATCGTCATGCCGAACGAAGTTGCCCAACGCGGAATGGACTTCATCGAGGAAGCCATCGCAGAAACCGAAAAGGAGCTTCTTGGATGAAATGGAACCGCACCCCTTCCGAATTCATTATAAGGATCACCGGAAAGGGGAGGTCCCGCCGCGTCGGCATCCAGTGGCAAAAAGACTCTCCGAATTGGAAATACGGGGTTTCCGCTGTATATTCCCCTGATACGGAAACGACATGCTGCCGTTTCGGAAAACCCAACAGCATCAATGGAAAGATCTCATGAAACTCTACAATGTCGGAATGGTCGGCTTCGGGTTCATCGGCAAGGTTCACGCCTACGGACACCTGAACATCCCCCTGTTTTATGACCAGAGGGAATTCAAAAGCAGAATCACGCATGTATGCACGTCGCGCATGGAAACCGCCGAAAAGGGAGCGGCCCAGGTCGGCGCGGAACACGCGGTCGCCGATTACCGCGAAATCACCGAGAATCCCGAAATCGACATCGTGGACATCTGCACTCCGAACCATCTCCACTTCGACACCCTGATGTCCGCCATCCGGCACAACAAGCACATCTATTGCGACAAGCCCCTCACGGCCACCGCGGACGAGGCATTGAAAATCCGCGAGGCGCTCAAGGACTACAAAGGTGTCTCGCAGATGACCCTCCAGAACCGTTTCTTCCCGGTCACGCTCCGGGCAAAGCAGATCATTGAGGAAGGACGTCTCGGCGACATTCTTGAGTTCCGCGGCTCCTATCTCCATTCCGGCAGCGCCGACCCGAAAGCGCCGCTGAAGTGGAAGCTCTCCGCCGATGCCGGAGGAGGAGTCGTGGCCGACCTCGGCAGTCATATTCTTGATCTGATGAACCACCTGCTCGGCGACTTCGCCGCGCTCTCCGCCGTCACGCACATCGCCTATCCGGAACGCCCCTCCGCCGAGGACCCGTCCCGCATGGTCAAGGTGGACGCCGAAGACAACATGATTGCGACCGTCCGGCTTCCCAACGGCGCCTGCGGCACCATTTCCGCCTCGAAAATCGCCACCGGCGCGGAAGATGAGATCGGTTTTGAAATCTACGGCAGCAAGGGCGCCCTGAAAATGGTCCCGATGGATCTGCACCGTCTTTATTATTACGACGCTTCCGCGAAGAGCTCCCCCATCGGCGGCGTGCGCGGCTGGACCGCCATCGACTGCGGACAGCGTTACGACAAACCCGCCGGCTTCCCCACCCCGAAGGCTCCCATGGGCTGGCTTCGCGGACACATGCACTGTCTTTACACCTTCCTGGATTCTGTCCATAAGGGTAAGGCGCAGGGCCCTTCCATCGAACAGGGCATCCGCATTCAGGTTCTGCTTGAAAATGTCAAAAAATCGGCGGAGACGGGAAAATGGGTGCAGCTGTAAAAAATTCCGGAGCCGCGATCGACTGGAAACGGAATCTGACTTTCATCTGGATTTCCCAGATTCTGGCCATGGCCGGATTCGCGGGGATCACGCCGTTCATCCCGCTTTTCTTCCGGGATCACTATCATCTCGTCAATGAACAGGAATGCGGGTTGTGGATTTCCGCGCTCACATTCTTCGGCTTTTTCAGCTTCTGTCTTTCCGCGCCGCTGTGGGGGTATCTGGCCGACAAATACGGACGCAAGCTCATGCTGCTGCGTTCCTATTACGTAACGGCCATTCTGTTTCCCCTGCTCTTCTTCGCCCCGAACGTGATCTGGTTCATCGCCATCCGCTTCGTGGTGTCCGCCTTTTCGGGAACCGTCACCGCGGCGCAGACGCTGGTCGTCACCAATACGCCGGAGGACAAGCAGGGGTTCGCCCTCGGAACGCTCAGCACCGCCCTCTGGAGCGGCAACATGCTGGGATTCCTGATCGGAGCCGTCATCGTGAACTCGTTCGGATACTTCTGGGCGTTCGTGATCTGCGGACTCTCCTATCTGGCGGGCGGCATTCTCGTGCATTTCTTTGTACAGGAGAACTTCACGCCTCCCGCGCCGGTCGCGGAAAAAGAACGGAAACCGGGCTTTTTCTCCATGTGGAAGGGGTATTCCCTCGCCATCTGGATTCTCCTGATTCTATTCCTCGTGATGGGCATGGCGCGCCGCCTCGACGAACCGTATCTGGCGATTCTGGTCGAGAAGGTCGGAGGAACCGCGAACGCCATTAAATACACCGGATGGATATGCGCCCTCGCCGCGCTCGGCGGGTTTTTCTCCGGAATCCTGATCGGCAAGCTCTGCGACCGTTATTCGCCTACGAAGCTCGCCCTGCCCGCCACCATCCTCGCGGCGTGCACAATGGTGTTCCAGGCGTATGCCGTCAACATTACGATGCTCGGTTCGGCGCGTTTCTTCCATTTCTTCGCGGCGGGCGGACTGGAACCCGCGTTCCAGACTCTCCTTTCGCGCATCTCGCCGCCGGAAAAACGCGGAACCCTGTTCGGGATGGCCTCCAGCCTCCGGATGGTCGGCATCCTGTTTGCCGCCCTTCTCGGAGGAGGCGTCATCTTCCTGGCCGGAATCAACGCGGTCTTCCTCACTTCCGGTGTGCTCTTCCTTCTTCTGATTCCCATCATGCTTTATGCCAATAAATATGCAGACAGACAAACCTCACGGAAAGAAGGATAGATTCACCATGGACAGAAAACTTCTCATCGGCTGGTCCGAAACGGACATCACTCCCGTCACCGACAAAAAAATCGAGCTTTACGGGCAGTATTACGCCCGTACGGCAACAGGAATTCATTCCCGTCTGAAATGCGTCGCCGCCGCGTTTTCCGACGGAAAGGAACAGTTCCTCACCGCCTCGCTCGATCTCGTCAATTTTCAGGAGGCCTTCCAGAAACAGGTCCGTGAGGAAGTGTCCAAGCGAGAACCGGAAATCCGGCCGGAGAAGATTTTTCTGAACGCGATTCACACCCATAACGGACCCTCCGCCACCACGGTCGGACTCACCAACGGCTGGCGGAAAGCAGCCGGAGGAACCCTCACCGCCGATGAATACATCGAATTCGTCCTGCCCCTGATCGCGGACACCATCGTGCAGGCGTGGCGGAACCGCAAACCCGGCGGCATCATGCGCGGCTTCGGCAATGCGCGTGTCGGACACTGCCGCCGCGCAGTCTACTCCACCGGCAAGGCCGAAATGTACGGCGACACCACCCGCCGCGACTTCATCGGCATGGAAGCGGGCGAGGATTCCGGGATCGATATGCTTTTCACCGTCGACAAGTCGGGAAAACCCACCGGAATGTTCCTCAATGTCGCCTGCCCGTCGCAGATCATGGAATCCACCTACAAGGTTTCCTCCGACTTCGCCGGAGCCACCCGCGAACTGCTGAAAAAAGAATTCGGCAAGAATTTCCGCATGATCTACCAGATCAGTCCCGCCGGATGCCAGTCCCCCCGCGACCTGGTCCGCCACTATGCCACCGAGCCGGATTTCTGGCATGAGGACGGCGTAACGGCCATGGCGGAACGCCTCCTGACCGCGGTCCTTTCCGCCGAACTGAAAAAGCCCGATTTCGCGCCGGTCTTCAAACACACGGTCAAACGGGTTGTCCTGCCCCGCCGCCGCGCCTCTTATCAGGACTATGTCGCGGTCAAAGCCGAGTTGGAACGTCTGGTCGCCATTCAGAACGAAAAAGACGCCTTCGCGGACTTCTGTGCGGAAACCCACGCCAATGAAAAAATAGACGGACACGGTCCCTACGACAGCAAGCTGCACCATTTCGTGCTCATCAAGAACGCGCAGGCGGTCATCAAACGCTACGAAGACCAGATCGAGTCCCCGGAACTTGCTTTCGACATGAACGTCGTCCGTCTCGGAGAGGTCGCAATCGCGGACAACCCGTTCGAGCTCTACCTCTATTTCGGACAGATCATCAAGGCCCGGAGCAAAGCCGCGCAGACCTTCCTTGTCCAGCTTGCCGCGGGCGCGGACCATCCGGCGGGCTACCTGCCCAGTCCCGACGCCGAAAAATTCGGCGGATACGGCGGACTCATCATCAACGGACAAGTCGGTTCCGACGGCGGGTATCTTCTCGCCGACATCACCGTGGACGAAATCAACAAACTCTTCGCGTAATCCGCCCATGGCTTATCTCGGAATAGACATCGGCACGACCGCCGTCAAGGCGGTCCTCTTCGACGGAACCGGGCGTCCGCTCGGTTCCGGACTGGCGGAATATACGCTCGAAACGCCCGCCCCCGACATCGTGGAGCTGGATGCGGAACAATACTGGATTTCCGTGAAGGAAGCTCTTATACAGGCGTTGAAAAAATCGGACATCTCCCCCTCTTCGATCCGTTCGCTCGCCATCACCGGACAGGCGGAGACTCTTCTTTTCGCCGACCGGTCCGGGAAGCCTCTGCGCAAAGCCGTCGTATGGCTGGACAACCGTGCGAAAACCGAGGCGAAGGAAATCGAAAAGCAATTCGGCCCGCAAGGGCTTTTCCACATGTCCGGCCAGACCGAAATGCTTCCCTGCTGGCCCGCCGCAAAGATTCTCTGGCTTCGTAAAAACGAGCCGGAAATCTTCCGGAAAACAGAAAAATTCCTGATGGTCGAAGACTTCATTTTCCACAAGCTGACCGGAAAATTCGCGACCTGCCGCGGACTCCTGCCTTCCACCCTCTATTACGACATGCGCACCGGAAACTATGACAGCGCCATGCTGGACTTCCTCGGGATTGATTCATCCCGGCTTCCTTCCCTGCATGAGCCCGGCGAACTCATGGGCGAATGCGTCGAAAATGACTCTCCGCTGAAGCCGGGAACGCTGATCGCGGGCGCCCCGCTGGATCATATCTGCGGTTCGCTCGGAAGCGGATGCGTACGTCCCGGAATCATATCGGAAACCACCGGATGCACCCTCGCGCTCTGCGCGCCGTCCAGTCAACTGATTTATGATGAAGAACGGAGAATCAGCAGCTACCACGGATTCACGCCCGGTTCGTTCGCACTCCTGCCGTGGGCGCCGACCGCCGGAATGCTGCTGAAGCATTTCCGCGACGAATTCTGCCGCGGCATGAGCTACGCGGAGTTCGACCGCGCCGCCGAAGCCGTTCCGCCCGGAAGCGAAGGACTCCTGCTCCTGCCTCATTGCGCGGGCGCGGTCTCGCCGGTGTGCAACCCGGACGCCCGGGGCATCGCCTACGGAATCACGCTGGCGCACAAGTGCGGGCACTGGGCGCGGGCGATCATGGAATCCATCGCGTTTCTTCTGCGCGACAATGTGGAGACGCTGGAAGCGCTGGGTGTGAGGATCGGGGAACTGCGTTCCCTCGGCGGTGCCTCGAAAAGCCGCCTTTGGGTTCAGATCAAGGCGGACGTCCTGAACCGTCCGTTCACGCTCACGGATTGCGAAGAGGCCACCGCGCTCGGGGCGGCCATTCTCGGAGCCGTCGGAGCCGGAGACTTCCCCTCCCCCGCGGACGCCGCGGAAAAAATGGTCCGGACTTCCGCCCGGATCGACCCCGGAAAAGATGCGGAAAGATACAGCGAATATTTTCAGGACTATAAAAATCTCAACCGGCTTCTGATGCCGACGTTTGGAGGAAAATCATGATCCGAAAAGAAGGAAAAATCCGTGCCGGATTCGTCGGCTTCGGCGAAGTCAACACCCCCCGCGAATTCATCGACACCCGCTGCTCGGCGGTCGCAAAGGAACTCAGGAAACGCGGCGTCGAACTCACCGTGACCGCTCCGGTCAGCGACGATCCCGAAGGGAAACAGGCGCGGCGGGCCGTCGAAGAGCTGTCCAAAGGCGATTTCGACGCGCTGGTCGTATGCGTCGCGGGCTGGATTCCGACATGGGCGGTGATCAAGGCCATCGAGCCGTTCAAGCACAAGCCGATCCTTCTCTGGGGACTCAGCGGCTGGCGCGAACGCGGCCGTTTCGTCACGACCGCCGACCAGGCCGGTTCGACCGCCTTGCGCGCGCCCATGAAGGAAATGGGCTTCCGCTTCAAGTATCTCGTCAACAAGAAGGATTCCGCGCCCCGTTTCGACGAGGCAGTCCGCTTCCTCAACGCGGCTTCCGCCGACGCCCGGATGCGTCACGCCTTCATCGGCATGAGCGGCTACCGCGACATGCGTCTTTTCGGAACCCTCTACGACGGCAATCTTCTGAAAAAGACCGTCGGAGCGGAGATCGAACATTTCGACCTGCTGGAAATTCAGCAGATCATGGAAACGATCCCGGAAAAGGAAATCGCCGCCCTCGCAAAGAAAATCCGGAAAGACTGGAAGTTCATCCGCGCCCCGAAGGAAGGGACCGTGGAAAATTCCGTCCGGCTGATGCTGGCCTTCCGGCGCAAGATCGAAGAACGCGCTTACGATGCCTTTTCCTTCTGCGATGTGGACGGCGTGAAGAAGCTCCTGAAATTCGCTCCGGCGGGCGCGCTCACCCTCCTGCACGACGTCGCCGACATTCCGAGCGTCCCGGAAAACGACTCCTACGGAGCGGTCACGGAACTGATCCTCAAAAACCTGACGGGCCAATCTCCTGCCTATCTGGAATTCTATGAGTTCACGAAAAACTCCGCGCTGATGGGCGTGCCGGACTATGTCCCGGCCTCGATCGTGGATGGCAAAATCACCGTGATGCCGAACGCGTTCGGCTCCTTCGGCGAAGGCCTCCTGAACGTTTCCAAACTCAAGACGGGAACCGTAACCATCGCGCGCCTGGCCCAGACGGAAGGACGGCTGGTTCTCCACGCGGTCAAAGGCGAAGCGAAAACGCCCGAAACATGGGAGGAAGCCGGATGGGCGCCGCCCGCTCCGCAACTCCCGAGTCTGGAAGTCTTCTTCGGAAAGGATTCCGACGAGTTCCTCAAAAACGTGATGGGACAGCATTACATCCTTGCGTTCGGCGACCATCTGGACGCGATCCGCGAATATTGCGACATTACCGGGATCGAGTTCATTTCCTGAGGCTGTTGCATTTGTCCCGGATTCGCTGTATAGTACCGCTTCGGACATCGGGTTTTGAAACGGGAAGGACGGCGAAAGAATGACACCGGATCGTGTGGAATGTATGAAGCAGACCGGCACGGCGCTGTGCCGTCAGCCGGATTCCGGGAAATGGGGACTCTATACCGCGCCGGTCGAGATCATCCGGGTGGCAGATGGCACTGCAATACGCCCGGCTCTTGCCAGGCTGGCAGAACATCTTTCCCGCGGAAAATGGGCGGTCGGAATGCTCTCCTACGAGGCCTCCGCCGCCTTCGAGCCGGAAATGGA
>CAZORN010000051.1:0-17462 GCA_964581935.1 uncultured Victivallales bacterium
ATTTTTTTTTATTTTTCCCTTGACATTTCTGAAAACATGGAATATAATCAAAAGGAATCAATGCAAACACTTGCATTAAATTTCCGGTTTGAGAAATTGCGAACGCAGAAAGAACCGATGAGAAAAAAAACGACCATCAACGAAATTGCCCGGCTTGCGGAAGTCAATCCGTCCACGGTATCGCGGGCCATGAACAGTTCCACCGCGCACATGATCAGTCCGGCGATCCGTGAGAAAATTCAGGAAATCTGCGACCGCCTGAACTATCTGCCCCGCATATCCGCGCGCTCCTTCGTCACGGGAAAAACCTACAGGATCGGCCTGATTTCCGGCTATATGGAAGCCGACCTCACCCATCCGCTTTTCGCTTTGTATATCAAGAGTCTCTGCAACCATCTCCAGAAGCACAACTACACGCTGACATTGATCAACGCCGACCGGGGAACGGAGCAGGACAGCAAAATACTCAGTCTCCTCCGTTCCGAGGTGGCCGACGGATATGTAATGGGGGCCATCCTCCTGAAATCGAAACTGAAGGAAATGCTTCGAGTCAGCAGGACTCCGATTGTCGGAATCAATTTCCATTCCCCGACGGATGCGGAAGGTTTCTCATCGGTGGTGATCGACTATATGTCGGCATACAGCGCGATCTGGAAAAACATTCCGCCGGGAACCCGGGTGGCGTACGTAGGTCCGGATACGAAAAGCACGGCGGCCAAGCTGAAAATGATCAGGAAAGCCGCACCCGCCGGACATAAGGGAACGACCGTGATCGATGAAATTTTCTTCCCGGTGTACGCGCCGAGTCTCTTTGCCGGCAGGACCAATGCGATGGAATTCGCCTTGAAAAATATCGATCGGCTCCGTCATTACAGGATATTGTGGTGTCCGGGCGACATGACCGCCCTCGGCATTGCCGACGCCTTGAAGATCCGCGGCATTGAGCCGGGCCGCGATATTTTTCTGGTGGGAGAAAACAACTTCGAGATTTTCCCGGGATTCACCGCCAGACCGTGGCTTTCCACCGTTTTCCCCCCAATGGAGGAAGCAGGCAAAGTCACCGCGGAAATGCTGCTCGGAAAAATTGCCTCGGAAGAATCGCAGGAACAGAGAATCCCGGTCAGAGCCGTCTATGTTCAGAGGGACAGTTTTCCGGAACTCTTCCACGGACAGGAGGAATCCCTCTGCCGGAAAAAAAAGGAACCTGTCCGGAAAACCCTTGAGGTCAGAGAGCATTCCATGCCGTAGTCCGGGTTGAGGGTGAATCCGGAGGGAAAGGAATATCGGGAAATAATCGCCATGTCCCAGAGATAATTCCAAATAAGGAGATCGAAAAAGATGTTGCCGAAGAGCGAGAGCACATGCCGCCGGTCGTGGATGAAACCGTCTTCCCGCAGAAGAAACAGAAAGACAGTTCTATCCCGCATCGGACGCGGAAACGATTTCACGCTTATAGAACTTCTGGTCGTGATCGTAATCATCGCCATACTTGCAGGCATGCTTCTCCCGGCCTTGCATCAGGTTCGGAAGAAAGGACACGCCATCAAGTGTATGGGCAACCTGAAACAGATCGGACACGTGTTCAATCTGTATGCAGGCGACTACTCCGGATTCGTCCACGGGCGGAGAGCCGGATACTCATGGCATACGATCTATCAGGAGTTGAGATATGTGCCGGTGAATACGAACAGCCTGTATTCCTGGTATTCCTGCCCGGATCCGCGCCTGACCTCGGCCTCGGGAGCTTACTCCATGCTCTACAACACAACGAACAAGCCGCGCGCGTATCCGGATAAATGGATCGAATCGGTCACGGTCGGAGCCACCACATCGAACTATGTCCGGCTGTGGAACATCAAGGCTCCCTCCTTCGCATGGATGGCCATGGACGGCGCAACCGTCTCCTCGGGAAACGTCACCATCCAGAATCAGCCGCATTCCATCAGCCTGCAGGGAGGCTCCTCGGTCACATCGCGGGTTCACATGCGCCACAACCGCCGGGCCAACACGGTTTACGGCGACGGACATGCCGTCGCCGCGGACAAGGCGGACCTCTGGAAATCGCTGGCATACATGAAAGACGAGGGGGCGTCCAACGCTGTGGCGATCGGCACGTTCAGCGAAGAAAACCTTCCTGTTGACATTACCACCGCACCGTAGGAGATTCAATGAAAGCACATCGCCTCATTCCGCTTCTGTTCCTTGCGGCCTTCTCACTCGCGGCCGCGCCGAACCGTGTATTTCTCCATCTGGCCTCACCGGCCGATCCCCCGCCGGTCATCGACGGACGTCTGGACGATCCCTGCTGGAAAAAGGCGCAGGGGTTCACCCTGAAGACGCCTCCCAACTCGAAAGTCATGATCCACAATGTCGAAGAAACCCAGACCACGGTTCGCCTGCTCCATGACCGGAACGGGATTTACGCGGGAATCGTCTGCCGTCAGGAAAACCTGGACCGCATGAAGGCTTCCGTGAAAAGCCGCGACGGCGGAAAGGTGTGGGAGGACGATTCCATCGAGCTGTTTTTCTCCCCGCTGATTTCCAGAATCAACTACTACAAGTTCGACATCAACTGTCTCGGCTTCTTCTCCGACATCTACCGTTATGACGCGGTCCTCACCTACAGCGACTGGAACGCAATCAATGTCAGGACGGCGGCCGGACGCCTCCCGGACGCCTGGACCATCGAATTCTTCGTCAGCTGGAAGGATCTCAACGCCGAATACAATCCCGGCGGATTCATCGGATTCCAGATGACCCGCTTCATGTGGAAAGGGGCTGAACTGCATGTGAACGGCAGCACGGGCGGCAATTACGCACGCCCCAACATGGCTTTTGTTTATCTTGCCGTTCAAGAGAAGCCTCCGCTCCTGGAGGTCGCGCGAAAAATGGACCCGCTGATCTCCGGACAATGGTATAACACGGATTTTCCGGGGCAATGGATCTATTCGGACAAGAAAAATATCCTCGTCGATACCCCGGCGGGACTGGAAAACCGCTTCCGCAAGGAACTCGATGCGCCAGCCTTGAAAAAACTGGACGAAGTCACGGACGCCGAAACCCGTTTTGGCCGTCTCATGGAAGAACGGGAGAAAAAGGCCAGGAGCAGGGATATGAAAGAACTGGAAAATCTGCTGGACTGATCGATATTACAGTAAATATGGAAGGATGAATATAGAATGAACAGACATCGCCAGACCGGCGGCCGGCACGGAATTGAACTCGGCAACGGCATCCCCCAAACCATTTCCGGAAGAACACGCAGGGGAAACTTGAAAAAACTTCTCTGCTTTCTGCTTTTCCCTTTCGCCGCCACAGCGCTTTCCGCGCTCGATTCCGGTGACTGGATCAACACAGTAACCGCGGAGGTCGTCACTCCGCATCAGAAATGGGCGAAACCTCTGGCCGGAGGCCCGCTCAGGGTCCTGTTCGTCACCGACGCCGGAGGCTCTTTCAGCGGCAAGGGAATGCTGGCCGCCCGCATGGTTGCGGAATGGGCTCAGCGCATGGACATGGACTACGAAGTTTTCACGGCCAGTTCCCAGCTGTCGCTCGACAAACGCAAACCCTATCTGGCGATCTATGACGACAATCACGGACGCGCCGCCAACATGTATTCCGGCACCCAGAGCGGAGCCAAACTCATCGAACTCGAAAAAAAACTCGAAAAACCTTATGAGCTTTATGTCTTCAACCGCATCGCCTTTTCCGCGCTTCCGGTCGAGGCGAAAAAAACCATCATCAGCCACGTTCTCAACGGCGCTGGACTGGTCCTCATCAATGAACTGAAGACCGATCTCCCGAATCTGACGCGTTATCCTTCGGAGTCCCTTTTCAACGAGATTTCCCGTCTCTCCGCCCTGAACGGCGATCCGGAAACCTTCGCCAAAATGGCGGCGTCCGGAAAAATCGTCCATCAGGACAATCTGGACTTTTCCGTCTTCACGCAGAAAAAAGGCAGGATTGCCCAGATCGCGGTGTTGCCGGAACCGTCCATCGGGCTGAACGGACAGAATTCGATCTATTATGTCCCGGAGTGGAGCGCCATGTTCGAAGCGCTCAAAGGGAAAAACCAGGAAAGACAGAGAAGTCTCAACGAGGCGCCGGTGCCGTTGTGGTGGGGCGAGTTTGAAACCCTGAACGCGGATTTCCTCCGCATTTTCCATCGGACAGCCGGACGCGTTCCGAAGGTCTCGCTGACCTGCCCCGCACTGAAGAAAAACCCGGTCCTTGAAAGCAGGGAGCAGACGCTGGCGCTGTCCATTCAAAATCCCGAAAAGCTCAGCGGCGACGTCACTGTGCGGATCCGCAGCGATGAAAACAAGGTTCTCTCAGAACAGAACGTGAAGTTCTCCGGAGAGTCCGCCAGTTGCTCGATTCCCCTGCTCCCGTCCGGAAAATATTATCTGGATCTGATGCTGAAAACGGACGGACGGGTAGAGGATTTCGGCGTGCTTGAATTCCAGGTTAAAAGTCCCCTGAAACTCTCTCTCGAGATGGACACAGATCTTGTGCGGGACGGAAAAGGCATCGTGATCGGTACAAATTTATCCCGCCCGGTCGCGAACGGAAAGTTCCGCGTGACGCTCTCCGATTCCCCTTATGACCGGACATGGAGCGTTCTTGAGGAAAAAACGGATGGCAGTTCCGCGCAGAAACTCCGGCTGGACAACTGGTATCTTCCGAATTCCGCCGGCATTCTCCGCGTGGAACTGGTGGAAAACGGCAAGGTCACGGCCTACGCCCGGAAAATGGTATTCCGCCCGGAAGGAAACAAGCTCACGCCCTGGATTGACTTCCTCTGGGCGGGTTCGATCACCCCCATCCACGGCCTGATCAACTTCGGACAACAGGGTTGGAACGGCGTGACGCAGTCTCTCAGCCGCCGCCGGGGCAGCGTCCCGAATCACATGGTGATGGGCGAAATCGTGATGCCGTGGGGCCCACTGAACAGCTGGTATATGACCAACCAGAAAAATAAATGCTCCAGCGGATACAGACTCGATCCGAAAACCGGAGAAACCGTACCAGACTGGAATTACAATAACGGCGCCAGCTCCTGGGACGCCACTCCCGAAGAACAGAAAAAGCTGGACGGGATGTCTCCCGATATGACGGAACGGCCCGCCGCGGTAAGGGAAGTCTTTCGCCTCTTCACCCGTTCCACACGTCTTTTCGACTACGGCGTTTCCGTTGTGAACCTCGGCGACGAAACTTCTCCCGGATACGACACCTACATCGGTAAATACATCACCGGAGAGTTCCACCGTTATCTCCGGCGCAATTTCGGAACGATCGAAAAACTGAACCGCGCATGGGACCGCGGCTATGCCAATTTCGACGATATTCCGCTCCTCACCACCGGAGAAGCCACAGTCGCCGGAAAACTGCCCGAAGGCGCGGCCGCAAGACTCTTCGCCGAAGACAACTATTTCGGTGTCCACCGGATCATCGGCGCGGAAATTCAGAAGGCATCCGCAGGCGCTTACTACGGACCGAACAGCACCACGCTTCCGGGAGAACTGGACTATCCGGAAATCAATGCGTCGTTCGACCATCCGCGCGATATCGCGTCCCTGACCCTCCGCTATTCGATGAAGCCGGACAACCTCTACATCCCCCTGTTCGGCTACAGCCAGAAACTGGACGGCGGTCCCAACCGCAACTACTGGGCGTGCGCCATCACCGGAGCGGCCAGAGGCCACATGTATTTCTCCGGCAACGTGACGTTCGACGGCGGAACCCTGTGCGCGGATTTCCGGGACAAACAACCCAATGTCACGGCTCCGAGACTCATGATGCAGAAGGGCGTCGGCCCCCTCATCCGGTCTCTGGAGATCTGCAGGTCAACGATGGCGATCCTGACATCCTACCCGTCCTGGAAGGCCAATATCTTCGCAGCCGCAAACACCGTCTCGCCCGTCATGTCCGTCAACCCCCTCCTGACCTATGGCAACGAAAACGGCTATAACTTCGACTATATCACTCCGAACGCCCTGAAAAAACATGCCGCGCAATACAAGGTGCTCTTTCTGGCGGGGCTTTCCGCCCTCTCGGAAGAGAATGCGAAAGAGATCGTTGAATTCACACGCAGCGGCGGCACGGTGATCGCCGACCTGAATCCCGGCATCTACAATGAATATCTGGGGCTCCCTGCAAAAAATCTCCTGTCGGAACTTTTCGGCGACCTGAAACCCGCTCCCGTCGACGCAAAAATCCGCTTCGGGGACATCACCGTTTCAGGCGTCGCCGGAATCACGCCAATGAAAGAGCGGAAAGTCGGAAAAGGAAAAGCCATCCTGATGAATTTCTCTCTCGCATCCATCGTCGCGGGAACCAATTCCACGGATGATTTCAACAAGTTCATGTCCCGTTTCCTCAAAGAGCTGGGACTGAGCCCGCTTCTCGATTCGAAGGGACTTCCTCCCGGCAGCATCATCCGCCTGAGCCGCGGCAGCGGATTCCACATGATCGCTTTCGCAAACGACGACCTCTCCGCCGGCGGCCAGAAGGGAGGCGATGTCACCGTGACATTCCCGAAGCCGGGCTATATTTACGAAGCCATGAAAGGATTCATCCGGGAGGGGCAGACCGTCACCCTTCCCCTCGATCCGCCTTACCGCTTCCTCACCTGTTTCGATACACGCCAGCAGCCTCCCGCGCTCAGGACGGACTCCGCCTCCGCCACGCCCGGCAAGCCTCTTCTGCTGGATCTCCGGCCCTTCCCCCCCAATCGGATTCTTTCTCTTGAAATCTTCGATCCGCAGGGCAGATTACTGGTGCCGCGCAATGAAATCGGCTCCCGCCTGCTGATCGTTCCCGACGGCAGGAAGGAATCCTTCCCCGTTCATTTCGCATACAGCGATCCGAAAGGCGTCTACAAACTGGTGCTGACCGACGTCGCCACCGGACTCTCAAGTTCAATCAGCATCAACGTGAAATAAAGGATATATCATGGATCGTCCTGCATCGCATCAATGGTTCAGGGAAGCACGACTGGGCCTTTTCATCCACTGGGGACTTTATTCCCTGCTGGGCCGCGGCGAATGGGTCATGGTCCGCGACGGAATCCCCGCCGGGGAATACAACCGTCTCGCGCTCTCTTTCAACCCCGCTGCGTTTTCCGCCGACCGCTGGTGTCAGGCGGCGGTCGACGCCGGGATGAAATACGCCGTATTCACCACCCGCCACCATGACGGTTTCGCCATGTTCGATTCCAGGGCGGATTCCTTCAACAGCCTCCATTCTCCCGCCCGGCGCGATTTCGTGGCGGAATTCGTCAGATCCTGCCGGAAATACGGTCTCGGCGTCGGACTTTACTACTCTCTCAACGACTGGCGCTTCAGTCGCTCGGGACGCCCGCCGGAGGACTACGGACCCGAAATGCGCGAACTCGCCCACGCCCAGTTGAAGGAACTCATGACCCATTACGGCAAAATCGATATCCTCTGGTACGACGGTTCCGCCTGTCCCGGGAAAAATCCCAGAACCGCCGACGATGTCGCCGAATTCTGGCAGTCCGAAAAACTCAACAGGATGGTCCGCGGACTTCAACCCGGCATTCTCATCAACAACCGCTCGGGAATGAAACAGGATTTTCATGACATCGAGGGAAAAAACATCATTCGGACTCCCCCCGAAAATGACCTCTGGGAAGCCTGCTTCACTCTCGGCGACGACGATTTCAGCTACTGGGGATATTGCCGGAGCGCCAACTTCCGGCGCACCCCCGCACAAACCCTGCTCCTCCTCCTGCATGTGCTCGAACAGGGCGGAAACTGCCTCCTGAACGTCAGCCCGGATCAGGACGGACTGATCCCCCATTGGCAGCAGGAAATCCTCAATGCCGTCGGCGACTGGGTCGGAAAACATTCCGAAGCCGTCTACAAAACCGAAAAAACCGAAGCCGCTCTCCCGACCCCGAATTCTCTTCAGGGCAACAGCTGCGGTTTTTTCACCGCTTCCGGAAACACTCTCTTCTTTTATCTCTATGAATGGCCCGGGAAAAGCACGCAGATTCCCTGTCTCCGTAAAAAAATCAGATCGGTCGCTTTCCTGAAAACCGGACTGAAGATCGACTTTGAACAGAGACCCGACGGCTTCCTTCTCCTCAAAGGACTCCCGGAACATCAGCCGGACCTGTTCTGCACCGTCCTGCGGATGGAAACGGACGGAGATATATGACCGACGGAATGAACATATGCACATGAAAAACGGGATGACGCTCCGATGAAAAAAACGATCCTCGCCTTCTTATGCACCGTCTCGACAATTCTCGCCGCGGACGACTTCACACGCCCGGCCCTCTACGACACCAACGGCGAGGCCGCCCTCAAAGGCAGCCGCGCCGGACAGTTCTTCACCGAACAGAGCATCCGATTCAACATCGCGGAATTCGTCTACCGCCGCTGCTACAGAAAAACCGATGGAGCAATCCAGTTCAACAATTCCTGCCGTCTCGGGTTCCGCAATACCGGACACGCCGGGGCCATCTCCCTTTCCTATCCCGGTCCCGCGGATTGGCCCATGCCCGAAGGCTTCTGGACGGCCGAAGGAGAAAAAACGTCCGCCGTTTCCCAGCTGACCGTCCCGGTCCTTCTGAACGGCAGACGCGACGGCGTTTATTCTTTCAGGATATTGCAGATGCCGCATCTTCCG
This sequence comes from uncultured Victivallales bacterium, assembly GCA_964581935.1. GTDB lineage: Bacteria > Verrucomicrobiota > Lentisphaeria > Victivallales > UBA1829 > SIG94. The sequence continues at coordinate 8,659 of CAZORN010000051.1, forward strand.
GACTGGCTTTTCATCCGCCTGGACTTCGATGGAACACCGCCCGGGACACTCTCATGGAACTTTGACGGCAACTGGGTGGAATTCGACGGCAAATACTCAAAAAACAAACCTTCCGCGCGCATAATCCATCTTGAAGGAAAATCCTTCAGCGGCCAGAAGGATAAAATCCCCGCGCCGACTTCCGGCTTCTTCTCCTTCGGAGTCTATGCTTTGAACACTCCAAAACTGGAGCGGATCTCGACCATCCTTCTCGCAAAAACGCCCGATTCGTGCAAACCTTCCCTGAATTTCCGCAGAAATTCCCAGAATATTGTTCTCCAGCTGAATAACCTGCGCAAACTCAAATCCTCAAGTCTTTACTTTGCACTCGGCAATTTCAAAGACTCCCCCGGACGGGAAAACGTCGAAAAGTTTTACGCGGACGGCGGAAAGGAGAAAATCGCCGGAATTCTTTCCTCCCTTTCATGGGATCCGGTCATGTCCCCGGATGAACTCAAAAGCTTCCCCGGACAGGAACAGACACGCCTGAAAGAGCTCTTCCAGTCTGGAAAATTCGACGAATACTACCGTATCATCGGAGTCGGACGCAGGAAGAATGAAAAGGTAACGAAAGCGGAACTGGACGCCCTTCTGGAATAATCCCCCGCTTTTCTGAAACCGGAAAAGTCTGCAACAGACATCCCGCAGCAGTCCCGTCTCCCTCAAAAGCGCCGGACAGAAAAAAAAACGATTTCAAATGACTCGAAAGCATTGCAAAAAACTTCTTTTCCCCGAGAGGAAAACTGAGCCACATTGTGTCCCAGTTTGTGTCTCAAAATTTTTCTTCAACGGTTAGACGATACCTCTACAAGTTTTATTTTACAAGAGATAGCCGAACAAAATCACAGGTTTCTTTCCATAGCCTGAGCGTGAATAGATCAATGCCCCTTTTCAGGACCAGTTTGTTTTTCAGGGATGACATGGTTAATTGGAAGAACCTCTTGCCGAATATCATCGGTAATTCCCCACATGAATCCGCTCTGCGAAGGAGAGCGGCTCCAGAGACACAGCAGAAACGTCTCCCTATTCTTTTTCCAGACAAAAAGCTGTCTTGTGTTTTTCGTCTCCAGCGGGATTACATGAAGAAGAATCCATCCGTCGCACCTCAAGGCTACCTCCCAAGCCTGCTGTGCCGCGACAACCGAAATCTCCATGGTTCCGGTTTCCCGCCAGGATTTGCCGGAAGCATCCCCGGCAGTCACGTTGCGGTTCGATGGCGGGGTAAATGCCGATACGGAGAACATCGTCAGCAGAAGGAAACAGCCTGTCGTCAAGTGCATCATTCGCTCCACTGGACATATGCCGAATGACGGTCATACCGGACGCAAGGGGAGGCTCCGTTGATGGCGGACGGTGTCTTCTGAGGCCATTCCGGCCACTTCGAGGCATATACTTTGTTCAGCCAATCAAGACTTCTGGAAAGGCTTTCCGGTGTGGATTTCTCCCGGAAATTATTCCGGGCCCGCATCAGGTTGCGGTGCATGAACTCCGCATTGATTTCCCGCGACCGAAAGGTTACCGGAGAAAGTCCGCCGGCACTTTCCATCATTGTCAAAGCAGCACGGCGCCACCCGTCCGTCCAAGGAGGCGGATTGATCGAAACGTCCGCTGTGGAACTGTAGAGGGCGGACCATTCATCGTTTCCGGGCATTCGGTCCAGCCGGAGTGCGGAAACTCTCTGCTGGCCGACTTCCTGAAACTTCAGGAAGTTGCTCTGGATGAAACCGGTCGCGGACTGGCTGTTGAACGGCTGCTGGCGGTTGCCGGACCCCCATGCGGCCAGACGGTCGAAGAAAGTGCTTTTGGAACGCAGCAGCGCCAAGTCGCCCAGCCAGAACACGCCGCTCAAAAATGCCAGATAGAGCGGAATAACCAAAACCGTTTCCATCAGGATGGAGCCATGATCATTTTTCATATTCATGAAACGACATCTCCTCTAGTGAAACAAGGCGTTGCGGGCGCCGCCGAGGTCGAACGTCCCGCCGGAAGACCCGGATCCTGGAAGCGGCGGCGGAGCCAGTGTTCCGGGCGAAAGTCTGCCGTAGACCTCGGGTAGAACTTCCCCGGCGCGGGTGAACTGGCGGTTCCGTCCGTTGTCAAACGCCAGTTTCACCGGAACCAGGGTGCCGTCCCAGTCGGCTTCGCATAAGTTCCAAGTGTCTTTGACCGCCACGTCCATGAATGTGATCTCATACAGTCCGGGCCTGCGCTGCGACTGAATCGGGGAAGCATATCCCGCGCGTGCGGCGGAGGCTGTCCATAGATAACGATTGTCCTTCAGCGAAAACGCGGAGAAAAGCCCTTCCGGAGTTCCGGACTGGAACATAAAGGAGAATGGATTGTTGTATTTCCGCTTGAGGCCGACAACCAGAACGCCTCTGCGTCCGAAGAATTCCGGACGGAGACGCCGCGCCAGCGCCGGTTGTCCGCACCGGAAATATCCGTCGTAGACATCCTGTCCGCGCACACTGTTCGGGAACACGCCCTTCATGAAAGGGACACAGGCATTGCCGGTATTGACATAACGGATTCCGAACCATTGCCATTCCGCGATCAGGTGATTGGCTTTCTGGCGGTATTCCCGGGAGAAGCCCTCCTGTCCGGAAGAACGCAGTTCCCACCATTTGTCGACTCCCCGCCTCGAAATTTCCTTCGGGTCCGGCTTGAATCCGCCGAAAACAAGGAAAATCTCCTCCATGTCGGAAGTATTTCTCATTGTTTCGATGTAGGAATCCGCCGTCTGGCTGATGAACTTATAGGTGATGTCGGCGCCTCCCGCCTGCTGGTCGTTGGGAGTTTCGCTGATGTTTTCAAGGATGGCCTTTTTGACCGTATTGTTCATTCGCGCCTGTAATTCGGAAAAAAGACAGCGTTCCGCGCGGTCCATGGCGGCGAGCGTTTTCCGGTCGTTGTCGATCTGTTTGGAAAGGGCCTTGTAGCTCTTTCCCTGAGCCGCGGCGCTCTGCCGCTGGGCCTTGATGGTGTCGATGCTTACCGTCTGGGAACGATTGAGCAGGACCTGCCGGTGGCGGCCTCCGGTCCCGACCCAGTAGTCAGACCCCTCCCGCCGCGTTCCGCAGGTGGATTGCCAGTTCCAGTTTTCCCGCACGGACCGGAGATCCTTGTCCCATTCCTTTTCGACCTTTTCAAGCCACTTGTCGGTGACATAATCCATGAGCTTGCGGTTCATCATGACGTAGGTCCAGCTCATTGCTTTGTTGATGCACGCCACGCGGCTGAGAGTGTCCGCCTGAACCGTCGCGGCGGAGTAGGCGGCGGCATCCGCCGCATTCTGAAGTTCGATGCGCTGGCGGACCGTTTCTCCCACTGCGTAAACAGCCATTCCGAAAAGAAAAACCAGCAGGAAAAAAGTGATGCCGAAGGCAAGCGCCACGCCGTCATCATCCAGGAAAATTCTGCGGAAGAAGCTTCTCATGTCAGTTCCCCTTGAAGTCCGGAAGGATGTAAGGTTTGGAAAGCGCGGCGGATTCCCGGAAACGGATATACGGATACCGCACGCTTTCCCCGCCGTGGGCATTTCCGGTGACGTCGGCTTTCCGTTCCAGCCACTCCTGATTTTCCTGCCAGGGATTGACGGCCCAGCCGATGATCGGACCGGCCACGGGGATCACCATCGGAAAATCGAAATTCACCGTGATCATGGGGACCCACTCCCCCGCCGGCTGTTTCAACTCCAGACGGAGCTTTTCATCGATTCCGCCGGACCCGGGGATTCCGCCCCAGCCGGGAACCTGGACTTCGTCGGCACCGGGACGCTGGGAAAGGGCGATCCATGCGCAGACGGCGGCCGCCGCCTTATGCGCATCGCCGCCGGGCTGAACGGCCGAGAAATGACGGGAATTGGGAACCGTCAGCAGAGACCGCGCCGCGGCAAACGCGGCATACTGGACCACCTGCCGGGCCATCCAGAGATGCGCGATCTGCATGCATCCGAGGACCAGAACCAGTACCACCGGAAGGCAGATCACCGCTTCGACCAGCATACTTCCCTGTTCCGTACTGTTTTTCATATCAGATGGAACCCTTTGAAGATCAATGTCAACCACAATCCGGCGGCAATCGCCAGGCCGAACGGTACACGAACGCGCTCCGAATTTTTCGGAGGAAGGGCGGCTTTTCCGGCAGCCCGGTCATAACTCCAATCGAACAGGACACGGAAATAATGTTTCAGTCGGGCGCCGTCGGCATGATGTGTCAAGAGCATTACAGCCACAACCGCCAGGCCGGAAAGCGAAGTGAAGAGAAGAAACTCCAGCACGGTTCCCAGTCCGGTCACGGCGCCGCATGCAAAAAGCATTTTGACATCCCCCGCCCCCGCGGCGCGCACCAGCAGGGGAATCACCAGAAACACGGCACACACAACCGCTCCCGCCAGACCGTCCAGGAACAAGGGAACGCCCCCCCATCCGAAACGCCATACAAGAAAGCATGCTGCTCCACCCAACGTCCAGAGGTTGGGCAGACGCCGTTCCCGCCAGTCATACCGGCAGAGAAGAATCAGCCACGGAGTTACGGCCGCGGCCGTCAGCCATGCGTTCCATGTCAAAAGAATAATCCGGGCCGACAAAGATTATTTATGCATGGAATCGTGATATTTGCTGGCATCGCTCGCTCCAGTTCCCTGATCCGTCTGCGTTTTGTCGAGCGTTGTTTTCGCATCGGTGTGCTGGGCGGAAGCGCCTTTTCCGGCGACATCGAACATGCCAACGATCGTCTTACCGAAGACGGCGACCGCAACCACGCACGCGGCGGCGATCAGGACGGCGATGATGACATATTCCATCATCACTGCGCCTTTTTCATTTCCGAGAATACGACAGACGAGACGTCCGAAACGCGATTTTTTCAATGTGTTCAACCTCATGAAACCCTCCTTGTTTATTTTTCGAGACTATGGAACCGGCAGAGCCAGTCCGCTGAAAATGCTCCGGCACATTCTTACAAAATCATTCCCCACGATTCCAAAGTCATCGGGAGTCGTCAAGGACATTGCGGCGGACGCGATCGTTCCGGAACTGCCGTCCGCTGAGAAAAAAATTTTGGAACCGGCTACAATCGGAACGATGATCAGAACGGTGATGAGAACATATTCCATCAATACATCTCCCCGATCCGATTTTCCCGGTTTACTCATGCTTATTCCATGGATACTTTGTTGAAATCGTTCATGAATGCGGTGTCGTTTTTGTATTTTTCAAGTTCGCGTTTTTCAAAATCATACGCCAGCCGGATGAAATTCAGCTTTTCAATAGTCTTCACCGTCTGAACCAGTTTTTTGCCGGAAGGCGCCATCTCATATGCAACGATCGCGGCCCTGGCGCGCAGAAGTTTCCCTACGAATTCCCGGCTGAGGATGATCGATTTCACCGAAGTCAGATTATCCCCGACCTGAAAGTCCAGGTTGCGGGCGGCATTGAAAAGGGACTCTTCCGGGGAGATTCCGACAAGCGTCACCGTAAATACGCCGAACGAATCCGTGACAAAATCCTTGGAACGGTCTCCGGATGAAACACGAACCTTGACCTTGGAAAGCGGGGTGGTCTTGTTTACTACAACCTCGTCTGTCAGAACGCGTTCCGAAGAAATCGGATGGAGCGCCGTCCGTGATTCCGTCTCCCAGTTGAGGAAAGGATTCATCCCGCTGAATGCAAGGTCATTGATGACACCCGAAACAGAGAACGGGTAGACTCCGAATGTAACAGCGCTGACAACGTGGGAGGCAATCGAAACAGGGAAAAGAACCAGTCCGCACGGGACCTCATAGCATTTCCGCCAGCCGCTGTAAGGAGTCACCAGGGCTTCCGTCTTCTTGACCTGATAGTTTTTAACAAGCTGTTTCTCAATGAGTTCCGCCGTTGCCGGGAACATGGTATCTACCGGCGGATCCGGCTCGAAACGGACCGCATACATGGAACTGACATTCTTGCGTTCAACCTCGGGGACCGTGCTCTCCACATTGCGGATAAAATTCGCACAGCCGCTTGAATAAAGCATTGCGGCACTCAAAACACAAACCGTCAATTTTCTACTGGCCATTTAGAAAATCCTTTTGTTAATCACTGAACTTTCTGCTTTTTTCTGAGATATGATATAAGGAATATATTACAGGAAGAGAAAGTTGACAATCGTCCCAAAGAATGAATTTATATGGAATGATGTCATACCAAAGTATGAAAAGCAGAAGAAACAGTCCGTTCAGGACTGGTTTTTGAGAAGAGTGCTAATCAACTCCGCCCTGCTGGCGACGTCATATTTCGCAAATATGTTTTTGACATGAGTCTTTACAGTGCTTTCACTGATGAAAAGCTTTTCCGCAATGGCTTTGTTGGACTTCGCGGAAAGAATCAGATCAAGGACTTCCGATTCTCTGTCCGTCAGCGGGTTCACCGCTTTTGCCACGGCGGAGATCCTTGCTTTGGAGGTTGTCGGCAGCTCGGAATAGGCTAATAGGTATGAGTGGGCTTTCAAAAGACGTAGAAGACGGCGATTCAGGGTCGGCATGATCGCCAGGGTAACACAAACAACGGACAAGGCAATGACCGTAGTATGGGAGTCGGGCAGCTTGACGGACGTAATCAGATTGCCCAGCATCCCTCCTAGAAAAACGCCGAAGACGTTGGCCGAGATGCAGATACCCGCCGTCCGGACAGGTTTTTCGCTGAAATCGAGCATTTCGCCGATGATACTCCACCAGAAAAGGTCGAAGATTCCGCAGGCGCCCAGCATCAGCGTATCCACCACCAGATAGTCAACCGTTCCCCGTTTCAATAGCATGAATGCGATGAAAGACATCATAACCATCGCCATTCCGACATAAAGGAAATAAGACCGGTTTATGGACTGCGGAAGGTTGCGCATGATCACTAGAGCTACGATGTAAGGCACAGCCCAATACCAGCACACTATGGACGAAAGATGTTCGAACGCAGGGTTCATGACTTGGTACATCAGACCGGAATTGATGGTGAGAAGAACCACGAAAAGGATCAGGAACACCATTGGTTCATACAGGGATTTGCCCGAATCATCCTTGGGATGAAGTCTGTTTTCTTTTTCAGGAGCAGGCTCCTCCTTCGGCAGAAAACAGGTGAATGCAGCGGCAAAAATGAGTGTAAGAAGCGAAAGGATCAAGCCGGTCAAAGGAGATGTAAGGGTTGTCGCAGAACCGATGAGAATCATAACAATATTAGAGAAAATCAGCACATCCGCACATGTTTTCATCTTTTCGTTTCTGGATGTGCATGTTTTCAGATAGTATCCCCAGGCTGCCACCGCGCATCCTGAAGAATAGGCACAAACGGCCAGTGCCCACCCCAATACCGAGATCGGCAATTCTGAAAAAAAGAGAAGCGTCCCGAAAAAACAACCCGCCATTCCTGCAAGCATGGTATTTTTTGCACCCAGAAAAGGATGGACCACAAAACCACAGCTGATCAGACCGATGAAATGTGCCAGAATTGCAACAAAGATGAGTTCGTGAGAAGAAATTCCTCGTGCATTGAGGATTTCATACAGCACTCTGCCTTCAAACACAAATGAAAGCAGATATGCAAACAGCAGCGAAAAAGACGCCACTGAGATCAGTCTTTTATGATATGATAAATCCATTTGGATTTTTATTGCCCCTCATGATCTCTCCGGTTTTTTACAATAATTCAGTTTTTTGAAAATTCAAGTTCTTTTGTTTTTTATTCACAGAAAGATGCTGATTGAGGGATATTTCATACTTTAGTGCGAATTCTTTTTCAAAGAAATCATCCTTTGGAACGATTGTCAGAACGGGCTTTTACTATATATTGATTTATATTTAAAAAATATAATACTGAAGATGATTACGGAAATGACAAAGAACGGCAAGAATCCAGAAAACAAAGTTATACAGGGCGTTTCCGAAGAATTCCACACCGAAATGACCATGGTTGGCGGAACCCCACCGAAAGAGGCAGAACCGCATACCCAGATGACCATGACGCCATCCTCCGAGCCTTCGAAAGAGAGTTCAGATATAATGGAAAAAAGCAGCAATGTCCATGAACCCCAAAAGGTTTCCGAAGAATTCCACACCGAAATGACCATGGTTGGCGGAATCCCATCGAAAGAGGCAGACCCGCATACAGAAATGACGATGACCGGACCTTCCGCCACGTCGGATTCCGAACCGCACACGGAAATGACGATGGTTCCCTCCGCCGAATCCAAAAACCAGCCGTCCGTGAAAAAAACAAATCCCACAGTTCATGACAATTACATGCTGAAAGACGGAGAAGTTCTCGGCAAATACGTTATTGAAGGGCGTCTCGGCAAAGGAGGCATGGGCGAAATCTATCTGGCAAAACATGAAACGCTCGGCGTCCTGAGGGCGATCAAGGTCCTGCCGAAGGATATCGCGGCAAAAAATTCACAATTCCTGACACGTTTTATACGGGAAGCCAAGACCGCATGTGAAATACGGCATTCCAACGTGGTGAACGTCATGGATGTAGAAACGGACGATGCCCGCGGCCTCTCCTACATCGTGATGGAATATGTGGACGGAGGAACCGTACGGAATCTTTTGAAAGCGGCCAGGCGGCTGACGGAAGAACAAGCGCTGACAATTATTGAAGCGGTCTGCGAAGCACTGGCGGCCGCTGAAGAATTCGGGATCGTCCACCGCGACATCAAACCCGACAACATCATGCTGACCCGTCGCGGCGATGTGAAGCTGGCCGACCTGGGAATTGCAAAGTCCGTCGATGAAGAGG
>CAZORN010000052.1:0-17439 GCA_964581935.1 uncultured Victivallales bacterium
CCATGCAGCATCCGGTTTTGCCGGAGATGCGGGCATAGCCGTCGGCCGCGAACGCCCCGCCCTGTTCGTGACGGGGCAGAATGACGCGCATGGTGGAGCCCTTCATGGCCTGATGGAGTTCGAGGGATTGTCCTCCGGGATAGGCGAAAATGGTATCCACTCCGAGTTTTTCGAGGGTCCTGACGAGAATTTCCGCGCCCTTAATGGCCGGTTTGCTTTCCTGGGGTGTTGATTTCATTGTCAATATTCCAAGGGGGTTGTGTGAATTCAGAAAGTAAAAAAAAGAAGAACGGAGAGAAGGGACGCCCGGTTTCCGCGGGATTACCGTTCGGCCGAATCGGAAAGAATACCGTGTTTAGCCGTGGTAAGCGCGACCGGGCGGCATACAACGACAAGAGTATTCTCCTGATTGAAAATCCATTTCATGGCCAGACCTTTTTGTTCATCCTGAATCTATAAAGACTGTTAATATAATTTGCGGGAAACGAGATTTCAAGGTCTCCTGGAAAAAAGTTTGTTTTTTCAAAAAAGATAGTGAATCGGGCCGGAAAAATTGTCGAAGGAGAGAAATCCCGGGTTCATTCCATTTTTTTTCGCCGTCTGTCAAATAAAGAAACAAAGAAACTGCGAAAGGTCTGTTTTTTCGTTTGAAAAGTGATACAGATGCGGTAGATTATTTTCCTGCATAATATTATGCGATTCATTATTAGGCGTATTTCTGAAAAATCTTCAGGGTCAGTATATATTCATAGATTGCTGCGGTTCAGAATGCGGAACAGTGCGTTATTTGAATGACGATGGATGAGGCGAGGTGGCGATGCGGTCTTGGTGGATGCCTTTGTTCGCGGCGATTGCTTTGCTGTCTCTGACCGCTTATGCCGATCCTGAAACTCCTGCCGTACAAGTGAAAAAAGTCCTTCTCATCGATTCGCATTCCGCGGGAGACAACTGGACGGAAGATCTCCGTCACGGCCTTCTGGACTATCTCCGGGAAAAAAACGTTCACGGAAACTACGAGACCCAGTCGCTCGGAGTTCACTTCACTCCCGGGCATGAGCCGTCCGAATCCACTCTTCAGGATTTGAAACGGCGTCTCCAGCTGAATCGTTATGACCTGATCGTCGTCAGCAACAATTCGGCGGCCGATCTTTTCCTGGACAGGAAGCTTTCCGCCGGGGATACCCCGATTCTGGTCAGCTCCTATCACGGGCCGCTGAAAACGAAGTCCCTGAACATGACCGGAATCGAGACGCCGGCGGCTTTCCTCCCGATCCTTCGAATCGGGATGAAGCTTCGTCCGGAAAGCAAAATGGTAGTGCTGATTTCCGGAGCGGACGCGGACGGCGTCGCCCAGAGTGCGGCGGCTGAAAAACAGGTTCATGAAATGGCGGACGCGCCCGTAATCAGGATGCTGAACGGGAAGGAATACACCACGCGGGAGCTGCTTTCGGAACTGGAGAAGCTCCCCGAGGACAGTTTCGTGGTATTCTTTTCCTGGAGTTCTTCCAAGGAAGATGACCCCGTCCATAATAATTATACGATCCTCCCCGCGATCCGGAAACATGTCTCCCGGCTGATCTTCGGAAAATACGACCAGCATCTGGATCAGGGCGTGGACGGCGGCGCTTTCGTTTCCGGAATGGAGCAGGGGCGTGTGGCCGGAGAGCTCGCCTACCGGATTCTTCAGGGAGAACGGGCTTCGGCGATTCCCGTCCGCATCGGAGAGGCCCGTCCGATGGTGCAGTACGACGCCCTGGACAGGAACGATGTTTCCCCGGATGACTTTCCGGAAGAGGTCCGGATATTGAACCAGCCTCCGGACTGGTGGACGGTCAACCGCTATTGGGTCGGAGTGGTCGCGGTGCTTCTGGCGCTGTTCGGTTCTTGGCTTTTTTTCCTTTACTACGAAAGAAGAAAAACCAGAAGCGCGCAGGCGATCTACAATGCCATGCCGCTCAGGATTCTGGTGGCCGACCGGAAGGGGAAAATCTATTTCTGCCGGGCGGAAAAAGACATCAATGGGAATTTTCCGAAGAATCCTGCTGCGATTCGGGATATCTCTCCGGTTCTTCATGAGATGTTGAACGAGGTCTGGTCGGAGGTGCAGCAGAGCGGGCAGGAAGTGAGCCGCGAGTATGATTTTCTCGGAACCCGTCGCAAAGCCAGTTTTACACGGCTTCCGAAAAGCATTTTCGGAGTGGAGACGATTCTATGGATATCAATCGACGTGTCCGAACTCACCGCGTCGCGCGAGAGACTCTCGGAGGCCGCCGAACACTTCCGGATTACGCTGGAATCCATCGGCGACGGTGTGATCGTGACCGATGTGCTGCAGAACATCACCATGTGCAATACGGTTGCACTGGGCTATATCGGCTATACTCCGGAAGAAGTGGTCGGCAAGCCTCTGAAAGAGGTTTTCAACATCATCAGCTATCTCGACGACAGCGTGGTTCCTTCTCCGGTGGAGAAAGCATTGGAAACGAACTCCGTGGTCCAGCTTGCCAACCATACGGACCTGATTGCACGGGACGGCACCCGGCGTCATATTGCGGACAGCGCCGCGCCCATTCACCGGAAGAACGGGGAAGTGACCGGGGCGGTTCTTGTGTTTCGCGACGTGACAGCGGAATATGAACGACGCGATCAGCTCCGGATGAACCATGAACTCCTCCAGAATGCCGCGGAACTGGCGCATGTCGATTATTTCTATCACGATCTGAAGCACGGGAACACTCTGGTCCCCTGCCGGAAGTACTGGCCGCTGAATGAGAAAAAGGGGTTGGCTTCGGCGCGCGGCTGGGTCATCGAAGAGGATATGGAACGTTTTGAAACAGAATGGACGAAACTTCTCTCCGGCGATATTCAGTCGCTTCAGGCGGCCTACCGCACCCGCGAGAACGGGAATATCCGTTATTATGTGATGCGCGCCCGCCGGCACGTGTCCGGGGAAGGCGCTTCCCCCGGCCTTGAACTCTTCGGGATTATTCAGGACGTAACCGACTATCAGAATATCGTCCACAGCTATGAGGATGCGAATACCCTGCTGAACACCATTCTGGAGAATTTCCCGAATCCGGTGCTCCTGAAAGATCCGGAAGACGGCTTCAAATATGTACTTGCGAACCGCGGGTTCTGCGCACTTCTCGGACGTGGTCAGGAAGAGGTGATCGGCAAGAGCGACTTTGAACTGTTCTCTCGGCGCGAGGATGCCGAGCAGTTCCGCTCCGACGACACGGAAACCATGCGGTCGGTCGGCGTTCAGCATTTCGAGGATCACTTCATCAACCTGAAGGGAATGGCGCATGACCTCCTGATGAGCAAGATCAGCATCCGGCGTTCGGACGGCAGCCATCTCCTGGTCGCCATCGGCACGGATGTCACCGAATTGAAGAACGTCCAGCGCGAACGGGAAAAGGTCATCGGCGACCTGACCAGCTACATCGAATGCGAGCGCAGCCTGAACCTCTGTCTCCAGAACATCACCCTCCAGGCGGATTTTGAACAGTCGATCCATTTCCTCCTTCGGGAAATCGGCGAAACCGTAGGCGCGGACCGCTGTTATATTTTCCTGCTCTCCGAGGACGGCATGAGCGCTTCGAACACTCATGAGTGGATCGCTTCCGGAATCACCCAGCAGCTTGACAACCTCCAGAACCTGAAAGTCAGCGATTTCACCGGTTATTATGACCGCCTCCTGCGCAAAGAGTATCTCGCCTTTGAGGATCTGGACCGTCTCCAGCCGGAAGACCTGCAGTTCTCCGTGGAATTCCTGAAACAGCAGGATATCCGTTCCGCCCTTCTGGTCGGCATCTGGGACAAGGAAAACCTTTGCGGACTGGTCGGCGTCGATTTCGTCCGCAGAAAACGCTCCTTCAAGGAATGCGATATCCACATCCTCAAGAATGCCGCCAGTCTCTTCCTTCTGGCCCGCGAGAGAAATTCCCAGATGAACGCCCTCGCCGACAGCGTTTCTCTCCAGAGGCAGATCTTCGAAAGCATTTCCATCCCGATCCTTCTGCTCGACAAGGATTTCAATGTGGTGAAGTCCAATTCCGCATTTGAAGATTTCTCCGGGAAACACGGTTCCGGTTTCCGCAGCGGTAAATGTTTCCGGCAGTTCTGCGACTGTCAGGAACTGCCGGGGAACTGCCCGGGACGTCTTGCCGGCACCACCGGCCGCCCGCACTCTCTGGAACGCAAAATCAAGGAACGCAGGGTTCTTATCAGCGCTCAGCCGATCTTTGACCGCACCGGCAAGCTCATCTACGTCCTCGAATCAGGATTCGACATCACCGAACTCCGCATGCAGCAGGAAAAACTCCGGAGGCACAACGAACAGATGAACGCGTATCTCCAGCAGGATGTGACGGTCAACGCCTGTCTGGAAATGCTGGCTCTCAATTCGGATTTCCATTTCGTCCTCAATGAAATCCTGCGCCGTATCGGACAGCAGCTGCAGGCGAACAGCTGCGAGGTCTTCCGCTATGATTCTGCAAATTCGCTTCTTCTGTCGGAAGGTTTCTGGACTCCGCAGGAGAATGCCGCTTCCAACCCGCGTCCGGGAGCCTTTTCGGAACGGGATTATCCCGAGTGTTTCCGGAAGCTCAAGAACCGTGAAATGATTACGGTCGATCTCCGCGGCGGAGAAGAGGCAGATCCGGAGCTGGGCAGGGTTCGCGATTATCTGAGAGGACGCGGAACGCAGGCGCTCTGCACCGTCAGCATCGGTTTCCGCGGCAGTTTCTGGGGATATATCGAAGTCGAATTCGGGGGTTCCGACAAGTCGTTCGACGAGGCTGAAGTCCGCCTGATGTTTGCCGCTGTGCGTATTATCGAGATTCTTCTGGAACGCGAATCGGAACGCGTCAAGCTCACGCGCAGCGAAAATGAAAAGAACATGATCTGGGAACTGATGACGGTTCCGCTGGTCCTTTTCAGTGCGGACCACCGCCCCATGCGCGTCAATCCCGCCGCGGAAAGGCTGACGGGGCTGAGTTCCGCCCAGATTCTGGATCAGCCCTGCAATATGAGCTTCTGCAAAGGGGAAATCCTGCCGGAACGCTGTCCCCTGTCCGTGACTTTGCGGGAAAAGAAACCGCAGCAGATGGAATGCCGGATTCACGGACGCGATTTCCAGGTCATGACCCTCCCGGTCTTTGAAGGCAAGGAGGTCGTCAGTGTTCTCCAGATCTACATCGACATCACGGAGAACAACGAAAACAAGCGCAAACTCCTCCGCGCCATCGAAGCCGCCCAGGCGGCGGACCGCGCGAAAAGCAATTTCCTGGCCACGATGAGCCATGAGATCCGCACGCCTCTCAACGCCGTGATCGGGTTCAGCGAACTTCTCCAGAACGGCGATATCTCCGAAAAGGAACATGTCGAATACCTTCAGGCCATCACTTTCGCGGGGAACACCCTGCTTCAGCTGATCAACGACATTCTGGATCTTTCCAAGCTCGACGCCGGGCGCATGAACATCGTTTCGCAGAAGGACGACCTGAAAAAACTCTGCGAGGAACTCCTCCTGATGTTCTCCCTCCGGACCAAGGAGAAGGGAATCGACATGAAGCTGGTCTGTCCCGAATCCCTGCCTTTCCTTTATATCTGCGTCCAGCGTCTCCGGCAGGTCCTCCTCAACCTGGTCGGGAACGCAGTCAAGTTCACGCCTTTCGGACGGATCACCATCACCGTGACCTTCGAGAAAGAGGACGATGTTTTCGGGATCCTCAAGATCGAAATCCGCGATACCGGCGTGGGAATCAGCGAAGAACATCAGGGGCGGATCTTCGAATCGTTCTTCCAGGAGGAAACGGTCCGCGGAGCGCACGAAGGAACCGGCCTGGGGCTCGCCATCTCCAAGCGGCTGGTCGAGCACATGGGAGGAAATCTGGGCTTCGAGAGCAGACTCGGCGACGGCACCTGTTTCACCATTACTCTGCGGAAAATCCGTTACGAGGCGCGCGAACGCCAGGCCCTTTCCGCGTCTCCGGCGGATCCGTCCGCCGGGAATCCTTCCGCCGACGCTTTGCATCGGAGAAAAATCCTTCTCGTCGATGATGTCGCCATGAACCTCCGGGTCCTTACCGCGATGCTTCGCCAATGCAACACGGACGTCATTACGGCCTCGTCCGGAAATCAGGCTCTGGAAGTCCTCAAATCCTTCCAGCCCGATCTGGTCCTGACCGACATGTGGATGCCGGGAATGAACGGTTCGGAGCTGGCCGCAAAAATCCGTTCCATGCCGCAGTTCGTCCATACGATCATCGTCGCGGTGACCGCCGACACCGAAACGGACGGGAATTTCTCCATGGATCCCTTCAACGCAATCCTTCTGAAGCCGGTTTCGATGGGAAAACTCGACAACCTCTTCCAGCTGATCGACCGCGGGGAACTCGACGCCTGCGACCATGTCACCCTCTGACATCCTTCTCCGTACCGGACGACTTCCGTTTTTTTCACGGACCCCGTCTCTTCCGCCGGCGGCGTGATTTCATGCGAAATCCGGACGGCACGATGTTATTCTCCTCTTGAATTCCGGAAGAATGGTGCTAAGGTAAAGTGTTATTAAAAATAGAAAGTGTTATTTTCTGGTGATTCATGAAATCTCCCGAATATGGAAAAGTGTTCACGCCGCAATGCCGGATGGTTGCGCTCGACCTGATCCGGAAAATACGGAACGGCGAGTTCGGACCCGGAAAGCGGATGGACAGCATCCGTGAGATTGCGGAACGGTACCGTGTCGGATACCAGGTGGCGGTGTCCGCTTTCCGGATCCTGAGCAATGAAAATTATGTGTTCAAGGTTCATGGCAGCGGCACGTATGTCAATCCGGATCTGAGGCCAGGCCTTTTCCATCGCCTGAGCCTCTTTTTCAACGTCGCCAATTTCCTTCCTCTCGGCGGAGAGTTGCAGGAGGCGTTCGCGTTTGCGGAAAACAACGGATTCCATCTTCTCCCGGCCTCCAACTTTGAAGAGGATTTCACGCTGGAGGATTATCTGAAATGCAAGACGGACATTGACGGAATCGTAATTTACGGCGAAGTGGATGAAGCGCTTCTGGCGTATCCGAAATCCCATCGCGTCAAGTATGTGGTCTGCGGAAATTACGACATTGCCGAGACCCACCCGCAGGTGACTCTGGATGTCCGCGCCTTATACAGGAAAATGCTGGCCGCGGAGTTGCGGAAAAATCCGTTCCGGCGAGTGTCCGTCCTGATGGATCTTCCCCTGTTCCGGGCCAGCGGCGAGGCTCTGGAGGGAATCCGCGAGGCTTTTCAGGACATCGGTTCCGATCTCCCCCGGGAGCGGATCGTCGAATCGGCCGGAGACGGTTATGACGGCATCGCGAAGCTCATGAAAATGTCCCCGGACGCCATCCTGCTCCGCGGCGACCGGCATGTGCATGGCCTTCTCCGGTATTTTCAGAACCATCCTCTTCAGGATCCTCCCGCGGTCCTGGGGTGGGAATTCGTTGCGGGAAAACTCCGGGCGGGCGGCTATCCGAACATTGTTGAACTCAAGTCAGGACGCTTCCGGAATATTTTTCTGGATTCAGTCGAATATCTGATCCGTGACCTTCGCAGAAAAGAGGACCGGAGGATGCGGATGAATAATAATCTCATGGAGTCAACCCATAATGCGAAGAGAGAAGGAGTCCAATGAAAGAACTGTACCGCCATTACCTGAAAAATATTGACGGCGCCCGCCTGATGCGGCATACCGCCGAACTCTGGAAACTTGAACTCGGCCAGACCTTCAGCGACTATCGCAAGGCGGCGGAATATGCCTGCGCGCTGATGAAGAAGGAGGGCATTCCGAATGTCGAACTGCTGTCTTTTCCCGCGGACGGAAAAACAACCTGCAATGATATTCAGATGCCTATCGCGTGGGATGCGACCATCGGACGCCTTACCTTCCTCTCCCCGATCAACAATCCGCCCGCGCCGGCTTTCGAGAAAGATGCGGACAGCCTCAAGAGCATTGATTTTCAGATTCATCCGTTCCATCTGGTCAAGGGGTCCGTCTCGACTCCTCCGGGAGGACTTGTGGTCAGAATCATCACGGAAACGCAGTTCCTCGCCGGGGAGGACCCGAAAGGCGCACTGGTGATGCTCGATCCGTTCACCCCGCCGCGCGCCGAGGCGCTTGTTCCGATTCTCGATGGCGGAGGACTGGGCGTCATCACCGATAAAAATGGAAACCGTTACGCCCATCCTGACTGTTTTTCCTGGGTCAACGCCGGAACCGAGGACGGCTCATGGCACGTGCTGGCCGGTCATCGCGACTTCATTTCCTTCAGCGTGTCGCCGTCCGCCGGGGACCGGATCCGGAGCATGGCCGCACACCGGGAGCTGAAAGCCCTCGTGGAATGCGACGGCCGCCGTTACGAAGGTACGCTTCCCGCCGTCACGGCCCTGATTCCGGGGCGCCGCAAGGAGGAAGTCTGGATCTACGCGCACATGTATGAACCCCTCAGCAGCGATGATCCGACCGGCGTCGTCGCGGGGATCGAAACCGCACGGCTGATCATGCGCAAGGGCGTGCCGGAATTTTCGGTCCGCCTCCTGTTCGCCATGGAGCTTTACGGCTATATGGCCTATATCGCCGCCCTCGGAAGCTGTCTGAGAAACGAGGTCGTCGGCGGCTGTAACTACGATACCCTGCCGTCCGTGCGCGATACGACGACCGCGAATGTCTTCACCGCCGCCCGGGGAACTCCTTTTTACGGCAACTGGCTGGCCGGACAGCTTTCCTCCGAACTGGAGAACGAGCCCGGCGCACTCCGCTGGAACATGAAGGGACCGGCTTACTTCGATGACATCTCCTTCAGCGATCCCACCATCGGAATTCCGGCGATATGGCCCATCGGGGACTACGGCGACAATCATCATTCTTCCGTGCAGACCATGGATTTCCTGGATGAATCCGTGCTTGTCCGGGGGACTGCACTCAACGCCGCCTTCATTCACGCCCTTGCCAATCCGAAGGAGAAATACCTCGCTCCCGCGTTGGAACAGGCTGTCGGCTCCCTTCGCAAGGCGCACTCGGAACTCAAGACCCATCCGGTCGGTTCGGACGCGGAACGCCTTGCCCACATTTACGACACCGAAAGGCGGCATCTGTCCGACTTTAAACGCGGTCTGGATTCCGGTCCCGTGGATGAGGTCCTTGCGCGTTTCGATACGGAATACCGTACGCTTTCCGAGGGCCTTTCCAAGGGAATACAGACTCCTTCCCGCTGGCGGAAACAGGCCGCCGAGATCGTGATGAAACGCATCGTTCCCGGCTTTCCCCATAACCTTGTGAGAGTTCCTCCCGACAAGAAAATCACCCTGCCCGACGGGGTGATCTACGGACCATTTTCCAACGTCCTGGCCAATATGGACGGCGTCAAGGATGTCGCCGCCCTGATCCGCGAGGCGGAATATGAACGGAATTCGGTCTTCCCGGAAGGCGAGGTGAAGAAATACGTCGGCGCGCTGAATTTCCTGTCGGATTACGGTTATCTGGAAGTCCTGAAACGTCCGGCGATCACGGAGGATGAAATTGTCGCGGCCCTCAGGAAACTCGGAGTCGGGGAAGGGGACCTGCTTCTGGTTCATGCGTCGACTTCGCGTTGCGGGTATGTGCAAGGAGGGGCGGAAACCGTCATTCGCGCCATCCGCAAAACGGTCGGAAAAACGGGGACCGCCCTGTTTGCGACTTTCACGCGTCCATATATTTATCTGGGAGGACTCAACAAAGGCTGGAACTACCGTCCGTTCGATCCTTCCTCCATTTCCCAGATATGGACGGGAAACGTTCCGAAAACGCTTCTCGAAAAATATCCGGACGCGATCCGGAGCCGTCATATCACTCATTCCTGGGCCGGATTCGGCCCCTCCGCGGAAGAATGCCTGAAACATCACGGCGCATACGCGCCTCCGGCTTCCCCGGATTCCCCGATGGGAAAGGCGCTGGAACGCGGAGGAAAAGTCCTTCATTTCGGGTCCGGCATCGGTTCCACTACTTTCCTCCATTATCTGGAGGACCATTGCGATGTGCCCTTCCTCGACACCGCCGTCTGCCGAGTGAAGCATCCGGATGGTTCCCTGGAAACCGTTGCTGTCGGGAGGCATCTGCCGGGACACCGCGATTTCTACCGCGAGGATGCCGAAAAATGCAAGTTCTTCCACCGGGCGCAGGAGCGCGGACTGGATATCCGCAGGGAACCGCTCGGACTGGGCGAACTCAAACTGATGGAAACAGAGTCTCTTTTCAAGCTGGGGGTTCCGCTGATCAAGGAAGATCCCCGCGTGCTGCTCTGCGATGATCCGGCGTGCCTTTTCTGCCGCCGCTTTCAATGAAGTCATGTGATGCGAACACACTGAATATTGAATCCGAACAAGGGAGAATGAAATGAAGAAAGTCACGATGGAAGCCGCCTACGCTTCCGAAGTCGAAATGGACGCGAGAATGACCGGGAGCGAATGGAAAAAGGCCGTTGTCTATCCGCTGGAACTGGTCAGTGTCAGGAATGAGAACTGGACGGAAGAAAAAGTCCGGAATGTCGGAGAAACCCTTCACGAAAAAGGAAATGTCCGGCTGCTCTGGAACCGGGAAGCGCTCTATGTCGGAGTTGACATGGAGGATTCCGACGTCTTCAACGACGGCACCCAGGACCAGACCCATCTCTATACCATGGGCGATACGGTCGAAGTCTTCATCAAGCCCGACAACGAAAACTATTACTGGGAGCTCTACGGAACTCCCAACCGCCTCCGCACCGTATTCTTCTATCCGAGCCGCGGACGCCTCTTTGTTCCGAGCGTAGCCCGCTGTCCCGTGGACATCTCCGTGGACGCCTGGGTCGACGGCACGCTGAATGACTGGCGGACCCGCGACAAGGGCTGGAAAATGCTCATGAAGATCCCCGCCTCCATGATGGAACAGTACGGCTGCCCTCTTTCCAATGAAGGCAGCTGGACGATTTTCGTGGCGCGCCAGAACTATTCGGCCTATCTTCCGCTGAAGGAGCTTTCCTCCTGTCCGGCCATGCCCAAGCCGGACTTCCACATGTATGAAAATTACGCGCGTCTTCAGCTGAACGGACCGAAGTAACCGGATCCGGACCCATAGGATTTTCTGAAGTTTTTCCGATGGGGCCGCGTTAGGGTTCCGTTTTTTCACCAGCCCGGCTCCCTGTGGATTTCCACGGAAAGGATGCCGGGCTTTTTTCTGCACTTTTCTCCCGTTTGAACTATTTTGTTACAAAAATGTATCTTTTGTTCTCTGGTTGACAAAAATGTCGTTTTTTGCTTTTGAAGAGCCATAGAGTTTCATGGGCAAGAAAAAAAATCCTTGCTCAAAACGGGCGTATTTGACAGGCTTCCAGCGAGTCTTTGAAAAAAGTTGGCACGCATTTTGCTAAGATAGTTTCTTGTTTATGGAGCACTACCTAATATAGAAAGGGACCATCAACGTGAAGCTGATTATCGCTTATATTCAGCCGGACCGCCTGAATGCGGTGAAGCAGGAACTCTACAGCCGGAAGGTCTTCAAGATCTCCGTCAGCAACGCACTGGGCTGCGGACAGCAGATGGGATATGTGGAAGAATATCGCGGAGCCATCCGGGAAGTCAACCTTCTGAAAAAAGTCCGCGTGGCTGTCGGAGTGAACGACGAGTTCGTGGAAACCACGATCGAAGGGATTATCGCCGGAGCCAGGACCGGATACATCGGAGACGGAAAGATTTTCGTGCTTCCCATGGAAGACTGCATTCGCATCCGTACGGGAGAACGCGGTCCGGACGCGATCGGCTGAAAGACCGCCGCTGAATTCAAACGAGCTTGGAAAGGAATAGAAATGAAGAAGATGCTGTTTTGTTTATCGGCCGTGCTCCTTTTTTCGGGAGCGACAGGATATGGAGCGGAAGCGGCTGCCGCTCCGAGCGCGGCCGAAGTCGCCGCCAACGCCATGTTTTCCGTCAACAACCTCTGGGTGATGATGGGCGCTTCGCTGGTTTTCATCATGAATCTCGGGTTCGCCTGCGTGGAGTCCGGCCTGGCCCGGGCAAAAAACTGCACGAACATTCTCTTCAAGAACACCCTGACGCCCGCCATCGGCCTTCTCGGATACGCAATCTGCGGGTTTGCCGTCATGTATCCCGGAGAAACCCATTGGCTGATCGGACACGCCTTCGGTTTCGCCGGGTTCGGACTCAATGAGCCCGCCGGTACCGCCATCGCATACAAGAACGGCACCATCACCTACTGGACCGACTTCTTCTTTCAGGGGATGTTCGCCGCCACGGCCGCCACCATCGTTTCCGGGGCGGTCGCGGAACGGGTGAAACTGAATGCCTATCTGATTTTCACCGCTCTGTATGTGGCCCTGGTCTATCCCGTCATCGGCTCCTGGGGATGGGGCGGCGGCTGGCTGGACAGCCTTAAATTCCACGATTTCGCCGGTTCGACTTTCGTCCACAGCGTCGGCGGCTGGGGCGCTCTGGCCGGAGTGATCCTGCTGGGACCCCGTATCGGAAAATACGTTGAAGGAAAGGCCATGCCGATCATGGGGCACAACATGTCTCTCGTGACGATCGGAGTGTTTCTGCTCTGGTTCGGATGGTTCGGATTCAACGGAGCCTCCGCGCTGAGCGCAAATCCGGAAATCGTTTCCGCCGTTCTCGTCAAGACCACTCTTTCCGGCTGCGCCGCGCTGGTTTCGGCCATGCTCTGCAGCGATTTCCTCCTCAAGAAGCCGGACCTTTCCATGTGTCTCAACGGCTGTCTCGCCGGACTTGTGGCCATCACGGCAGGCTGCGACTGCGTTTCCGTGACTTCCTCCATCATCATCGGCACTATCGCCGGCGTGCTGGTCGTGTTCGCGGTGCTTTTCTTCGACAAAATGCTGCTGGACGATCCTGTGGGCGCGCTTTCGGTCCACCTCGTCTGCGGTGTTTTCGGCACGCTGGCCGTCGGGATTTTCTCTCCCTCGTATTCGTTCCTGCCGCAGCTGCTCGGCGTGGTCAGCGTGGGGGCAACCTCCTTTGTCTCCGCTTTTGCGATCTTCTATGTCCTGAAAAAGACCATGGGCATCCGCGTGAGCGAAAAGGCGGAACTCCGCGGACTCGACATCAGCGAGCACGGCGCGGAAGCCTACTCCGGATTCCAGATCTTCACGAACATGTAACGTCGTTTTCCTGTCTTGCGAATTGCACAAAGACCCCGGACTTTTTCCGGGGTCTTTGTGTTTCAGGGTTGAAAAATGGAGGATATTCTTCTATATTGGGATGATAGTCTGAAAGCCAATAAGGGGAGTTTACGATGTTTCTCACGAAAAAGCTCTGGATGTTTTTTGTTCCGGTCAGCCTGTTGCTGACTTCCGGATGTGTTTCCGACCGGGAAGAGGTTTGTCACGATAAGGTCACTCAGGTCGCGACCATCGATTCACTTCTGGCTGGAGTCTACGACGGTTCCATGAGTCTCGGCGGATTGAAGAAATACGGCGACTTCGGCATCGGCACGTTCGACCGTCTGGACGGCGAGCTCCTCCTGACGGACGGAGTCGTCTACCAGATCCGGGCCGACGGCAAAGTCTATCTTCCGCCGGATTCCGTGACGACACCCTTCGCTTCGGTCTGCTTTTTTCAGGCCGATCGTGTTGAAAAAGTGCATAAATCGATCGATTTCAATGAGTTGTGTTCTTTGATCGACCGGATGTCTCCCAACCGGAATCTTTTTGCCGCGATCCGCATCCGGGGCGACTTTTCCGCTGTGAAAACCCGTTCGGTTCCGGCGCAGAACAAGCCCTACAGGCCTCTTTCCGAGGTGACAAAAACGCAACCGGAGTTTGAACTCGGGACCGTTTCCGGAACCGTGGTCGGATACCGCCTGCCGCAATATGTGAAAGGCGTCAACGTTCCGGGCTATCACCTGCATTTCCTCTCCGCCGACGGACGGCGCGGCGGACATATCTTGAATCTGCGTCTGGAAAAAGGGGTGATCGAAGTCGACGAACTCGACCGGTTCTATATGATCCTGCCGAAACAATCGGAGGATTTCGGAAAAGCCGATCTGGGCAAAGACCGTTCAAAGGAACTCAAGCATGTGGAAGGCTCCATTTCCAGATGATCCGGAAAGACGACTCCCGTTCTCAGAACGCGGAGTGCATTTTCTTTTCGGCCTCGGCAATCGCGTCGAGCATCTTTTTCATGGCTTCGGACTGTTCCGGCGCATAACTGAAGAACTCCGTAAGTTTTGCACAGGGATATTCCGGACATTCGGAGCAGATTTTCACGCCTCTTGCAATCGCGCACGGCCGGATCGGACAGGAATGTTCGCAGTGGCTGCACTTGCGTCCGCCTTCGGTCATGCAGCCGTCGCACGCGATCAGTTCGGCCTTGATGTCGTCGCAATGATAGCGTTTGCGCCAGTCCGCGGCGACCAATTCCAGCTTTTCGGCGTTGTTTTCCTGCGTCGCCCTGTAGGCGTCGCACCGGCTGCAGACAAGTCCGCACGGAGAAATGTTGATTTGCATAAGAATTTCCTTTTTGAGGGGATTCGCGGAATTGTTCAGATGACCGGTTCCCGCGATGCGATTTCCAGTGTTCCCGGCTTCTGAAAATCCGGTTCCATGACGGACAGAAGATACTCCATGTATTTCCCCCGGACGGAGCGGACATATCCGGCGGAAGCCGACTGGGCAATGGCTTTTTCGCTGTCACCCTCGTTTTTCCGGATCCAGCCGAGGACTCTGGTGCGTCCGGCGTTGTATTCCCCCAGCGCCAGAAGAAGACTGAAGGCGCTTTCCTGCCAGCGTTTCATGGCTCTTGCAAGATACCATGAGCCGATTTCAAGATTCAGGTAAGGATCGTAAACATCATGCTCGGCGGGCAGGGAAACTCCGGTGCTTTGAGCCCAGTCCCTGACAACGATCATCCGCAACTGCATCAGACCGATTTCTCCGGCTTTTCCCGTCGCCAGCGGATTGAACCGGCTTTCGTGCCAGATCAGTGCCTTGAGCAATAGGGGATCCAAACCGTGTTTCAACGCCGCGCTGCGGATGACGGCGTCAAAACGGTTTTCTCTGGATTCGTCCGCATTCGCACGCAGAGACGACAGCACACCCAGCGCCGCCAGCAGACATGCGGACCACCGCAGAACGCTGCGCGCAAAGAGGCTGCCGGGAGATACCGGCAGTTTCATGCTTTTTTCCTTTCTTTCCTACACGGATGATGCTTTATGCGTGTTCCTGTGAATACCTGTGCCCGATACTCCACGCATATTGCCGAACGTGGCACTGAAGGTTTATAGTAGCACGGGATCAGGCATTTGCAAGAAGAAATAACGAAAAAACAAGAAATTCAGGGACCTCCCTGAATTCTCATGCCTGGGTACGGACGGATTCTCCTGTTATGAAAGTCAAGAGGCCGGATGGATGATTCCGAGCGGAAAATCCGGCTACTTGGAAAGGGCAAGAAGAAAAACGCCGAACAGGATCAGAAGCAATGCGACGGCTTTGCGTTTGATGTTGGTGTCGCGGAAGTAGTATACCCCGACAGCGAAGGTGACGATACAGTTGCAGCGTCGCACCAGCGATACAATGGAGATATGAATGTCGGGCAGGCTGACGGCATAAAAATAAAGATAGTCAGCAACAATCAGCAGAATTCCGGTGAAAACAATGGACCACCGCCATTGGAATGGCCGTTTCTGTCCGAAGAACCGTCTGCGGATCAGAAACGCCGCTCCCAGAATGAATACCAGATCGATCGAAAACCAGAACTGGACGGTTCCGGGAGGAATTTTCAGAGAATTCAAGAGATATTTGTCATACAGGGCGGACGCGGCTCCCAGAAGAGTCCCGAGCACGATCAGCCGGATTCCGCTGCTGCGGAGAAAGGAGATCCCTTCCAGTTTGCCGAATACGGAAAAAAGATAGTATCCAGTGAAAATGGCGAGCATGGCAATTCCCTGAACAAGGGTGGGGAATTCGCTGAAGAGAACAAGACTTCCCAGGAAAGTCCAGAGCGGCGCGCTGGCGCGGATGGGCGACGCGATGGAAATCGGGAGTTCGCGCATTGCATAGTAAACGCAAGTCCAACTGGCTGAGACCAGAAGTGACTTGAGCAAAATCAGCCGCCATTCATGCCACGAACAAACCGCGCACGCAGTTCCGAACAGGAAGGAAACTGCAATATAAAATGATGATCCGCATAGGGTTGCATAAAAAAGAACCGGCATTACTGAGTTGTCGCGCACTGCGTGCTTCTTGCATAAATCGTAAAACCCGAGCGCGAAAGCGGAGCCTATGACAGGCAGCAGCCACGCGGGTGCTGAAAATTCCATAAGGACCTCAATAACAAACTCAATTCAGGCATTGTCAAATCGATAATATACCCTCTCCGGTCTGAAATTCAATCGAAAAATCCCCGTTTTGCGCGCTGGACCTTTATTTCATTGTTTTTACAGAAGTTTCCAGAGAACGAATATCCGAATTTGGATTCGGAGGAAGCAAGCCTCCACAAGGTTCCTCGTTGGCGACAGGCGGTGGGGGACTTTTTTGTAACATCCTTATTGTTAATATGGGGAGGGTAAATTCCCCGATGCTTGCATCGCACAAATAAAAGTCAGGCTTAAGCCTGTCGAGCTCCAGCGTCGAAACGCTGCAATGCAGAAAAGGTGTTGAACTTATAATATGCTTTTGCTATCCTGAGAATGCAAATGGGTACAAAAACTCCTTTCCGAATGAATTCCTGATAACGTCATGCATAAAAACAACATGGTCAGCTTCCCTTTCGAGAGGCTGTCCATGTTGTTTTGTGAAACGGTTCTCTGTTCAGAGATATTCGGCGGCGGCCGCGGCAAGCGGGCTGCGTTCGCTCTTGCGGAGCGTGATATGGCCGTGCATGGGAACGCGTTTGAAACGCTCCGCCATGTAGGTGAGTCCGTTGCTGGAGGCGTCCAGATAAGGATTGTCGATCTGTTCCGGGTCGCCGGTAAAGACCATCTTAGTATTTTCACCCGCGCGGCTGACGATCGTCTTGACCTCGTGCGGAGTCAGGTTCTGGGCTTCGTCGATGATGACATACTGGCTGGGGATGCTGCGTCCGCGGATGTAGGTGAGGGCCTCCAGTTCCAGTTTTCCGGTACGGCGTAGTTCCTCGATTTTGCGCCGGATCAGGTTGGCGTCCTGCTGTTTTCCGTTGTGGAGCAGATAGTCGAGATTGTCGAAGATAGGCTGCATCCAGACGCTGATTTTTTCATCTTTGTCGCCGGGCAGATACCCGATGTCGTTTCCGAATGGAATGATGGGGCGCGAGACCAGAATCCGTTCGTAGGCTTCGGTCTGGATGGTCTGTTCTAAGGCGGCCGCAAGGGCAAGAAGAGTTTTCCCGGTTCCGGCCTGTCCCACCAGCGTGACCACCTGGACGGCGGGGTCCATGAGGA
>CAZORN010000053.1:0-9541 GCA_964581935.1 uncultured Victivallales bacterium
CGGATGTCAACCACGAGTTCAAGGCGATCGAGCCCTTCTTTCTGGAAGGCAAGCCTCTCGACCTCAGGGCGCAGGGCGACCTTGAAAATGTCCGGATTTTCGCCCGGACGCTTGGGAATGACACGCTGGTGATCGCCGTCAACGAAGGGAAGGAACCCCGCAAAATCACGCTTCCCCTGTCGGATTCGGATTTCTACCGTCTGCCTTCCGGCGACAGGGAAAAGGGCGGTCCTTTTTCCGTTGAACTCAAGGGCAATGAAGTCCTGATCCTTTCCACCCGGAAGGCGGTCATCCCGAAACATCTTGCCTTCACTCCGAAACAGCCGGAGAAAAGCGTGGATAAGGCGGTTCGCGAAGGCGGGGCTCTCCGGTCGATCCCGTGGAAGGCTCAGTGGGTGACGCATCCGAAATTCTACCGCGCGTCAGACAAGAATACTTTTGCGAAACTGGTTCTGGAACTTCCCGATGCTCCTGCAGAAGCCCGGGTCCGGGTTGCGGCCGACAACTCTTTCCTTCTCACCGTAAACGGGCAGAAGGTCGGTGCGGCGTCCAATCATACGATGGCGCATAGCTACAATCTTGCTTCCCGGCTCAAAAAAGGAAAAAATGAACTGCTTTTCGAGCTTCGCAACAACAACGGTCCGAGCGGTCTCCTGTTTGAAGGGGAAGTTACGGCGGGAGGAAAAACGATCCCGTTCGCCTCGGGGAAAGAAACGGTGTTCTCCGAGGACGGCAAAACCGGATGGATCAAGGCGGATCTCCATGGTAAGCCTCCGGCTGCCCCGTGGGGCCCGGTGAACGTGCTGATCGCGCACCCGTGAGGAGGATGCTACTGAATCAGCTTGTTCCTCATGAGGATGGCGGCTCCGCGGGCGGTGTCGTCCGCGGATAGCGTGGAGAACTCGATTTTGAGATCTTTCACGGCTCCGGCGAAACAACTGAGGTGCAGCGTCCGCTGGACGGCGTTCATCAGCAGGTCGCCGAGTCCGGTGAGCTCTCCGCTGAGCACGATCAAGGAGGGATTCAGCAGGGCGACCGCCACGGCGAGGGCGCGTCCGATGCTGTCGCTGACCTCGCTGGCGATGATCCGTGCGGCCTTGTCCTGTTTCGCGCATTCGACGAAATGGGCGAGGGTGAAGTCATCCAGATTCAGTTTCGTGTCCACGCCGCTGTTGAGGGCTTCGCGTATTTTGCGCCGGATTCCGCTTTCTCCGGCGATGGCCTCCAGACACCCCCGGTTTCCGCACTGGCAGAGGGGGCCGTCGGGCGCGATCACGATATGGCCGATCTCCATTCCCTGATTGGTGTCGCCGATGAAACAATTGCCGTCCTTGATGAAACCGCCGCCGACGCCGTCGTCCATCCTGACATGGAACAGACTGCCGGAAATCTCCGTGCCGCGCATCCGGTATTCCATATAGGTCTTGACCATGCACTCGGGCCAAAGGGACGCCGTGACGCCGTTTTCCGTTTCGAGCCATTTTCCGGTCTGGGTGTTCTCCCAGCCGGGCACGTTCACCGCACGTATGGAAGCGCCTCCTTCGATGTTCACCAGCCCCGGGTCGGCGAACCCGATTCCGCGCACGTTTTTCCAGCGGTCTCCGGCAAAGGCGCGGAGCTTCCGCAGGATCTCGCGGATTTCGTTCCGGCAGGCGCTCAGGGAACCCCGTTCAAGGGCGGGCAGTTCCGTTGAAAAAAGGACGTCCCCGGACATGTCCGCAAGGACTCCGACGGTGCGTCGCACCTGAAAATCGATTCCGACGGTCCAGAAGTGGTCCGGGTTGAAACGAAGTGCGGGCGCTTTGCGTCCGGTCCGTTTGCCGGAGCGTTCCGGTTCGCATAGAATTCCCTCGCGTTTGAGGGTGTCCACCACCTCGAACACCGTGGCCGCGCGGGTGTCTGTCGCCGCCACCAGCTCGGGACGCGTCATGGAGCCGCATCGGAGCATGAGATCGAGAATTTCGGAACGCAAATCACTTTTTTTTGCCATGTTTTTCTTCTTTTTTCTTCATATTAACGCGATTTCGTATTATAAAAATAGTATTCTTTTTCTGAAAGTCAAGAAATCGAGGAAAAAAGTATTGAAAAAAGAGGAAAATAAACCATTTTATATGCAGAGAACAACAAATCCGATGAATGGAGGAGTCCCTATGGAAACCTGTCAAATGCGTCTCATGACCGTGGAAGAGGTTCAGGAGTATCTCAAGAAAAACCAGACCATTATTCTTCCCTATGCGCTCTGCGAACAGCATGGATATCACCTTCCGCTCGATACGGACATCCGGAACGCCGAATACGCTTCCGCCGCGCTCGCCGAAAAGCTCGGGTGCATCTGCGCGCCGGTCCTGAATTATACTTTCTCCGGCGGAATGCTGCCCGGCACGATCAACGTCAAGCCCAATACCTTCTCCAATCTCGTCGGGGAGATCATCGAATCGCTGACGCTTCAGGGATTCCGGAACTTCATCATCATGCCCGGACACGGCGGAAGCGAAAGCATGCTCCACCTCAAGGAGTCGCTCCGCATTCAGAAATGGCTGAATCCGGCGCTGGCGGACGACTTGATCCTGATGCTTCCGATCTGGGACTTCTCCCCCACGTGGCTGAAACTCTTCAATTCGCACGATTACCATGCGTCCCAGGCGGAGACGTCGCTTCTGCTGCACTGGTGTCCGGAGGTTGTCCGCAAGAAAGTCGTAATGGACAAGCCCGCCGTGGCGGAGCGTCTGCGCGAGGACCCGGACAGCTATCAGAAGCGCGTGAGCTTCACGAATCTCAGGCAGGAAGTCGTCCAGACCTCCCAGCGCGAGGATGTAAAGATCGGCGTGATGGGCTATCCCGAACGCGCCGACGCCAAGCTCGGGGCAAAGATCGAAAAAGAGTTCGTCGAGAACGCTTCCAAGGCCGTTTCCAAGGCGATCAAAGAGGCCGACAAGGCGCGCAAAACCGGTGTCCGGATCAATCATGCGGACGATGCGAAACTCAAGATCATGTCCCTCTGACCGCATGATTTCACCATCGGATTCAAATACCATAAAAACAGGAGAATGAAAAATGGCACTCAGACCCATCGACAAGGAACACATTACCGGCGGCAAGACCGAAGGCGGAATCACCAGCTCTTACGAAACGGAAGACGGCGTCAAGCTCAAAGTCTCCTATTCGTTCATGGGCAGCATCTATGACGATGCGGAACGCAACGCCGCGCTCGCGGCCATGGCGCAGGACTCCCTGACCATGGGTCCCAAAACCCAGGAATTCCAGAAGAAGTTCGCCCAGAGCCATAAAGTCAAACACGCTTTCGCGTGCTCGAACTGCACTACGGCCATGCACATCGGCACCCAGATTTTCGACATCAAGCCCGGCGACGAGGTCATCGTGACGCCGAACACCTTCGTGGCGACCTCTCTGGCCATCCTCAAGGAAGGCGGCGTTCCCGTTTTCGCGGACATCGATCCCCGCACCTTCAACATCGATCCCGAAAAAGTGGCGGAGAAGATCACGAGGAAGACCAAGGCCATTTACGTGGTCCACTACGCCGGACTCATGGTCGACATGGACCCCATCATGGAAATCGCGCGCAAGCACAACCTCTTCGTGCTCGAAGACTGCGCCCACGCGACCGGCGCTTCCTACAAGGGACGCATGGCCGGCTCCATCGGCGACTTCGGCGCGTTCTCCTTCCACTCCCTCAAGAACATCACCACCTGCGGCGAAGGCGGAATGATCACCACCAACCGCGACGATTTCACGCACGGAATCCAGAACCTCCGCTGCATGAGCAACAACCATTCCTGGAGCGAACAGGGCAGCAAGTGGAGTTTCGGCGACAAGACCGCCTGCGAGAAGACCTCCCTTCTTCAGTACTGGATGCCCGCGCATTTCGACGTGATCCCCCACAACGGACACTGGGGCAGCAACTACCGCATGAATGAAATCCAGGCCGCCGTCGGATGCTGTCAGCTCGACAAGCTCCCCATGCTCACCGCCAGGCGCCGCGAGATCGGACACAAGATCACCGCCGGACTCCAGGGCGTCAAGGGCATCGAGTCGGTCTACGAACCCGAAGGCTGCGAACACGTCTTCCACCTCTACACGGTCTGCGTCAACGAAAAGGAACTCGGCGGAACCCGCGACGAATTCATGCAGGTCCTCTATGAGGAAGAAGGCATCCAGACCATTCTCCACTATCAGCCCACGTTCCACTTCACGGGCCTCAAGAGAATGGGCTACGATCCCAACCAGTGCCCCATCGCGACGGAGTTCTTCTACAAGCGCGAGACCAATCTCCCGATGCATCCGCGCCTGACCGAACAGAACGTCCACGATATGATCGAGGGCATCAAGAACGCTGCGGCCAAGATCCGCAAGCGTCACTGCAAGTAATCCCGTTTCCGTTACGGCGTTTCAGGAAGGAAGACCTTTCGCAAGAGAGTTCTTCCTTCCCTTTTTTTGATGAAAATATTCTGTAGTGTAACCTTTACATTGTGATGATGAAAAAAGATCGAGGGGATTCTTTTATGTGATTTTATTCTTGTTTTGAGTTTGATTTTTGGTTTTTTAGAGGCCGCCGCAGAATCGGACAAATAAAAATATTCAAAAAAAATTCAATTTTCATTTGCATTTTGAAATTGAATTGCTAGATTTGATGTAAAGGTAACATCAAAAGGACCGGCGGGAAACGAAGATGACGGAAAAAATCAGCAAAGTCAGCATCAAGGCGCTTGCCGCCGAATGCGGCGTTTCGGTCGCCACGATTTCCCGCGTGTACGGCTCGAACGGAAAGGTTCACTCCGATACCCGCGATAAAGTTTTGCGGAAGGCGGCCGAACTGAACTATATGCCGCAGCAGACCTCCACGCCCCGGAGCGTTGCGCTGATTGTTCCACGCGCCCAGACCATCGCCGCTCCGTTTGTCCTCAATATGATCGCTTCGCTGCTTCGCGGAATCAACAATGCCGGACTGTCGCCCCGTTTTTACGAACCGGACGATGTGGAGCTGATCGAGCCCAATCTCAACATGGCGGCCGTTCTCCTCGACTGGACACGGAACCCCGACGACCTCGACCTGAAAAAATACTGCCGGAAGCCCGTCATCATGCTCAATACCGACAATGCCCGGCACTTCAGCATCAACACCGACCACGCCGGAGCCGTCGCCCTTGCCGTCCGCTACCTTCATTCGCACGGACACCGGAAAATCGGCCTGCTGGTTCCTTCGATCGACATCTGGGGAACGCGCGAACGTCTCCGCGGATACCGGGAAACCCTTCAGGAGTTGAACCTGCCGTTTTCCCATTCCTTCATCGCCCGCGGGAGCCGCGATTTTGCCGTCCAGCCCGATGAACTTTCCCGGCTTCTCCAATCCGGGATCAGCGCGCTGGTTTCTCCTCATGAGGACTGGAACATGCAGCTTCAGTATTATCTTCGTCTCCTGAATTTCCGCGTCCCGGAGGATATTTCGGTGATTACCGGAGAAATTCCGGAAATGAACCAGTGGTTCAATCCTCCGCAGACTGCCATCCGTCAGGATTATGCAAAAATCACCGAGGCGGTTGTGGAGGTCCTTCAGAAAATCAAGGAGGGGTGGAGCCCGGAGGCTTCGGATTCCATCACCATCGCTCCGGACTTGATCGAGCGCGCTTCCGTGGCGCATCTGGATGTCTGACAGTCGGATAAGGTTTCATGATATTTGGGTCTGAGATTTGAAAACGGGAGAATCGGATGTCTGAATCGCTTCCACGCGCGGGTTTCGGTTTTTCCGGCGGTTCCATGAATTCGAGCTGTTCGCACGGTCATCAATATAGGAAAAGGAAGGATAACATGAAAAGAGAGAATTTCACATTGATCGAACTTCTGGTTGTGATTGCGATCATCGCCATTCTGGCCGGAATGCTGCTGCCCGCCCTGAACAAGGCTCGGGAAAAAGCCAAGGGAATCCAGTGTCTCAACCAGATCAACCAGGTCGGAAAAGCCATGCTCCTGTATACTGGTGACTACGGATTTTTTCCCGCCAACGAGGCGCAGACCACTTACGGGGCAAGCACCGACGCGCACTGGCTGGGCAACACCGGAAAAGCCTACAGCATTCTCGGCTACACCGGAGCAAAGACCGCCTACGACAGCTTCAGCAACGCGACCGGCGCCTTCCACTGTCCGGGACGTCAGAAGTCCTTCGGTTCGGATTACTTCATAAACAGTGAAATCTGTCTGAAAAAGACCAGCCAGCTGGAGCGCACGGCGACCGTTTCAGGCAAGCTGATTGTCGGCGAGGCCGGTGGCGTGAGCTATACCAACTGTTACAACCTCTGCTACGGCACCACCGGCTGGCAGGTGCGCTATGACCACCTCCGTACGACCAACGTGCTTTTCGGAGACTTCCATGTGGGCACGATGCCGTATTACTCCCTCAGCTATGTCAGCGGAGATTACTACTACATCCACACGATCGCCAACCGCAAGGTTCCGGTCCATATCGTCTATTGATACACGTCATCCGACAAGGAAAGCTCCATCATGAAAACATTTGTTCTGTCACTGCTCCTGACCGCGTCCTGCATGCTGTCCGCCGCCCCGAAGCTGATTTTTTCCGCGGAATTTGAAAACGGAAGCGCCGGCAAGACCGCCGACGGAAAGGAAGTCGCTTCATCCCTCCGCAAGGACGCCGAGGACAACCGGGCGTCCGGGATTTCCGGATACGGCGCGCTGGTGAATCCCCGGAATCCGCTGACCTATCCCGCGTCCGGGCTTGTGAATCCCATGAAGGGTTCGCTCAGCTTCTGGATCAAGCCGCTGGATTGGGAGGCAGGCTGCAAGGAGTTCCGCCCGATCTTCTGGCTGGGCGGGTCCGGCGCCCACAGCGTTGCTTATTATCTGCTGCTTACGGGAAGCGGCGGGATTCCTCAGGCCAGTTTTTTCACGCGGCTTTCCGGAAAGGAACTGGCCGCCCAATACGACATCCATGACAAGGAAAAATTCGCCAGGGACAAATGGACGTTCGTGACCCTGAACTGGAACGCGTGGCAGGTGGAGCTTTTCCTGAACGGCAAGACCGCGGCGCTTCTCAGCTACAGCCTTCCGGCCAACGAACAGGCGCTTTCGCCCGGTTTCAATCTCTGGTTCGGGAACCACCGTTTCTGGGGGAAGGACTACAATTATTCGTCGGTTTTCGATGAAATCAGGCTGTATGACGACATCCTCACCCCGCAGGAAATCGAAGCCGAGTATCTCCGCCATACCGCGAAGGTTTCCGCATCGGCGACCCCCCACCGTGCCAATGTCCCGAAACTTCACACGGAGGTGAAGGTGGACGGCGCCGCCTCTCCCGGCGAGTGGGACAATGCCACGCAGATTCCCCTGAACAAGGAGTTTTTCACCGGAAACATGGTCCCGGAAAAAAGTTTCCTGAGCGTGCAGCATGACAGCGAAAAGATCTATTTTCTGTTCGAGACCGATGCTTTTTCCCAAACCGGAGCCGTGAAGAAATCTGAACGTTCGATGAAGGCTTTCAGCCGGGATGTCTTCGAGGTGATCTTGCGTTCCGGAAAGGCGGCGGACCACACCGAGCCGTTCATTCAGATCGGAATTTCTCCCGTCGGCTTCTGGGCGATGCAGAACGGCGGAAACTGGAATGCGAATACGAATCTCGATTTCGCCGTGTCGTGCGCGGACGGCGTCACGCGGGTGGAAGCGGCGCTGCCCCTCCGTGAAGTCGATCCGTCCTTTCAGGACGGCAAACTCTGGCAGGCGGAATTCGGCTATACCGTCCACAGCAACCCTTCGATCCCGTCGGACCAGGACCGGATCCGCGCATGGGTTCACGTGAAGGACGACGGTCTTCAGCGTTATTCCGTCATGTATCATTATCCGGCAGTCATGGGGGAGCTCAAGTTCAGCGGCGGCTCCGAAAATTTCCGGGTCGAGTCGTTCGGAAATCTTCTGTATGGAGACCCCTCGTTCAAGGTGGGCGCCTCGGAGAAAATTCCGGTTTCCTTCCGGATCCGGAATCAGGGGGGCGATCTTTTTTCCCGGACCCTGACGGTGGACGGAACCGAGGTCTGTCAGGGGAAAGTCTCTTCGGTCATGCCGGTCGTGTGCTCCATTCAGGCGGGAGGCGCGGCATCGCCTCTTTTTTTTTATGAAGTGAATGTCCGGCTTCGTGAACAGCTTCAGCTCCAGACGGAAATTTTTCCCGGACGGTCATTGATTCAGGTCGGTATCGACGCCTCGGGACTCCCGGAAAAAGAGCTCCGGAATCTGAGCGGAAAAGGTCTTGCCGGAACGGCGGTTTTTTACCCGGAGGGACATCCCGAAGCGGTTTCCGGGAAAACGGAGTTTGTCTTGAATTCAATCCGTCAGACCGTTCCGCTTTCATTCGGCCGCATTTCACGGGGACTGTACACCCTTGCCGTAACGCTGGACGCCCCTTCCGGGAAAATCGAAAAGAAGCTTTCCGTGGAAGTTCCCGAAGATGATTTCCTCCGTGAGACACGCGGCAGCGAACGGAAGGTTTTCCCTCCGTGGACTCCTGTCAAAGCAAGTTCTCCGGACAATATTTCCGTGATCGGACGCGACTACACGTTCGGTCCGCTCGGATGGCTCCAGACCGCGCGCGCCTGGGATGAAGAGGTCCTCGCCTCTCCGGTCGAGTTCATCGTGAAACAGAACGGCCGCCCGATCGCATTCCGTCCCGTCGGGAAAATCGAGACGCTGGAGGACATGCCCGACCGGGTGGTCCACAGCGGCGTCGCGGCGTCGGAGGACGGCAAGGTCCGGCTCCTCTGGAAACGCACCGTGGAATTCGACGGCATGATCCTGTACCGCATCGAACTGCCCGCCGCTGAAAAGGAGCCTCTGGAACTGGACGGCCTTTCGCTCCGTTTCGGCGTTGCCGGAAACTCCTCCCGCTATCTGATGGCTCCGGAACATGTCCCCGGATGGGACCGGACCCACAGCGCCGCTTTCCCGAACCAGTTCTTCTACTGGCTCAGCGGACTCCGGAGCGGACTCGACTTCTTTCTGCCCGACGACGGCAACTGGGTGACGCCCGGCATTTCGAATCCGGTGACCTTCCGGAGAAACGGGCCCGGTTTCGTCGCGGAGGCGGACTGCACGATCATTTCGGGTCCGGTGAAGGTCACGCGTCCGCTGGTATACAACTTCGGCTTTCTCGCCACCCCCGCGAAACCTCTCCGGGCCGACTGGCGCAAGCTCCACGTCAACAGCTGGGGAACGGCGCGCGGACAGATCCTTCAGGATTACTGGTGTTTCAACGAAAAGACCCAGCGGCTCGTGTTCCCGAACAAGTGTCTCCTCAGCGAGGCCGTCTCTGAAAAAGGAGCGCGGGAAGAAGTGGCCGACTGGCACGCCAAAGGCATCAAGCTCGTTCCGATGTCGCTCCATACGCAAATGCCCGACAACAACCGTTTCTATGACT
This sequence comes from uncultured Victivallales bacterium, assembly GCA_964581935.1. Taxonomy (GTDB): domain Bacteria; phylum Verrucomicrobiota; class Lentisphaeria; order Victivallales; family UBA1829; genus SIG94. The sequence continues at coordinate 9,437 of CAZORN010000053.1, forward strand.
TCTATGGCGCGGAATGGAGAATTACGCAGAAAGGGGTTCCCGGCGGAAAGTCCTTCCGTTCCAAATGGCTCGGCAAGGAGTTCTATATGTGCTCTCCGGTCTGCC
>CAZORN010000053.1:9641-12903 GCA_964581935.1 uncultured Victivallales bacterium
TCCTTCCGTTCCAAATGGCTCGGCAAGGAGTTCTATATGTGCTCTCCGGTCTGCCCGAACAGTTCCTATGCGAAGTTCCTGAACTGGTGCGTGGCAAATCTGATGCTGAAATATGGCATCGACGGAGTGTATCTGGACGGTTCCCAGACCGGTTCCTGCGACAATCCTCTGCACGGGTGCGGTTTCAAGGACGCGTTCGGGCGCAACGTCACTCCCCGGAACGACCTTGCCTGCCGGGAGTCTTTCCGTCGCCTCTATCAGACCATTCACGGGATCAAGCCCGACGGTTTTCTCTTTACCCATGCGAATATCCGGAATGCGCCCCACGTCCATTCGATGAGCGATCTGATTCTGCCGGGCGAGGAACTCATGCCCGCCATATTCGGCCATCCGAACATGTATACCGACGATCTGGCGCTTGAACGCTGGCAGAGCAGTTACAATGTCGGGAAACTTCTCGGGACTCCCTCCGTGTTCCTCGGGCTCTCCCAGCCGCTGGACTGGCCGCTCAACAAGGCTCCGAAGGACCTCCGCGTCTCCGATCCGCTGATCGCCATGTGTCTGGTCCATGACGTCAATCTGTGGGGCAATTTCATCTATTGCAAGACGATTGAACGCGTCTGGAAAATGCTGGACGACTCCGGAATCAGCGCCCCCGGAACGGTTTTCACCGGTTATTGGCAGCCCGGTTGCCCGGTCCGTTCCGACAATCCGAAACTTCTGGTCAGCTGCTATGCTTTCCCCGGAACGGACCGTCTGGTCGCGGTCATCGCCAACCGTTCCCCCGCGGAACAGAGCGGAAAGCTGATCTTTTCTGAAAAGTATGCCGGACTGCAACCCGGCGAAGCCCGGGATCTTTATAACGGCCGGAAACTTGATGTTTCCAACGGAGTCCGCGTCATGGCCCGTGGGTTTCTGGTCCTTGAACTTGTAAAAGGAAAATAAGAATGAAGTTTTGCGGCAATTCCCTGAAATCCATTCCGTGGCAGGAGCGTCCGGAAGGATGCTCCGACGTTCTCTGGCGCTATTCGGGCAACCCGGTGATCGGCGCTCACGACCTGCCGGATTCCAACAGCATTTTCAATTCGGCGGTCGTGCCGTTCAGCAAAGGATACGCCGGAGTTTTCCGGGTCGACGACCGGGCACGGAACATGTCGATGCACACCGGCTTCAGCAAGGACGGCATTCACTGGAAAATCGAACCCGATTCCCTGAAATTCGCGGAAGAACCCGCGGACGACGCGCCCGTCTATGAAACCGGATACGACCCCCGCGTCTGCAAGGTCGGGGAGGAATATATCGTGACCTGGTGCAATTGCGCGATGCGCGCCTATCCCTCGATAGGAATCGCGAAGACAACGGATTTCAAGCGTTTCGTGCGGCTGGAGGACGCTTTCCTGCCGTACAACCGCAACGGTGTGCTGTTCCCCCGGAAAATCAACGGGGAATACATGATGCTGAGCCGTCCGAGCGACAACTGGCACACTCCGTTCGGAGACATTTTCCTGAGCCGGAGCCCGGACCTCTCCTACTGGGGGAAACACCGGCTGGTCATGAAACCGAGCCAGTCGTGGGAGGCTTTGAAAATCGGGGCGGGACCCGTTCCCGTCGAGACCGACGAAGGATGGCTGCTCTTCTACCACGGCGTGATCCGGAGCTGCAGCGGATTCGTCTACAGTTTCGGGGCGGCGCTTCTGGATCTCGACGCCCCGTGGAAGGTGATAGCGCGCGGGAAGAGCTATCTGCTGGCTCCCCATGAACTTTACGAACGCGTCGGAGACGTTCCGAACGTGACTTTCCCCTGCGCCGCGCTGGTCGATCCTCCAACCGGAAGGATCGCCATTTATTACGGTTGCGCGGACACCTGCGTCGGGCTGTGCTTCGGGCGTCTCGACGAGATCATGGATTTCATCCGGAAGCCTTGAAAAACCTTCCGATTACCGGACGATTTCCAGCAGGCGGGTTTCCGTCGGCTGGAGACGGATCTTGAATTCACCCGATTCCTGTTTGATTTCCTTTCCGGTCATCAGGTCCCGGAGGGTCGCCTTGAATGGAAGCCGGATGCGGTTTTCGTTTCCGACCACACCGTGAAGACAGATCAGGTCGTCCCGGTGATAGAGGAACATGTCGCCCGGCGTGTTGTAAACCGGGACTCCGGCGAAACCGGCGAGATTTGCAAGGAAGTCCGGGGTGAACGCCACAGGGGTTCCCAGATAGATGCTCTTCCATGTCTTGAAGTCGCGCATGGCTCCGGAAACCTCCTGTTTCCCCTGACGGTAGCGCATCAGGGGCACGGCTTGCGCATCCTCCACGCGGAAGGAGACGCCTCCGAGGCTGTTGTCCATTCCGACCCGTTTTCCGGCTACGTTCCTACCCAGCGGCGATTCCGTGTAGACGGAGTCCTTGAGCGGGCTTCCGGCCTCGGCGATGCGGATGCCGGTGAGCTTGCTCATCGCTTCGGTGGAAAGGCCGGCGTCGGTGACATATCCGGGCGCGTAGACCCATACGATCGTTCTGCCGTCCTTTTTGAGCTTGTTTTCGATGAATTCGCGCTTCTCCTTCGTCAGGTGGAACGCGTTCAGGAAAACATACACCCTGTAGTTGTCCATATTGCGGTCGACGAGGTCGCGGAAGTAGTAGAAATCGTATCTGAGCCCGGACCGCAGCATGGCTCGCTGATTCTTGCGGACGGCATGGTAATTCGGGCCGTTCCAGACGCCGAGCTGTTCGGTGGTGATGTAATAGTTGTCCTCGTCGGCCACGAAAACAATTTCGGCCGGAGTGAACACATTGGTACGATCGTATAATTTTTTTCCGATTTCGGACATCTTTGCGATGTCGCCCATGATCAGCGGGTCCTTGAACCATCCGGCGGTCATGTCGTAGAACCAGAGGCCTCCGCCGACGCTCAGCTGGCGTCCGAAGTCGCGGAGCATGGCGCCCTGAAGCTCCTCATGGTTCCAGAAGCGCGCCACAAGATAGTCGTGGAGAAGGGAGTTGACGGGCGAGGTCCATGTGCGGAAATCCGCCTCGATCATGGAAACTTTTCCATGAATGCGCGCGGAATCCGGAATCCAGGAGAAGAAGTTGCTGCATCCGGCGTTGCGTTCGCCCTGATACCCCGGCTGAGCGCCCATCAGGTCAAGGTCGGCGGAGGGGAAAATCGTCGAGGTCTGGGCAAAGTGTGGATAGACCATCATCGAGCCGCCGCGTCCCCACCACATGACCGAAATCACCGGTTTGCCCGCGGTTTCCTTCGCGG
>CAZORN010000053.1:13003-17429 GCA_964581935.1 uncultured Victivallales bacterium
GAACAATCCAGCAGGACGATGAAATTGCCTTCCGGATTGCGTCGGACATTGCTCCAGATCAGTTCGTCGAGCTTGGCGAAATCGTAGTCGTTGTTTCCTCGCCAGATCTTCTGGTGGCGTCCCAGCGGAATGATCTGGAGATTCACACCCGCCTGGGAGAAGTCCTGAAGCTTGGAGCGTTCGGGCCGGGTGAAGTCGCCGAAATAGACGAGCGAGGGGGCCAGTTTCCCGTCGACGAAGAGTCTCGGATATTCGGACTGCTTCACCTCCACCGTAGAAGGTGCGCGTTTCTCCAGAGCCTTCTGCGTCTCTTCCGGACTGAGAAGAGGATCGGCCTTGTTGACGTATCGGTTCCAGTCGTATTCCTTGTTCCGGGAGTCCTTTTCCCACGGGCCGAGTCCGAAATAAAGGCTGCTCCATGCGACACGGCAGGGCATTCCGTGCTGAGTGATCGTCAGTTTCACTTCTTTCACTCCGGCGGGGACCGTGTAGGAAGAGGTCAGGCGGATCCATTCGCCGGCTTTCCGGTTGTAGAGCTCGCGACCTTGGAAGGGACTGTAAAGTTGAGGTTCCCGGAGCTGGTTCAGGGCGGCTTCGACCTGGGAGGAGGGCAGGACCCGGAGAGACCCGAAGGAGCCGAAACCCGCATCGGACGTGTGATAGAGTCCGGTCAGCAGATACTTTTCGCCCGGTTTGACTTGAATCGTTGGCGAGACCGCGACCAGAATCTCCTTTTCATCGGAAGGCGACAGGTTCAATGAACGGTCCGCGACCTCCTTTTTGCCTCCTGCGACTGTCCATGAGGCGTAATCCGTTTGCGCGAGGTTCGGTTCGGTGAAGAACGGCAGGATTTCTCCCTTGACCGAGCGGGATTCATCCAGCCGGTTGGCCGTTTGCGGGATGGCTTTTGCCTCTTCCATTGTCACATTCGAGACGCGGAGCTCTCCTTTCGCCACACGCAAGCAGGGACGTTGGAATGCTGCTTTTTCATTGTTGTTGACGGGCTCGGCGGGAACTTCCGCATAATACACGGCGTCGCGCGGGGTTTTGCCGTCGAATTTTTCGATTTTCATCGGGTTCGGGGTCCGCCCGAGGAAACTGTTCTTTTCGCCGTACAGATACAACCCGGCCTCGAGAGTTCCCTGACCCTCCGCACGGACGGTGATCTTGAATATCTGCCCGGGGTTTACGGAAACCCGTTTGCCGTAGGCAGATGCGCCGAACTTGCCGTCAAGCGATTTCAGAACAAGACGCGACTCCTCCCGAGATACTGTGCCGGTTTTCGGCGTGTTCGACGTCCATGAGTCGAGCGGCAGAGTTTCCGCGGCGAGGCCCGGCAGAAGGGCAAGAAAGGACAATGGAAGAACTAAAGACTTCATTTTTCACCTGAACCGATCCCTGCGGACGGGTTTCCTGATTGAGGATTGAAGGATTTCGACGGATTACTTCTTTGAATCGGTCTCGAACGGATCCCAGCGGTATTTCTTGATGGTTCCCTGAATATTTTTCCATGCCTCCCTTTCGGTCGTGACATGACCGTCCGCCCAGGAGACATTTGAGGAGTTGGCGTGGCGTGGGTCCATCATCGGCCGGAGATAGGTATATCCCATGGATGAGCTGAAGGTATTGATCAGCTTCTGACCGGAACCGCGTCGCGGCGGGTTGTTGGCGATATACTCCGTCGGATTGGAGTTCACGCTGTCCGCCAGCATGACTTTCACGGACGGCATCAGTGTCTGGAGGTATTTGGCAGGGGCGTCGGTGCCGTCCTGCGCATACTTTACGTAATAATTGTTGGGGGCATAATGAATCCAGTCGAAAATCGAACTGCCGCCGGTGTTCCAGAGGTCGACATCGGGAACGAACCCGACCGCTTTCACCTTCAGGCACTGTTCCGCATCCTGATACGTGATGGCCGACGGACAGATATACACGCGCGGATTGGTCAGGTGTTTCGTGAGATACAGGATTCCGGCGTAGGTCGGCTTGTAGATTCCCGAGGAAGCCAGTTTTGTGCTCAGCGGGAAATATCCTTTGAAATCGTCCGCATACATGATGCAGGCATTGGAGATTTCCCTGACCTGTCCGATGCACTTGCCGCGTCTTGCTGTTTCCCGGGCCATGTTCAGGGAAGGCAGCAGCATTCCCGCCAGAATGGCGATGATCGCAACGACGACCAGCAATTCGATGAGCGTAAAATCCGTTCTTTTTCCATTCATATTCTCAAACTCCTTTTTCTTGTGTGAATGCGGTGTCCCCGGGAATGAAAACGGTATCGATCAGAACATGGGGATTCGGCTCGGCGTCCTCATGATTGATGATCCTGATGAGCTCTTCGACGGCGGTTTCGGCCATGCGCGCTTTCGCGGCGCCGATGGAGGCGACATTGTTGGTCCATTCGCCGTGATAGGCCGGGTCGTTGTCGTATCCGATGACCGAGACGTCGTCCGGCACGCGGACTCCGTCGCGGCGGAGTTCGCGGGCCACCCAGTCGGCGATGACGTCATTGCTGCAGAAGATGGCGTCGACATCCCTGCGGACTTTGAGGATCCCATGGATGTCGTAATAATTGCAGACGGTCGGCATAAAAAGCCGTTCGTCGAAAACGCCGTATTCGTGAAAGAGTTCGTTGACGATGTGGATGTTCACCCGGAGCGAAGTCTGGAAAGGCGGGCTGAACCATGCAAAGCGGCGGCGTCCGGCCTTCAGAAGCGTTTCGATCGCTTCGCGGTAGCCCGGTTCGCGGTTCAATCCGACCAGTCCGACATCGTGCCGTTTTGAGTCTATGTAACGGCTCATGTAGAGGTTCGGCAGCCTGTTCTTCATCAGGTAATCCACATATTCCGTTCCGTAATAGGAAACGAAAATGACGCCGTCCGTGCGGTTGCGGTCGAAAATATGATACGGCAGAGTCTGGTCGGGAACGATGAATTCCAGCTTCATGTCGTAGTTGCGCGCCTTGATGGCGGCCGAGAGACACTGGATGTCGTCGCGTCCGGCGCTGGGGCTTGCGAACTCGATCGAAAAGTTTTTGTGCTTGAACGAATCCAGATAAACGATGACGGTAATGGCCTCGGCTTTGTTCAGGCGCAGACGCCGCGCCGAGAGATTCACGGAAAAGTTCGTCCTGTCCACGTATTTTCGGATTTTTTCCCGGAGCTCCGGACGCACCATGTGGCTTCGCGCCGGATCCAGCGCCCTCGATACCGAGGACAGCGACGCCCCGCTGAGCTTCGCGATATACTTCAGTGAATGTTGCTTCTTTTCCGCCATTGCATACTCCGGAAGAGGTTTTGACAACGTTGTCATCTCTTATAAATATATTGATTTTTCTTCTTTTGTCAATCCCTGTTTTATGGAAAAAACACAAAAAATTCATGTTTTTTATTGATTTTTCACTCTCCGGGTGGTATAATGACACTATGAAATGACAACGTTGTCAAAGAATCAGAAACTTAGGGTGAAATCATGAATCGCATTTTTGCTTCTCTCCTGGCCGTTTTTTGCGCAGGGTCCCTTTCCGGACAGAATCTCCTCAACAATCCAGGTTTTGAAAACGCCTCCGGCTGGATCAAGCCCGCTTACTGGGCAGGAGAGTTCTCCGTTGCCAAGCCCGGCCTGAACGGAAAATCCTGCGGAATGCTCAAGTCCGCGCGCGAGGGCCAAGCATTTTACGGCCGCTGTTATCAGTTGACCCGTATTGAATCCCCGTGGGGACGGCGTTTCTCCTACAGCATGAAAGCCAGAGGGACCGGTGAGCTGTATCTCGGGTATCTCGAATATACGAAAGACGCACAGGACAAGATCGTTTCCCGGTTTGTCTATTCTCCCCCGCTTGTTCTGAAAAAGGAGGAGTGGCAGGAAATCAGCATGAATATTCAGGCCACGGATCCGGCTCTGGTTCGGATCGCCCCCCTGGTCGAAGTTCGAGGAGAAAACAGCATGGCGTATCTGGATGAGGGAAGCCTGATTTATTCTCCCGTGCCGGGAGCGGCGCTGTCCGCGGTTCCCGCCCATCTGGTGGCCGAGACAGGGAAGCCGCTGTCTGAGATCGCGTTCCGCCTGACAGAAAACGGAAAGTCCGTGCCGGACGCCGCTTTGAAAACCTCTGTCGGCGGGAAACTCCAGGATGCCGTCACCGGAAAAGACGGAAGCTGGAGGGTCCGGTTGGGAGACAAGGATCAGGAGGCGTTGGCGTCTTCGGAGAAATTCGGGGTGGCGGCCGGCGTGTTCATCGACCGTCTTTCTCCGGCGGATTGGACCCGGACGGAGGCTCTTGCCCGGAAAATCAAACTGGAAAAACCCATATCGATCCTGTATGTCGGCGACAGTCTGAGCGACTTCGAGCGCGGGCACAATTATGTGGACAAGGTGAATTTCTGGCTGAACCGGAGCAATCCGGGGAAGGCTTCCTTCCGCAACGCCG
>CAZORN010000054.1:0-16607 GCA_964581935.1 uncultured Victivallales bacterium
CCGAACGTGGCCGATGTTGAATTTTTCTCCTCTCGCAAAAACCGGCTGGAAGGCAGCGCCTGGAAACTGATCGACGTTGATTTGAACAACGCGATCGCACTGCCGGAAAAATGGCGGGTGAAGTTGGATTCCGCCGGGAATGGCCGCAAAGAGGGTTATTTCAGCCCCGCCTGCAATGACAAAGATTGGAAAACACTTTCGACGTGGAGTTTCCTCGAAGACCAGGGGATTCTGGAATATCGTTTCGCCTGGTACCGCACAAAGGTCAAAATCCCGTCGGAATATTCATCGCGCAAAGTAATCCTGCGAATCGGCGCAATCGACGAGTCCGGTTGGATCTGGGTCAATGGAAAACCCGTCGGAGAGCTGATCTTCGATAAGGTTCTGAATCCGAACAGCTGGTGTACAGCCCAGGAATACGACGTCACCGACGCCATCAAATTCGGACAGGATAATCAGATTACGGTTATGGTGGAAAATACCATCGGCAAGGGCGGGCTCTGGCGGCCTTCCTATATACGTTTCGAAAAATCCGGCGCAGGCGAGGTGATCAGACCGGATTTCCCCGCTCGCCGCGACTATGCAGACAAAGTCATCGGCGATGACGGCTCCTCCATCCTGAGGATTCTCGGCCGCCCGGAACGCGGACAGGCCAACGCATGGGCGTCCTCCATCGTCTCGCTTCCTTACAAAAACCCAGCCGGAAAAACGTTCCTTCTGAAGGCAGACATCAAGACGGAGAACCTTGGCAAAGGACAGTTTTGGCTGGTCTTCCGCGAAATAAGCGCAACGGGACAGACCCTCACCTATGACGGAATCATAGTCAAAGAAGACGGGAACTGGCGTTCTCTGGAAAAGAACGTGCTTGTCCGTAAAGACACGGCTTCGCTGGCGCTCTTCGCCGTTGGCGTCAACATGCCTGAGAAAGCAATAGTCCAAATTAAAAACGCAACCATTGAAGAAATGAAGTGACACTATTATGGAAAAGAAAATCAGGGTCGCGGTCATCGCGGCCGGAAACCGCAGCTGTGCGGTAGTCAAAAATCTACTGAAGGATTCCAGCCGCAACGTGGAAATCGCATCCGTCTACGATCCGGACCCGGCACAGATGGAATATGCTTTATCCGCCGAGTTCTGGGATTCGCCGAATGCGAAACGATGCAAGAGCAGTCTGGAGGCGATTCAGACGCCGGGCGTGGACTGGGTCATGATCTTTTCCCCGAACGCCTTCCACAAACAGCACATTCTGGAGGCATTTGCGGCGGGCAAGCCGGTGTTCACGGAAAAACCGCTGGCGACTTCGATTGAGGATTGCCGTGAAATCTACGACGCGTACAAAAAAAGCGGACTCCTTTTCGCAACCGGGTTCGTCCTTCGCTACGGATCGATCTACCGCAAGGCGAAAGCGCTCCTCGATTCCGGAAGATTCGGGCGCATCCACGCCATCGAAGCGAATGAGAATATCCGTCCCGGACACGGAGGATACATCATGTGCAACTGGCGCCGACACACCCATCTTGCCGGTCCGCACATTCTGGAGAAATGCTGTCACGACCTCGATCTGATCAACTGGTACTGCGGGTCGCTTCCGATCCGCGTATCGGCGTTCGGCGGGCGTGAATTCTTCCGTCCGGAAAACCGGGAACTGGAAAAGAAATACGGAGCTGAAACCTTTCACATCTGGCGCGATCCGCATCGGATCGACACCCCCTTCACCGATGACTCGGACCTGATGGACACGCTGGTATCCATCGCCGAATTCCGCAACCGGATCCGCGTGACCTTCACCGCGACCATGAGCAATGCGATTCCGGAACGCCGCCTGCTTTTCCATTGTTCGGAAGGGACGGTCGACCTCGATCTCTATCAGCAGAGAATCCGTTGCAAAAATCTGGCGGATGAGGGAGTCACGGAAATCAAATTCGACGGCGACGGACATGGCGGAGGCGACAGCCTCATCATGGTGGAGCTCTACAATACGATGGTTACGGGTTCTGAACCCGTCTGCAGCGGCAGCGAGGGACTGGAAAGCGCCATTTACGCGCTGGCCGTCGACCAGGCCGCCCGGACCGGAGAAATGGTGAATCTCGAATCTGTCTGGCGTTCGCTCGACCGCCTGAACTAACCATTCGTCCGGAACGGCCTTATCCCCGTTCCGGACGAATTCACTCTTTGCGCCGTAGGGAGTTCTTCGCCTGGCGGCCGACGCCGGAATATGCGAAATTCACTTCCGTCGCTTGTTCAATGCAGCCGCAGGAGGGGCTCCGGCCGAATACGTGATCATGCCGAGGGTTTCCCGTGCCAAGGAATATCCTTCGGGCGGCATGAGCATCAAGGAAACCGCCGCGATGACCGGTTTCAACAAACTGTTTTATTTCATGAGAAACTTCAAGAAAATCACCGGCGTCACGCCGGGCGAATTCCAGAAATGATTCTGATTTTCGATCTCCGGAGAACCGCCGGATTCACCTTCCGGCACGCTGTCAGACTTCGATCCGACAACCGCACAGGGATCACGGATTGCCAAGATCCGGGGAAGACTCGGGCGAAGCTCATGCGCCGCAGAAAACGCATTCAGTCCTTTTAAAAAGGAATGGAAACCGTATCGCCCGCGGCAGGGCCGTCCGGAAAGGAAATACGGTATGGCTTGCCGGAAAGAGTGAGATCCAGAAATTTCAGTTTCCGGCCGGGATCGGCGGCGTAAATCCGGCGGTTGCGGAGCATGACCAGCGCGGGCTGCCTGGCTTCGAGCGTGCCGCCGTCCGGCAGGGTAACGGAGCCGGGTTCATAAAAGGCGGCCATGACGGCATCCTTTCCGGCGACGGCGTGAATGTGCTTCGACCCGGCGGAAAGCAGTTTTGCCGTACAAGCGTCTTTTTGCGGCAGGAACATCACCTGATAAGCAAAGGAACCGTCCCGGGGCCTGACGCCGTGCCCGAGGGTACAGGTGAAAAGCCGCGCCTTGACCGGAGCGTCGGAAAGAGCGTCGGTCACCCGCTTCCAGTCGCCGGTTTTTTCGCTGATGTCCATAGTGATTTCATTACAGTTTCCCCTCAGGTAACGGACGGCAAAGTTGCCGCCGGCAAATGGAGGCAAGGAAAGAGCGGGATCGTCAGCAGCCGGTTTGATGTTTAAGGTTTTTACCGCATCGTCGCACCGGAACTGGGCGGCGGCGGTCACCACCGGAGCGTCGGAATCGCTGCGGATGCCGCTTCCGACCACAATCATCTCGGGACCGAAGAAGAAGTAACTTTTTTTCGCGGCGACCTCGCCATTGTCGAAGTCCATGGAACAGAAACCGGTTTCGCCGTCCGATACGCCGCCGACCCAGTCGAGGCGATTGCGGAAGCCGGGCTCCCTGCAAAGCAGCGACGAATCATTCTGAACCGACGTGACGCCGGGAATTTTCCGCCAGTTCCAGATGCCGCCGATGTCGGTGAGTTCGTTTTTGTCGCTCACGAAAAGGGTCGCGCCGTGCCCAGTGAACCGGCCAAGCTGGTTTTCGGCGTTGACGGTTTCGCTCGGAACCGTGCGCGACGAGGTCATTTTGACCGACCAGTAGCAATCCGCCCCATTGCGCTGGACGTGGAAATCGCTGTCGGGGAAATACCGGCTGCCGGAAAAACAAAGCTCTTTCTCCGTCACTTCCAAGGAGTTGCCGATCGTCCGGTTGAGACGGTTGGCCGCACTCACCGCCGAAATGTATTTCCCCTGGGGACGTCCCGGCGAGATCTGCCTTCCGCAGGCGCTGAAGTCCATCTCCCGGCGAAAAAGAACCCAGCGGATCCCGTTGTCGTAATATGCGTTAAGGATGGCGATTTTCTCCGGCGGGAACGCATAGCGGGTTCCGTGGAGAATGGTGATCCATTTGGTCATTTCAGTAAAAAAAGACAGTCCGTAATTGCCGAACTGGAGCTGGGGACCGTGCTGATGGAAACTCCAGTCCTGCTGGATTCCTTCCTTGCCGGGGGAGGCCACATAGAGCTCCTCCGCGATGGTTGCAGCGCCTTCCCGTACCCATTCCGGCTTATCGTAAATCACTCCTTTGAGGAGTTCAACACCGGCCAGCCAGACCCGGTTCTGGGCGGTCATGCCGGGGGTCGAGCGGTCAAGGATGGGGCGGAGTTTTTCCAGCAGCTGCGGGGGACATTCGTCATCGAGCAGGATAACAACCTCGCAGAGCCCCATCGGGGTTCCGATGCTCTGATGCCACCAGTTCGGACTGGTAAAATCGTGCTGAGCCCAGTATTCGAGCGCGCGGACCGCCGCATCGCGAACCTCCGGTTTTCCGAAGAAGACCGACCCTTCCCGGCGGTAAGCGGCGGCAAGGATGCGGGTGCGGCTGTAGTGAGCGGCCGGAGCCCAGCTTCCGCGGCCCTTATGGTCATAATCAATCCCTTTCCAGGAACCGTCCGGCTGCTGGAATTCGAATGCCCGTTTCGCCTCGGTATCAGTCTGTTCCGCGGCGAAATAGGACATCGCCTGTTCCTTGATCATGGACGAATCCGGATCCGCCGCCATCACATCTGCGCAAATAACCATGGCCGTTATAATTCCCGATAATCGCATCATGTCTCCATTCATTCTGATTTTCATTTCGGGGTAATATAACCCCGAAATGGGGAGCGTCAAATGTTTATCGGCATGGACGGACTCGGACGAAAGAGCATCGGAGCAACAGTCTGGCGAGTTCTGTTTCCGCCTCAGAAAACCGGGCCGGATTACGGACTGGAAATACGGACGACCGGTTCCAGAAGAATGAATTCTTTCCCGGAGCCGAACTTGCCGAAGATGCGGTATTCTCCCTTCGAAAGCACCGGCACGGCAAAAGTCAGCATTTCGACTTTCCCGGGAACCAGAGCGGGAACGTTCCTTTTCCCAATAGGAAATTCCCATCCTCCCGATGACTTCAAAACAAGAGAAAGCGTATCCGCCGCAATCGGACGGACGCCGGAGAGGGACAGGTTGATTTGCGATTCCGTCGCGCGGCAATCGATGCCGACGTCGCCGCAGATTTCCTTCAGGTCCGCAAGTCCCTGAAATACCAGGTAGTCCAATTCAAATGTTTTTTCCGCTCCGGGTTTCAATAGAAAAGGAGTGAAAATGATTTCCATTGTATGAACAGGAGAATTCCCCTGCATTTTCCATGAATAGAAGAAGCCGTCCGGCTGAAGGTTTTTCATGTCCGTGCGGATCGCCAGAATCAATGGACTGCCGACATTCCGCCGGGCGATCCAGCCGCGGACGGGAGCGATTTTCACCTCTTTGGAAAATACCGTCGAGTTATCGGCGAATATGCGGTCGTTTTCCGTACGCTGGACGCCATACTCGCCGACCCGTCCGACACCGCCGCGGGCCGGGAGCAGGACATCATCCATCCGCTCCGGATTCAGCTGCATGACGGCATTCTCCCACGGAATGACCGTGACCTCGTTTTTTCCGGAATTCCGGAATGTCAGAAACAGTTTCAATACAGAGGAGTTCCGCTCCAGCTGAATGCGCCGTTCCAGAACGACGCCTGTTCCCTGATAATAGCGGGCAGACATGACGACTTCACAGAGATCCGGCGTATTGACCTCCCGCTGAACCGTGAAACGGCTGCAGAGCATATTCTTTTCTTTCCACAGCCATGTGCGACTTCCCACGGCGTTGGCGAAAGGCTGATCGGGAAGCAGATCGATTTTACGCACGGAATACTCGAACGGTTCCGTCAGAACCGTGCCGGTCGGGCGGTATTGCATCGACACGACGGCTCCGCATACATCCGGCACGATTTCGGCACGGAGATAACGGTTGCTGAGGATCCGGCTTTCCGCTCCGGAAACTTCAGAAGTTTCCAGGCGGGCTCCGCTGTAACAGCCAGTCAGCGACAGCAAAGGAAGCAGAAGAAGTGCGTATTTCATTGCGCCGTCCTCTCGAAATATTTCCGATAGGGGAGAGTCTTTCCGAACATGCCGAAGTGGTTCAGCATCTCGCCGCTCAGTCCCATCACATACTGGAAGGGATAGAGATATTCATAACGGCGGTCCATCACTCCGAAAAGCCCGTCCAGTATCCGTCCGGCCTGAGCCGGATCCGACGCCTTCACGATCAGCCCGCCGTCCCGGCTCATGGAAACGCCGTCCGGAATCGCGGCGGATCCGGGCAAACGATCTTTGCCGATCAGCAGAGTCACGGTTCCCGCGGACGGGTTCAGGGAGTCGACTGTCTCCACTTTCGCCAAGGGAGAATTCTGCGCGATCACTTTATTCCTGCGGCAGAAATCGAAATACGTCTGAAAGCGTTCCGCAAGGACTTTTTCCGCTCCGTCGCGGGGAACCCTGAGAGTGAAGGCCACTTCCTTTTTCGCGTTGGTGAACGGGAAATTCACGATGCTTTCCGCGGGAAGATGGAAAACCGTCGAGGCATAGACAATCCCGACTTTGGCTCCCGGAGCAAATTGAAGAGCGGCTGTCCGGTCTCCACGCACCTCAACCGTTTTGCCGTCAAGAGTCACCTTGTCCACTCGGAATCCCCGGATCGGACGCAGGACGATCTCAGAAACGAACTTGCCTCCGCTGACATACTCCAACTGATACCGCTGGAGGTTCAGCGCCTTCTCCGAGGTCACTTTCCAAGTCTGATTCTCCCCAGTTCCGCGCAATCCGGCAACAGCCTCGTAGATCACAGGCACGCGGGAAGGCAGAACGACATCCACTTCGGAGAAGTTCTTTTCGATCCGGTTCAGGGCGGCAGCCCCGTCACGCATTTTGCGGTTGAAGAGGAAAGTCATCGGCTCATCCGCCAGTGCGGCATTGTCGAAGCGGACCTTTCCGGAAACGTCCGTCCCCCCGGAATTCCCGAGGAAGAAAAAGGTTCCGACGCCTTTCCCGTAACGGGTCCTGTAAGGTACGCGCATTCCATCTTCCAGAATCATGGGAATTTCAGCCTGCCATCCGGCGCGCATCAGCTCTATCAGTTCGGGGAACACGTAGAGCTGCTGCGGATTGCCGCGCTGCGTCAGATGGGTTTCCGTGAGTCCATACTTGAACTGGTTCATGATGACGTAATCGCTCAGCTTCGACATGATCTCCTTGAAGTCCGCGGGGGACTTGTCGCGCCAGTCCGGTACGACCTCCTTGAACATGTAGCCATGGCCGTGCACGCCGCCGGGACGCGGTCCTATATACCAGCGGAGCAGCGGCATCCAACGGTTGAATTTGCCGAGATTGAAGAAGGGAGATTCCACCATCACATAGTCGCCCTTCAGATAGCCGTTGATGAAGGCCGTCAGTTTCCGGTCGGGTTCGGAGTTGATCCCGTGGATGAAATCCACTTCATGATTGATCGCCACACTCTGGTCGATGAACTTGCCCTCCTCGTCCCAGGCACGCCCGGGCAATGGTTTTTCGACTGCCGGGCCCCGATAATATGCGCCTCCGTAAGCACAATCCAGAGCAAAACCGGGAAGGTCGAGGTCTTTCGCGAGCAGAACCATATCTTCCTCAAACACCTTCGCGAACGACGTGCCCATCGGGAAGACGCGGATTTCCTGGTCGTGATGCGTGGACCAGTTGTTCAGGATATACATGACGCTCTTATCGTGTGTGATGGCATCCGGATATTTCTGCTGCGCAAGATTGTACTCGCACCAGGTTCCCGCCACCGTATTGTAGAACATCAGCCCGAAGGTGCGTGCCATTTTCCGAAAATTGTCCTGCCTCCATTGAATATATTCGGCACGGTTTATTTTTCCCATGTCCAGTTTTTTGCCGAACTCCGCCTTATCGGCACGGAAGGGATTCTTCGGAGTGTAGTCCCAGAGCTCTTCCCGCATCCAAATGTCGCCGGCGCGCCGGAAGGGGCAGTAAGTCCATTCCAGAGTAATGCCCAGACGACGGCTGTTTTCCGCTTCGGGCATCTTCCACCAGTTTTCATACCCGCCGTGAAATCCCCACACGTATGGATTCTCCTGTCCCATCACAATCGCCCAGCATTCCGGAAAGGCGTCATAATACTGCTGAATGATCGCCTCGGGGAACCCGTATGCCGTGTCCGCACAGCCGATTGTCTGCCGGAAACGGATCGTCTCCCGCGGAGCGGCGACCAGACGCAGGGAATATGTCAGCTGCTTCTTTGCCGGATCAAGCGATCCCGCCGTATAGCTGACAGGATCGAAGGGCACGCTGCCGGTGAACAGAGAACTGCTTTTTCCGCCCGCGGCGGATACGGGGAACGGCATGGTCGAAGCTCCGACATGCTTTTCCACCACGCCCTTGATTCCGCGCCTTTCCAGAAGTTTTCCGGCCGTCTTCTCCGTATTCCCGAAGCCGTTCCAGAAAGTCGCCAGTATTTCGGAACGGTCCGGCTTCAGACGGAGTTCCGGTTCCAGGCAGAGTTCGCGATCCGTCAGGTTCGTCAGTTCGGATTCCGCAAGAATCATCTTTCCCCGCGGACTGAATGTGATTTTCCAGTTGAATTCCGGAGTGCGATACAGCAGAGACACCGAATGTTTCCCATCGGTGACCTGCGGAGCTTTCATGATCTGGGCCTTTCCGGAAGGTCCTGTCGTAATGACCGTTTCCAGTTGGGCGGAAGACCAATCGCCGGGTTTGACCGGAAACACCCGGATGTTTCCGTTGTCCGTTTCAAGTTTCGTATTCGATGTGCAAACGGAACCGGCACACAATTCCAGCCCCGCCGCGAACAATCCGATCCATAAGGCATGTTTCCACATGAAAACTCTCTCCTGTTTTATTTCCAGTTTGACCAACGTTTCACATCTTTATTCCAACCGTCGAAGGCATGAAGCAATCCCAGATTTTTCTGGTTCATGCCCTCCGCATGTCCGTCTATGAATACGAAATTGGCGCATTCGCCGTGAATGGGCGCATAGTCGTCCTTCCAACACCATTTCGTCGGACGGAGACTGGCCGTTTTGCTGTCTCCGAAGTAAACGGTATACGCCGGATCGGCAACGCGGCGGATGTTTCCCCCGCGGTCAGACTCCTTGGGATCTCCGGAAGAGCTCAGGCAGAAATTCATGCCGTAGGACTGGGACAAGGGATCGAATATCGCCGGAAGCAAATCCGCCGCACCTTCGTCCGCTTTCAGGATTTTTTCCGTCTTCGGGTTTGCCGGACAATAGAAGATGCGCGGATCTTTCGCATATTTCAAAATGTAGCTGAACCAATAGGTCCAGCCGGGCTTGGTTCTTACGATGACAGGCTGGAATGCACCGTCGTGATCCGACTGATAGAGGGAAGCCGCCTGAACCAGCCGCTTCAGATTTTCCTTGCACACCTGATCTTTCCAGGCATCCGATCCCTGCCTGATCTGAGCTGTCCCGAGAACCACAAGGACACACGCCGCAAAAATGACTACGCTCAATTCTTTCCATGAATTCATTTCCGGATTCCCTTTTTTACCACTGTTTCCAACGTTTGTCATCCCGCGGCCACCCGTCGATTTGCCCTGCATACAAGCCGAATGTGCGCGGCTTCATGGAGGCGGCATGACCATCCGCGAACGACATATTCAGCTGGTTGTCATGCCAGAGCACCGGGAAATTGCTGGCCCATCCGCTGGAATGGGCGGAAAAATCGGGCGCCCGCAGCGAGTCGACCGTCAGGATCAGATAGCTCGGCTGGGTGACCTGGCTTTCCCGGACATTGGTGGTCACGTAGTTGTAGGTTCCATCGGCATTGCGAACTCCCCAGGAATAATTGAGTCCGTAAGAGGAAGCGTTTTTGGTCTGGTCCGCCGGACACTTTCCGAAAAGAGCGTTGCTGTAGCTTTTGCTCTTGGTTCCTAAATTATACTGCTTGCAAAGATTCATACTCCAGAAATACCAGGTGACCGGGTCTACCGTTTTATCGATCTGCAGTACATTGAATCCGTTGAAATCCGATGAATAGGTCGCCATGAGCAGAGCCCATTGCTTATGGTTGCCGAGACATTTCATCCTTGCGGCCGTCAGACGCGCCTTGTTCAAAGCGGGAAGCAGCATGCTTGCCAGAATCGCGATGATCGCAATCACGATCAGGAGTTCGATCAAAGTAAATCTTTTTCTTTTCATTATCTTTCTCCGGGGTTGCCTTATGTTCAAAATTCCATTGTTCCAGTCTTCCGACATGACTCATTCCTAGCCATCAGAAGGAAATATTTAAATTTACAGTGAAGCCTCCGGCTATCCAACCGATGCTCGGAATCAGGATTTTTTTTCATTTCGTTGTCTCCTGCGGTGCTTTACGAACGAGAAAAACCGGTTTCCAGATGCCTCCGGAACCCGTTTTGTCCTCCACTCGGACCACCACCGACTGAACCGCCGCATTCCAATCGATCAGGGGATCGATGCGGATGCTGAACGGAGTCTTCCAATCATTTGAATTTTTGAAGAGATGCTCACCCGCGAACTTTCCGTTCAGATAAACCTGCGCGGATTCATCCACAGCTCCGAAGAAGAGAAATATCTGACTGCCCTTCCAGTCGGCGGGGATCTTGACGGATTGCGCATAAAAACCGATTCCGTCGTAATTCTTCAGCTGAGTTTTCAATTTTTCCGGCATCTCTTTGAGCGGCTGGTTCTCCCAGCAGGAGTTGACGGAAATGGGATCCCATGTGGAACGTATGCTCCGTATGGGGGTGTTTTCCCAATGCTCGCGCAATCCGACATTTTCAGGATCGATCCGGAAATGCCATTTCAAAGGAAGGGCGACCACATCGCTGTATTCCTGAAACTTCGCAGCGGCAACGATTCCGGTCACGTCCCCGAATTCCTCTTCGATTTTCAGCAGCGTGCTCCAGTCGAAATTCAGGTCGTCGCGGTGCTTCACACGGAATTCAAGAAGCTGACGTCCGGCAAGAAACTTTTTGGATCCGGCTGCGGACAGCGCCTGCCAGGTGAGGCGTGCATGACGGTTGGCCAGCTGGAGTTTTTCCAGACGCAGCCGTTCCGGACCGGAGAGTTTCTCTTTGGCGGCATCGGCGAGAATGGCATCGGTCCTGTCGAAATCTTCGGGCGTGTAATATTTGGCGATGTCCCACATCAGGCCGCGGCGGAAATTGCCGTAGCGTCCGCGTTCCTGAATCATTTTCCGGTTCGGCAGAAGACGTTTTTCCCATACATTCTCCCGCCAATAACGGTAGTAGTCCCGGACCTTGTCCGCGGCCGGGCCGTAGGCGGAACAGTATTCTTTTTCCCAATGCCCGAAGTCTTTCGAGGGATCGGTATGCGCACGCGCCAGAATGTAGTCTGAAAACCCGGTCGCGGGCCAGAAATTGTGGAGGGAATCATAGTCCGTGCCGATGATGCCGTTTTTGATTCCGAGCTGGAAGTGGTCGAACAACTGTTTTTCGAATCCCATGGGCAGTCCGGTGTTCACGTGCTGATCGTTCGGACGCAGGAAAAGCTGGCTCGCGCCCGCCGCCTTCCAGTCGCGGTACATGCGGTCCACCTGCTCGAGTTCCATCATCGACGGGACAAACCCGACAATCACGCGGGAATCGACCTTTTCCCTACGCGGCGGAAACCGGTAACAGGAATAGGCATACATGATGACGGAGGCGTCGGGATCGGTTTGAGACGCCTTGCGCCGGACCGCATTGGCAAACCACACATAGCGGTCGGAAAGATTGTCGGCGAACTTCTCGTCCTTCAGGGGGGCGTCGAGCTTCAGACACTCCGGACAGCGGCAGTAGCCCGCGCTGTCGTTCTCACAGACGTTGATGATCGGCGAAGGATTCTTTTCCGCGCGCCAGTTTGCGATAATCCGCTCATGCACCGCCGGATTGCTGACGCAGAGCTTGCTGCGGTCCGGCTGGGCGGGATATTCCGGACGCCGGACGCCGTCGGCCTGCATGGCGAAATATTCCGGATGCTCCTTCCCGTAAAGTTCCCACCACTGCGTGAAGGCATGTCCGTAACTCAATGGCGAACTGTTCCCCATGCGTTGACGTTTGAGCCAGAGGCGGACCTCTTCAGCGGCGAACTCATATTGTTTCCTGTCCTGACGGAACGATTCGGGAAGAGACGACGCCTCCTTCGTGCTGTATTTTGCCCAATTCGAGTATCCGGAACGGATCTGACGCTGGATCAATGCGCCCGGAGACCAGGCTCCGTTTCCGGCGGTAAGTTTGAGAACGGGTTCCGACGGATGGACGATTCCTTTTTCGCCCGGCTCCAGCCAGAGGACGCCAAGTTCTTTTTCCAAAAAATCATAAACGGCAAACAAGGTTCCCGTGCGGGAAGATTTTGCGAAGACCGGAGTGAAGTCATCGGCCTTTCTCGAGGGAATCTCCTGATAATCCTCTCCGTACAGCCACGTTCCTTCGGGCGTCACCAGCCAGCGGGCCTCTTCGCGGGCCATGGACTTTACCGCCGTTCCCGCGGGCGCCTCAAGATAAAAAGGGTAGATTCCCTTTTCCGGACGCGGCCGGATCGGAGTCAGGACTCCGGTCATCAGTTTCAGGTGATACTGGAGTTCCTGCGCGGCAAAACGGCGGATGGTTCCGGCATTCTCCGGAAGAATGATGGCCGCACGCCTTGGTTCCACCTGAACATTTTCACCATATGAAAACGCCGCCAGCAGAAGAAGGGAGAGAACGGAAAAGAGTTTCAGATTTTTCATTATGATCCTTACCAGTCGGTTGGCGCCCATGCGTAATCGGAGAAGTCGGAAGCGACGCCGCGCAGGGGATATTTTTTCTGTGCCTCGGAATGTCCGTCAAGCATGGAAACGTTCCATGCGCCGTTGTGGCGGGTCCCCGGGAGCAGATACCGCGCACGTAGTTCAGCCTGCGGATAGCTGCCATTCTCTATCAGGGTGCCTTCCCACTTGTCGCCGATGGAGTAGGTCACGGAAGGCCTCTTCGCATGACTCAGCCTGCGCCAGACCATGCGCGCTTCGCTCGAAGCGTTGGATACATACTGCTGATTCAGATAACGGTTCAAACCGTAATGCGAGCCTTTCCAGCTGTTCCAGGAACTGGCCGTGCCGAGGGTCGGACGTTTTTCCGCAGGGCAGTTGAATATTCCTTTCGGATCGGGGGATGCCACATCCGGAACCGGAAGCGGCAGAAGCCCGATATTCACAAACACGGCCTGCCAGAATCCACCGAGGGGACTTCCCGAGGGGTAATATGTAAACGGCCCCGGCATGTATCCGTTTGAAATATCCGTATACGAAAAAAATGCCACGCCGAAACTCTTGGTATGCCCCAGGCATTTGGCAGCCTGCGCGCTGTTGCGTGCTTTATTCAGGGCCGGCAGCAGCATGCCCGCCAGAATCGCGATGATCGAAATCACAATCAGGAGTTCGATCAAAGTAAATCCTTTTCTTCTCATTTTCTTCTCCATTTTTATGATATGTGGATGAATATTCATTTTATCTCCGACAATGTACGGACACGCGGAGCGGCTGCCGTTTCCCGTATCACCAGATGCGACAGAAGATGCCGGCATACCGGTTTGTTTTCATTTTCCAGCCGGTTCATCAGCAGCTGGATGCCGGCTTCCGCCCCCTCCATGTTGGGCTGCCGCACCGTCGTAAGGGCGGGCGTATAGCAGGCGCTCGAGCTGATATCGTCAAAACCGATCACTGACATGTCCTGCGGCACGCGCAACCCAAGTTTCGAACAGGACTGGATGACTCTCATCGCAAGGAAATCGTTCGTGCAGAAAATGGCGGTGCAATCCGGATTTTTCCGTAAAAAGACTTTCATGAAATCCGCCGTCAAATCCGATTCCTCATCCAATATACAAAGCATATCCTTGCCGCCGAGGCCGTGCTGTTTCATGACTTCCAGAAAAGTGATCGGACGCAGATCGGTGCTGAATTCTCCCCATTCCTTTCCGATCATCCGGATATTCCGGTGTTTCAGGGAAATGAGGTGTTCTATCGCCTCCCGGGTTCCGCTGCCGTGGTCGAAAAAGATCTCCCCCTCCCTGTTCAGGCTTTCAGGAGAAGAAGTGACGATAATGACCGGGTCCCTGATCTCGGCAATGATCCGATACATTTCTTCCGTTATTTTCCCGGAGATGATCAGGGCGTCGCAGCCGCGCGAAAGCAAGTCATCGCAGGCGGTCCGGAGCAGCCGCTCCTCGCCTTTATAATAGGCGACATACAGCCTGTAGTTCCTTTCGTCGAGGAGGTTGGTGAACGTCACCACTTCCTGACGCCTTACTTCGTTCTGCAGCGAACTTTCAATCAGTCCGATCGTATGAGTCCGTCCGCCTTTCAGTCCGCGCGCAAGCGGATTGGGCGAATATCCCATTCGGTCGGCCGTTTCACGGATCAGCGTTTTG
The DNA here is from genome assembly GCA_964581935.1 of uncultured Victivallales bacterium. Taxonomy (GTDB): domain Bacteria; phylum Verrucomicrobiota; class Lentisphaeria; order Victivallales; family UBA1829; genus SIG94. The sequence continues at coordinate 14,285 of CAZORN010000054.1, forward strand.
GTCTTTTCGGAGGCGTAGCAATGGGTTTTGTTGCCAAGCACGGCGGATACCGTGGCGCGGGACATCCGCACCTTTTCCGCAATATCCCGCATCGTCACCCGTTTTTGCATTTTCGCCTCACTTCATAAAATTTGACTCGATCTATATGTAATTATAATCCGTGGCTGTCCCTTTGTCAAGACCCTTCCGGAAAAATTCTTTGTTTTTGTCAAAATGGAACATGCCGTCAGTCAAGATTTTTGAAGACGGCAGACCTTGCCCGGTGGGAACACAGGGAACGGCTCCGGGAAGGGAATTTCGTGCTGTATACGAAACTCTTTCAATGGCCGGAAACAGCGGTTTACTTTCTCGCGACCCGAAGAACCACTATTTTGGTGGGATGGTTGAACGGCTCCGGGCTGACCGCGTATGCCTTGAGGTAATCCGGGTCGGGACCGATGAAATCCTCCGGAACCGGCAGAATCGTTTCCCGCTTCAGATAAACATCGTCGCAAAGGCCGTCGATTCCTGACAGGAAATCCTTGCCGGGCAGGAACAGGGAATTGTTGACGACCACCAGATACCCGCCATCGGCGACCAGCGGACGCACTTTATTGATCAGGGAAAGCGGATTATACTCCAGATCGACAATTCCTTTCACCGTCTTCGAGAAAAACGGAGGATCCAGAATCACGCAGTCGAAAAGGCGTCCCGATTTCTTCAGTCGCCCGACGACCGGAAAAAAATTGCCGGCAATGAAGTTTTTTCCCGTATAACGAAAGGAATTCATGGAGCAGGAACGCCCGGCAAGCGACAGGAACTTGTCCGAAAGGTCGGTCTGAACTACCTCGGAGGCATGACCGCCCAGAGCCGCGACACCGAGACTGCCCGTATAGGCGAAGGTATTGAGCACGGAACGGCCCTCCATGTTGTCGATCAGCCATTTCCGCAGAAGACGCGTGTCGGCATAGAAACTGTTGTCGCGGTTCATCCGGAGATCGACGGCGTATGCGATTCCGTATTCCCGGATCCGGGTGTCCGACTTGACGCCATGGATCATGACTCCGTTCTTCTCTTCGGCCGACTCCGTGTTCCTTTTTTTCAGCACAATCGCCTTGATAAAGGGCAGTTTTTCGAGGAGGAACGTTGTGAGAGGCTCCGGATCCCGCTCGAATTCTCCATCGGGAGAGTAATCATGGATGACCGCGGTCTTGGCGAAGACGTCGATCACAAGACCGGGCAGATGTTCCGTAAAGCCGTTGACCAGACGGAACGCGCCTTCATGCGGTTCCGCGAGGAAGGAGGTTCTGAATTCGACGGCGCGCGACAAGCAATTCCAAAGCAGTTCCCGATCCATGTGATTTTCCCTTTCCGGTGAAAGGGTAACATACCCTCTCCCGCCATGCGATTCAACACAAGGACGGAGAATATCGGAAAAACCGTCAAGATGCAAGACCTTAAGGAAAAAACACCGGAGTGTTTCATCTTTTGAAAAAAATAATGATTTTTAAAGGAAACGCAGTTGACAAAACCTAAATCATGGCTATAATATACAGTATACTTATGGTATACATATTCAAAAAACAGGGATATATCCTTCAATGAAGCGAGAAGCGATTTTCAGTGACTTACGACGAAATATCATCACGGGGATAACCCCTCCCGGGACAAAACTCCCGACGGAGCTGGAACTTGCCGTTCAGTATGGCGTGGCACGGGACACCCTCCGGGATTCCCTGAAGAAACTGGAAGAAGAAGGCCTGATCGAACGGGTCAAGTCGCGCGGAACCTTTGTCCGCCAGCCGGAGAAAGATTCCGGGGAACGCATCATTTCTTTCCTGATTCCCTATCCGGAATATTTGCAGAACAGACCGTTCACCTTCAGTAACTTTTCCGATCTCTTTTACGGAGCAGTCCGGGCGGCTTCGGAAGAAGGCTGGCGGGTCCAGACAATCCCCTTTTCCAAAAATAACGACAACCGGAACATTGACTGGGAGGCGCTGTCCTGTCTCCGCCGGGACTCGCGGCTGATCGTTTTCGGACAGTGGTACAACACCGTCTTCAAAGCCCTCACGGAACGCGAGGTCCGGGTCGGATTCATCCGCATATTCGGGCCGCACATAAAAAGTCCCTGGGACTCCTTCTTATCAGACTGGATCGATGGAATATTCGACCTCCAGAAAAGCCTCGAGAACACGTTGCGCCATTTTCATGCGCAAGGCTGCCGGAAACTGCTCTACCTGGGCGGGTATCTGGATGATCCCTTAAACGAACTGAACCTCACCTGCGGCAAAGTCACCGGAGAACTCGGAATGAAGTTCTTCAGGAAAGACATCATCACCGG
>CAZORN010000055.1:0-16504 GCA_964581935.1 uncultured Victivallales bacterium
CAGACATCGTCGCCCTGCCATGCGTGAATGGACACCGGAATTTTCGAAAGCGAGGCGATGGCGAGTTTCGGATCGACTCCATACCGGCCGTAGATTTCACATGCGAGTTCAAATTCTTTTTCGGTGCAGTTCATTTTCGGGTTCCTTTGAATTCGGTTTTCATTTTCTCCAGATTCTCTGGAGACATATTATATATTGCTTTCCCTCTTATGAAATGTCCAAAGAATGCAAATAAATATCTGTTTCTACCTGAGCCCTTTACAGGAGATTTTATTTGAACTATATTGTTTACAGAAAAATTCATAATTCTAACCGGGCAGGTAAAAAAGAACGGAGTGAATCTCATGTCAAAAACAGTGATGAAAAAAAACGGAAGTTTTGCCTTCAGAGCAAAATGGATTTCCCTGACCCGTTTTTCGTTTCCCGTAAACGTTTATTTCCGGGCCATGCAATGTTTTGAACTCAAAGAGATTCCCGGGGAAGTTCTTCTGAGGATCTGCGCCGACACCCATTATCTGCTGTACATCAATGGCAGACGGGTTCAATACGGTCCGGTCAGGGGAACCCGCACCATCAACTATTTCGATACCCTGGAGGTCGGCGATCTGCTGCGCAAGGGAAGAAACGTCATCGCCGTTCTCGTTCATTCTCCGGTAACGGAAACGCTGGTGTCGGTATCCGCGACGCCAGCGCTGATTCTGGAGATTCCGGGCGTGGTCAAGACCGATGCGAGCTGGAAAGTCCGGGAAGCGCCGGACTGGAAGCGGGAAGTTCCGTTCTACTCGGAACAGACCGGCTATATGGAGCATCGCGACATGTCGCTTGAACCGGCGGGCTGGCTCCACGGGGAGTTCTGCGAAAACTGGGAGAACGCCTGTGAGGTTCCGGAAGGAAATCCTCTGCTCGAACGGAAACTTTCCCCGCGCAATGTTCCGGCGCTCCGCGAGTTTGAATGCCGTCCCGTGAATGTGGAATGTCCCCGCTCGGTCAGCCCCTCGAAAGACACCGGAGACCGGGTGGCCCTTCAGCTGAACAACGATGTGCTGGAAATTCCGAAAACGGAGCGGTTCGGAAGTCTTTCTCCGCTGCTGTCTCCCGACGGAGGGGATGTCGTGATCGAACCGGATACCGACGGGAACGGATTCAGCCTCATCCTCGATTTCGGCGACGAACTGCTGGGCCGTTTCTCCGCGCAAGTCAGCGCACCCGCCGGAACGGTTCTGGACATCACCTACAGCGAGGAGGTCTGGCAGGAGAAAAAAGACCGTCTCCGTGCGTGTTATCCCACTACGGACCACTATAATTTTGCAGATCGCTATCTGCTGAAGGAAGGCGTCAATGAGGTGGGCTCCCTCGTTACGGAACGCGGATTCCGGATGGTTCAGCTGACCTTCCGCAATTTTTCCTCTCCTGTGCGGATCCTCGACTGCAGAACTTTCGCCCATGAATATCCGTATCAGTATCTGGCCGACTTCAAGTCAGGCGATCCGCTTCTGAATCGCATCTGGGATGCCTGCGTACATACGCTTCAGGTATGCACCACCGATGTTTTCATGGATTGTCCCTGGCGTGAACGGGCGTTCTGGGTCAACGATCTGGTGGTTGAAAACAATACCTCCCTGGCGGCCTTCGGGGCGTCTTCCGTTCACCGGCGCGCCTTTGAACTGGTGTTTTCCCAGCAGTTGGAAAGCGGGTATATACCGGGGGTTTGTCCCAATTCAGGCGACCGTCCCTGCGTCCTTCTTCCGACCAACTTTTTCATTTTCATCGCCCTCAATGACTACTACATGGCGACGGGCGACCTGGATACCGTGTCCGGGTATATGGGGAATCTTGCGCGCATACTGGAAAAAATGGAGTCTCTCGCCGATGAAAAAGGGATTCTCTGTGCACAAAATGATTCCTGGAACTTTTACGATTGGGGATTTGAAGAGTGCGGCTACAATTTCCGGGAAAAGCGTGAATCGATGCTGAATTATCTTTACCTGACGGCGTCCGGAATTTTCATGAAATTCGCCGGACTCTGCGGATTTCCGTGCAACCGTGCCGAACGCGAGAAAAAAAACAGGGAACTGGGCGGGAAACTCGAACAGGAATTCATCTCGTCCGAAACCGGATATCTTGCCGATCCGGTCAATTTCTCTCCCCGTAAACTTTTCTACCCGAGTCAGGGAAATCAGTCGGAAAACACCGTGATTTCAAGCCAGTTGGCCCATGCGTTCGCCCTGCTGTCAGGCGAGGTGAGCGGGAAACATAAGGAGAAATTCCGGAGAGCCCTGACCGACGATTCCCTGATCTGTCCGGAATTTTACCTCCACTTCTTTATATTCAGGGCCATGGAGTATCTGGATACGGAAACCATGTCGCAGGGGCTGGCGCGGATTCGGCGTCATTGGAAACGGTGCGTCGAGGAAGGAAGCACGACCCTGTATGAATCGGGAATTCACGACTACGGGCGGCACGCTTTCGGCGGAATCGGAAGTTTGTGTCATGGTTTTTCAACGGCTCCGATCTCCTTTTTCCAGCGCGCGATTCTGGGGGTCCGTCCTCTGGAAGCCGGATTCCGCCGGTTCCTTGTGGCGCCGCACCTTTTCGGCCTTGGATTTGTCAAAGGACGCGTTCCGACGCCCCGCGGCAATATCATGATCGACTGCCGGACTGAAAACAACCGGGTGATCCTTTCCATCATCGTTCCGTGCGGCCTGACCGCGCTGATTGAAGGGAAGGAATATCCGGAGGGAAGCCATGTCGTGGAGCTGCCCTCCGCTTCGAGATAAAGAGAAAAGCCTGTTGCGGAAACCCTGAGAAGGTCGGCCGGGGACAGCGGGAGATCCGATCCGTTTCTCCCGCCGTTTCCGGTGTTCAATGTTTCGGGAAAAAGTTGTATCTTTCATCCCGGTCGGCTCAAACGTGGTTTCCCGAGGCGGGATTTCACTTTTCTTCTGGTTTGTCATGCTTCCGGAAGGCGAGTTTCTGTCTGCCGGATTTGAGCGGGGAGGGGAGTTGATTCCATAAAAATACGCCGTTCAGTCCCGGGGGGAGTTCGATTTCAGCTTGGAACACCGAATCCGTATTCAGATAACGCGCCCGGATTGTGCCGCCTCCGGGGTGAACGCAACGGAGCTCAAGTTCGGACTCGATCGCGGACGGTTCCGGCTCAATGATGACTTTTGAGAAGCCCCAGTTCCCCGGACGGATTCCGCCGACGGTGGAGATGAGATGGAAGAGCGGCATTGCGCCCCATCCGTGGCATTCCGAGCGGCTGAGGTAAAAAGTTTCCGGAAGGGTCCGGTTTCCACGGTCCAGGACATTCAGGAAATCCTTCAGGCGGTCTCCGAAAACGGAGAGGTCTCCGACCTCTTTTCCGGCCAGCCACAGATAGTGACCGAAAAACATGGAGACGCGGTCGATTCCCGGACGCCCGAGCATTTTCATGAAGAGAGACCTCATTTCATCTTTCCCGCACATTCCGGAAAGGATCGCCAGAATCTGCTGGTGTTCGGCATATTCGCCGGGGATTCCGCGCGTATTGAAAAGGCCGATCTCCGGATCCAGATATTGTTTCAGAGACGAGGCGACGCGATTTGCCGCATTGCTGTAATCCGCCGCCATTTTCGGATTCCCGAATTCCTCTTCCAAACGGGCGGAGAGATTCAGCGCATAAACGAACTGCCAGTTGATCACGGTATTGAAACCGTCTTCCGCGACCAGTGCGTCGCCGCTGATTTTGTCGCGGGTCCATCCGGGGACCCAGTCTATGAAGTTCCAGTAGCGCCCTTCTTTCCTGAAGACATTTTTTTCAAACCGGAACAGGCCGTCCTTCGCTATGTGATTCAGGAAATACCTGTTATTGGAGCGTACGGCGGGGAGAAGTCGTTTCACCAGATCCCGGTCATTGCGCCAGAGGGCGAAGTCGTAGACCATTGCGGGAAACCAGAGCGCGAAACTTGGCAGGAGATCGTGTCCGGACGAGGGGGTCCGGCAGCAGCAGAAAATATTCTCTTCACACGTTTCCGCAAACAGGATCAGCATCTTTTTTGCAAGACGGTCATCCCGAGTCAGGACATACGAAATCAGGGACTCGATCCTCCCGTCTCCGGTGTAGCTGAGCTGTTCATAATAAGGACAGTCCATGAAACGGTCATGGGCATTCATCCGGAATGTGTGGACGCAGCGTTCGGAAAGATGATTCCAGCGCGGATTCCCGGTCCGGCATGAACCTTCGACCGGCAGGGGGCATTCGGACTCAATCCAGCCGAGATCACACAGCGTCACGGGCTCGTTTGCGGTTGTTGCCATGATCTGAAGGTAACTGCCGGACCGCCAGACCAGGGGCATGAGCGTACGGGTGGAGCCATCAAGAAGGAAGCGGTCACTGATTCCCCTGAAATATTTTCCATCGATCCGGTCCGAGTAGTCTTTTTCCATGCTGTCCGGGGAAGAAAACAAGGTTTCCGCATAGGAGAACACGACTTCTGCATCTTTTCCTCCGTCGGTACTCAGGACGGGCCAGCCGCAGGAATAGTCCGCCATGCGGAAAATCATCCGGATCGAGGTGTTCGCGGGGATTTCAATTTTTCCGCCGGTGGTCAGGGAGATCGCCTGTTCCAGATTTTCCGTCTGGTTCCGGTTACAGCATCCTTGCACGGATGATGCGTTGTCAATGTAAATCGGACGCAGATGATTGTCCTTTCTGACTTCTGGAAGTCTGCCGATCATCGGCATGACAATATCCCCTCCGCAGTCCGTTCTGACGGACGGAGTGACCCAGCCGGAAGGCGCTTGCCTCCAGTCAATCCGGAGTTCGGGATGGACTCCGGTCCAGCCGTTGGGGATAAACGTGTGGGCCGTGAAAGTGACGCCGGGGAGGCCGCGCATTTTCCAGGGTGCGCTTCCTGTGGAAAAACGTTCCCCGTTCAAAGGGGCCGAGAGGATAAAGCCGAGCCTCCTGCTTTCCACGGCGGCCGCGCTGGCTTCGCCGCAATGCCAGACCAGCGCGGTGAGCGTATGGCTGCCCGGACATGACTCGAAGGAGAGCTCGTCCAGAAACCAGCTTTTCAGCCTCCCGCGTTCATTGCTGCGCCCGACGATTTGTCCGTCGCAATAAAGAATATAGTATTGATCCGCGGTCGCGTAAAAATGCAGGGATTCATTTTTTTCCGAGACATAGTCCAGGGCGAACTCGACGGTTCCCCCGAGTGAAGAATCAAAGCTTTCCGGTCCGATCCACTTTCCGGACATGGCGTGTTCCTGTTTCATCGATTGCTTTCCTTTGACAGCAGAAAGAAACTGTCATATTTTTTGAAGACGCTGTTTGAGAATACCGGCATCCGGGAGGCACAAACTTTGCGCGCGCCGGATGCCTTCGCCCCCGGAACGCCTCAGTCCGTCAGGATCAGAAGCGGCCAGCGCTGGGGTGTGTTCCAGCAGATTCCGCCCTCTTCCATCGCCAGGGAAAGGGCCTGCTTGACTCCCGGTCCGGAATCCTTGTCCGCGACATAAATGGCGAAGCCCAGGTTCCAGCCTTTTTGGAGGATTGCCGGTTTCATGTAATCCGCGGGAAACGTCATTTCGTAGACATACCCGTTTTTCGTCCGGGTCAATTTGGCGGGGATCTCCTTGGCGATGACGCGGTCGCGGGGAGACGCCGTCCCCAGAGTCAACTGTATGTCGGGGGAGGTCGCCCGCCAGACTTCGCACCTCTTTCCGTCGGCGGTGGGCATGAAGGAGTAGGAATAATCGTCGTCGTCATAGAGTTTGCGTCCGGTTGCCCGGGCAGAACACCGGGTATCCATATACACCTGACAGACGTCATAATCATAGCGGTCCTGCTGTTCGGTCCCGGCCGAGAGCATGTCGTCCGTGACGGAAACCCGCAGATAGAAGTTCTCCTTGTCCCACGCCACCTGAAAAGAGGCCTCGAAGTCGCCGGGATAAAGCGTTTTTTCCGGAGTTTTCAGCTTATAGATCCGACGGTTTTTCATTTGGATGGCCGGGATTTTTTCCCAGTCTCCCGTGAATTTTTTTGCGGCAAAAGCCTGAGTCCGGAACGTATAATCGAACTTCTCCCCGTCGATTTCAAATACAGCCGGGATATTGATTTCGCGGAGAGAATCCGCCGAAACCTTTTCCGGTAATTTCACTTCGACGGAATGTTCCCCGTGCGGAGGAATGTTGAGCTGATATTTCCGCCCCTGAACCTTCATTGTCCCGACGACGGGACGGTACAGGTCATTCCTCAGAGTCAGGCAGAGAGCCTCCTCGGAAACAAGACGGTCGGAAATCCGGAAAGGCAGTTTTGTGGAGGCGGGCAGATGGGCTTTTGAGATGGCGTCCACAAAAGCTTTTTCATCCCCTTTCCGCCCGCGTATGAACAACGGGAAAGGAGAAACCGGGAAGCGGCCGTCGATTTCCGGGGTGCGCTTCACTCCCATCAGGTCGATATACTCCGCATTTTTGTAGTTCATGGTGGCGTAAGGCGAGAGCGCGGCGCCGCGGTTGACGGCGTGGTCCTCGTTCCAGACCGCCGCCAGGGGACGTCCCTCGTCATCCAGCCAGACCAGGCATTTCACATCCACCCCGAAGGAGTAGTCTCCCAGAAATTTCTTCGGCGCCCGGAACAATTGTCCGAGCGTGTTCGGAATCTTCTGGAAAGCCCTCGGCGTAAGTTCATAGTCGAGGCTGAAATTATGCGAATTGATGGCGCCGCTGCAAGCGTTCCATACTCTGCCGTATTCGGTCAGGAAGACAAGAAAAAAGCGTGCGTAATACGCGGCGGAGAGTTTCTCGTTCCATCCGAGATCGTAAGAGAGCGTGCCTCCGGCCCAGATTCTGTTTCCCCATCCGATCAGCTGAACGTTCCAGGCCTCGACCTCATACGGATTGAACTGTCCGCCTTCCGTGAAAGCCAGTCCGCAGTCTTTTGAGTGTCGGTTGACCATCTCCATGAAGGCCTGAAAATTCGGATATAACGTCTCAATGGTATTGGTGAATGGATGGGTGTCGACGCATTCGATTTTCCACTCCGGAAATTCCTTTTTCATGCGGGTCAGGAATGTATTCACTTTGGGAATGCCGTCCACCAGTTCCATGTTCATCTCGCCGGCCTGGAACACATAGGCGTCCGGATGCACGCTTTTGACGGCTTCCGTAAACGCCTTGATCACGTCGGGATACTCCTTCAGGTCTTTCAATTCGGGACTCCATTCGGAGCCCATGCCGTAGGCGTAGTATTTCGCGTCGGACGCCACCCTGTCCGCAACCGCCTTCTTGAATTTCTCCCTGAATTCAGGGGTCCATCCTCCGACCAGTCTGGCATCCGGCAGGATCCCGGCGCGCTTGGAACCGGAGCTGGTATCGACGATTCCCCAATAGACGGCGTCATCCCGGATTTTGTCGGCGAGCTGCGGAAAACTCTCCTTCATCCTTGTTCCACTGAATGTCCTTACTGCGAAAAGGCCGATTCGGAGCAGGTGGTTTTTGTCTTGCACCTCTTCCACCCATTTCGGAACGAATTCTCCCCCCTGTCCGATGGACCCGATTCCGATTTCATTCAGCCTTCCATAGAAAAGTTCGGCTCCGGGAAGGAGATCCGGGGTCATCGTGTTGACCGATCCGTTGATATAGTGGGCGCTGAAGAGGCGTTTCGTCGGGTAATCCCCGGACATGGACGGCATGACGGAGAACCGGAAAAATTCTTTCAGCTTCTGCGCGGTTCCATTGATTTCATAAACCACGGAAGCGACATAAATGCCGTCCGCGAGTTTGCCCATCTCAAGAGGGTAAGCCGGGTACTTCCCTTGCGAAACATCATAGTCAAATGTTTTTCTGAATACAATTTCATCGAAGAAATTTTTTACTTCGACCGTGACCTTCCCGTTTACGTGTGGGCGCAAGGTCGAAAAAACGAGTTCAGCCATGCAGTTTTTGCCGGACGGAAAAAACCTGTCGCAGTCCGTCTTGAACAAGGCCGTTACAGCCGGGGCTTCAAATTCCGTCGCCCGTGTGCCTTTTTCCAATTGCATTCCGTCGATATAAAAAAGATTGTCTTTGGCGTCCCCCCGCGTGTCAAGCCAGATTGAAAACGAGTTTGCGCTGTTATGATCGTAAGTGAATTCATAACGTTTCCAGTCGGGGGAGTCGATATTGAATCTGGCGATGATCCGCGGGTCGTGATGAAACCACCGCGACTTCACATACATGGCGTTCAGATTCCCTTTCCCCTTGGCATAAAAGCTGAAGGTGTATTTTCCGGGATTGGCGGGAATGCCGGAGACTTGCAGCATATTGTGCGCTCCGGTGATTTTCAGGGAATATTTCCCGAACTTTGCCGTTTCGTCCGTAACCCGGCAGCGGGAGGGATAATACATCAGATTTTCGGTATACAGATACACCGGATGAAGATATGCCGCCCCTTGGGCGAAGTACGGATTCAGTAGAAGATTTTTCCCTCGGGAGGGGATTTCCAGCGCGTCCGTTTTGAGGAAATCGACTCCTCCGGGAACCCGCGCTGAGGGGGAGGCTTCCTGATAATTCATGAGATCGATTGTGAAGCGTATTTTTGTCTTGCCGACGGGATGGGGGAACAGATTGAACATGTTCTTTTTCGGAAAATGATAAAGGAGCATGTTTTCTCCTTCGGGGAACAGAATGGCGAAGGAGTCGTTCGGGTCATCGTGGAGAGTGAGAATTTTCGGGTTGACGATTTTTGAGACGGTTTCATCCGACTGGAACTTCAACTGCAAGGCTTCTTTGCCATAGGAGAACCCGTCGGCCAGCGGAATATTGAAAACAATCCCCTTCGCGTTGCAGGACTGTCCTTCAGGCACCTGGAAATCAAGCGCGAAATCGATCTTGCCGTCTTGAGTCAGTGTCGCCGTCTGGCTCCAGTCGCCCTCCATCGGCTTCTCCCCGGGTTTATTGTAGGAGATCCGGCCTTTTACGGAAAAAGAACGGGCCGCCGGGTCGGACGATGATTCCAGAACGGATATGCCGCCATTCGGGGAGGGTCCGATTTTCCGTATTTCGGAATTCGATTGATTTGATTTGAAAGACGTAGATATGTAGAAATACGCACTGCCGACACATTTTCCGGAAGACATGATTTTGAAGGTGCCGTTCTCGGCAAATTCCAGTGTTTTCGAGCCGAATACAAAGCTTCTGGCCTGGGATTCAAAATATGGTTTTGCATTGGCTTTTGGCGTGGTTTCGGCGTTTGCCTTGGCATGGCTGAACGGTGCGGGAGGCGTCCGAAGTTCAGACGCGTTCAATCCCCGTCCGGCCGAAAGCAATGCAATCATGGAGATGACTGAAAACAACCTCATCTGGAATTCCCTTTCTTGATTCGGGCTTTTCAATTATGTTTCTTTTCGGCTTTATTCAAATTCAAGTTGAACCAGAGCGTCGAGTTCCTGATTCGATTCTCCCATGACGGGCGACCAGTTGGTATAGACGTCGTCGCCATCCGCCATGCGGCGGCGGGTGATGTTGAGTCTCGGGACGCCGGTGAATGTCTGAAGCGGGATTTTTATCCGTATGCTCCATGCCTTGTCCGAGTGTGCCGCTTTCGCCTCAATATCGGAGAATGTTTTCTTTCCGTAGTAGCTTGTCCTTCCGTCCGGAGTGACAACAAACTGCCCGATGATGTCCGGTTCGACCTCCATCCAGAGTTCGATGCAGTCTCCATCCCACAGGGTGGGACCGAGCAACAGCTTGTCCATCCGCGGTTCCGGGCATTCGACGTCGAGGTATAGGAATGCTCCGTCATGCCGCCATGAAGCGCTCGTTCCGAAAGGTTCCGTTCCGCCGCGCCGCGCCTGAAACATCACCCGTTTTTCCTCTTTGCCGACACTCAGGGGGGATGGTTTGCAACGGTTGCGCAATCTGTTTCCCAAAGAGAAGACCCGGCTGCGCATCAGCACGAAAGCGGGTTCGGAAACCTTGAAATGGTCGAATCCTGAAAACAGGAAAAGTTCGGTCGTTTTATGTCCGGCCACGCGAGTCAGCGTTGTTGCGAGAAGGGCGTTTTCCTCGGCCCTTGTCGGCCAGTCCAGCTTCGGATCCCCGACATAGAAAACAAACGGCGGAAGGTCTGCGGATGCGTGGTAGAGCGGCGCAAGCTCATCGATCACCGCCCGGCAGGGCGGCATGATGCCGGAGGTATGGTTCCGTTCATTGAGAATCTGCAGATGGGTGGTCATCTGTCCGGATACGGGCATGATTCCCGCAAATCTCTGATTCGATTCGCCGAATTGCTTCAGATATTGCGGAACCATGCCGATCATGGCGGCAAGGTAGCCTCCGCCGGAACATCCGGAAACGAAAACGATGTCCGGGTCGCCTCCGTATTCGGCGATATGCCTGAAGACCCATGCGGCGGCCGCCGCGGCATCGTTCAGATAGTCCGGACACCGGGCGCGTTCGGAGCTCAGCCGGTAATTGGCGGAAACGACGATCAGCCCCGATTCCTTCAAGGTTTCCGGAATGAATTTTTCGCCGGTGACCAGTCCGCCTCCATGAAAAAAGAGAATGGCCGGCGCAATTCCTTTCTTTTCAGGATAATAAACATCGAGGAGGCAGCGTTCCGCTAAATATTCGAGGTTTCCATGTTTGACCATGTCTTCTTCATAGTAGGGGATGTTGTCGGTCTGCTTGTATGCGGTTTTCATTTTTCCTTTGAGTCCGTTTGGTTCTTTATTTTTTTGTCGGAAAAGTTTTGGGTTCGAGTCCTGTGTGAAAGGCCCGGTCATCGGCCGACCCAGGAATATTTGAAGTTGTCTGAAGAGGACCCGCTGAAATTCGTACCGTAACGATATGCGTTTACGCTCATGTCGACCAGCAGGCCGTTCACATATTTGTTGTGATAGAATTCTCTTCCTGTATAATAGAGGAGATGATCCGGAGAGGGAAACGACAACCGCGCATCATAAGCTCCCGAGCTGTTTCTGGCATAATATAAACCGGACAGGCCCGCCTGAGCCGTTTCAGGAATCCAGTCGACGAGAATAATCGAACGGGGAGTGATCATGTTGATTCTTTTCGGGGTCGCCTGCAATATGGCGGAGGCTACGGAAAAAAAGGCTCCGCCGCTTACGCTGCCGGCGGAAGGCGGAGACGAAGAATAAGGACGGGTCATTCCATACGTCATCCAGCCGGAGATTGTTTTTCCTCCGATCATCTTATCTTTCGGACAGGAAGGGCAACTGAAATAGCGGTCGATTGCCAAAGCATCGCTGCGCTGGAATCTGGGGAGAATTTCCTCCAGGATCATGTTGAAATAGAAAGAACTGCCGAGATACGGGACGAGATAATCGTTATGGGTGGTCGAATAGGAGGAGAGGGCAATCCCGAGTTGTTTGAGGTTGCTCATGCAGCTCGACGATCTGGCCTTCTCGCAGGCTTTGTTCAGCGCGGGCAAAAGCATCGCCGCGAGAATTGCAATGATTGCAATTGTAACAAGAAGTTCCACTAAGGTGAAGCCCCTTTTTTCACTTGCCGCCGGCTCTTTCATCCACGCCTCCTTCTGGGTTCCGATATTGAATGCTGTCCCTCATTTTTCTGAAAATCCGCATTGGTCGCATTCCAGCCGTTTTTCTGTTTTCAGCCTTGAAATGAGTGCTTTTGCGAAGTTCTGAAATCTCTCTTTTCACTAATTATAATGGTTTTCCGGTAATTTCCAATGTCCAAATCTTGAAAAAAAATATCTGTTTCTAACGCGACGGGTTGCAAAATTCCGTCAGGAAAGTATGTTATTCAGGAAAGCAAAGGAGTCCGCGATGAATAAACCGGAACATTCTCCGTTTCTTCCGCTGAGGATTCACAGTTGGTCCTGTCTGACGGTCGACTCCTGGGATTTTGAGCTGAAATATCCCTTCTGGCGCTGCTATCTGAATGAGGATCCCGGGGCTGAAATCTTCCACGGATGCGATCGGATTCCTCTGCAAGAGGACAAGGTTTATCTGATCGCACCCTATACCCGGCTCCGCACGCACTGCGACAATCCGTTCCGTCAGCTGTATGCCCATTTCTCGCTGGAGTGGCGTTCCGCCCAGCTGCGGGACCGGATTTTCGTACTGCCCCGGCAGATGTTTCCTCCCGAACTGATTTCCAGAATTTCCTGTTCGGCGTTCGGGTCCGAGCGGGACGGGCTCATGGGAATTTATGCTTTCGTAACAACGGCGCTGTTTCTGCTGGAGGACGTTTCCTGGAACATGGACGCCGACATGGATCAGCGCATCCGCAATCTGATCCGGAAAATCGACGGGGATTTCTGTCGGCCCTGGAGCAATCGCGAACTGGCCCGACTGCTCTTCATGAGCGAAAACGGCTTTATCCGTCTCTTCACGTCCAATGCGGGAAGTTCTCCTCAGGTCTATCTGAAGCTCCGCCGGATCGAAAAGGCCTGCGAGCTTCTTCACTTCACCGACGAAACCATCGATGAAATCGCCTCGAAGACCGGTTTTGCCAACCGCTACCATTTTTCAAAGGTTTTCTTCAAGATCATCGGAAGCTGGCCCGCCGCTTTCCGCGACAGCAAGAATCCCTGGCATACGGCCCGGCGCGGGCATCCCCATAAAAAATCCGATCCAGCCTCACCATAATCAACATGGAGCCATCATGGAAACTTCAAAAACTTTTCCCTCCGCTTATTCCGAAAAAACGCAGGCGTCCCCTCTGAAACTCTGGAAAAACCTTCCGCCGGTTCCGGAACAGGAACCTCCTTCGATCACCCCGTTTCTTCTTCCCGGCCGCAAACTCCGCCCCGCGGTCCTTGTGATCCCCGGCGGAGGCTACTGCTGTGTCTGCGAATCCATCGAAGGCACTCCGGTCGCCCGGCGTTTCAATGAACTTGGATACCATGCTTTTGTCCTGAATTACCGCTGCAGAACCGAGCGTTTTCCGAAACCCCAGCAGGACGCCTTGCGTGCCATGAAGATCATCCGGGGCAACGCTCGCAAGTGGCACATCATTCCGGACCGTATTTGCGCCTGCGGGTTCTCCGCGGGAGGCCATCTGGCGGCCTGTCTCGGCACCATCGCAGGGGAGATCGATGCTTCGGACGGGGACGAATTCGACGCTGTGAACGGAATCCCGGATGCTCTTTTCCTTTCCTATCCCGTGATCGTTCTGGAGCCGTGGAGCCATGCCGATTCAGGGAAATTCCTTTTCGGTCCGGATTACAGGAAATATTCCAGAAAGTATTCGCTGCACCGCCGCGTCACAGCGCAGACTCCTCCCGTGTTTCTCTGGCATACCGTTCGGGATCAGGTGGTGTCGTTCCGGAACAGCGTCTATTTTGCCGATGCCCTTGCCGAGGCAGGCGTCCCGTGCTCTCTCCATCTGTATCCCTACGGCGATCACGGGATGCTTCTGGGACTCGATACCCAGGATGTGTTCAAATGGACACAGGCGGCCGTCGATTTCGAGGAAGTCCAGCGCCTCCGGAAAAAAGCGGAAAAGCAGGGGAAGCAGGAAGCTTTCCGGCAGCTTTACACCCATCCGGAACAGGCGCGGCTGGAAAAGTGCAGGGCTCCCCGCTGACACGCTCGTTCTTCACGGGAGACGGAGACTGACGTCTTTCCGGGAGGAAGCGCGGTAATCCCGCGGCGAGCATCCGAAAAAGGCCTTGAACTGCCGGTTGAAATTCGCAAGATTTCCGAATCCGTGATCCCAGGCGAGGACGGATATCGATTTCCTGCCGTTGAGAAGGCTCGCCGCCACCGATTTGAGGCGGAATTCGAGAATATATTCGATCGGAAGAACCTTCATGGACCGGAGGAACTGCCGCCGGAACGTCGAAACGCTGCAGTGACAGAGCTTCGACAGCTCCTCGATCTTGATCGGACGGCTGTAGTGCCGCGCAATGTACCTCAGCGCCGGATAGATCACGTCGATTTCCTCGCAGGACGTCGTTTCATCCGAGGGTGCCGTACAGCGGCGGTGAAGAAGGACCAGCAGAGTCCAGACGATTCCGCGCACGCTGTCGCGGAACCCCCGTTTCCGGTGTTCGAGCTCATCGATCAGCAGACTCACGAGCCGGTTCAGTTCGGGCGCGTCTCCCTGGTGCACGAGATTCTGGAAGCGGTCGCCGGAAAAACGCGAAAGGTCGAAAAAGCTCTCATCTTCCGGGAGTCCCCCGGCCAGCAGTCTCACCGGATCGAGGTTGATGAAGTCCCATTTCGAGTTCGACGGCGTGTCATGCCGGAGCAAATGGAACTCCCGGTTGTTGATGAAGCAGACATCCCCCGGAGAACAGGTGAAAATTTTGTTCCCGATCAGGAATACCCCGCTTCCCGTCGAGCACAGTCCGATTTCGAAACAGTTATGGATGTGCGCCTCGAGCGGAGGCGCCTTGTATCCCGGAAACGTAATCGGAAATGCCGGGTCCAGTGAAATCGGATCATAAAATCCGATATTTCTTATTTTTGACGTTTTAAGCATATTTATTGGATTTTTATACAAAGAAAGCATCTTAATCTGCATGTAAAATATAAAACAGCAACTTAAAAATACAAAGGAGGTTCTATGGAAAACAAGAAGAAAAATGAAATTCTGTATTTTCCGAAGGTGCGGGAAGCCGCGTTCAGGGAAACCGAGATTCCTGCTCCGGCGTCAGGCGAACTCCTGATCAAAACCAGCCGGACTCTCATCAGCACGGGCACGGAAATGACCGCCTACTGCGGAGAGTTTGAACCGGGAACGAACTGGGAGAAGCATTTTTCCTGTCCGTATTATCCGGGATATAACAACATCGGGACGGTTGTCGGGGTGGGCGAGGGCGTGGAAAGCGACTGGCTCGGAAAACGCGTGGCCACGAATTGCGCCCACGCGGCTTACGTCGTCAAGTCTCTCCGCGGCCTCGAAAATCAGGCAAAGGGCAAGAGCGAGTGCCACCGCGTTCCCGATCCGGTAGGGGATGACGACGCTGTTTTCTTCATGATTCCGCAGATCGTGATGAACGGAATCCGGACCTCGAAAATCCAGTGGGGGGAATGCGCCGTCGTATTCGGGCTCGGACTTCTCGGACAGTTTGCCGTCCGTTTCCTGCTGGAAACCGGGGCTTATCCGGTGGTTGCGGTCGATCCCTCGGAACATCGCCTCGATCTTCTGCCGGACAGTCCTCTCGTGGTCCGGGTCAATCCGATGAAGGAAGACGTGGAAGACATTCTCCTGAAAGCCAATTCCGGGCGCAAGGCGGACGTCGTGGTCGAACTGACCGGCAATGCGTCCCTCCTTCAGAAAGAGGCGTCGCTCCTCCGGGAAAAAGGACGGCTGGTCATTCTGAGCAGTCCCAAACATGCGGTGCCTTTCGATTTTCAGGATTTTTGCGCATGGCCGAGCATTTCAATCATCGGCGCCCATAATTTTTCGCATCCCGACTATCCGCAGGCGGATTATCCGTGGACCGCCCGGCGTCACGTGGACATGTTCTTCGATCTGGTCCGTTTCGGCGTGCTGGACATGAAAGGGCTCGTCAGCCGGAAACTGAACTGGAAAGATGCGCCGGATGCATACAGGGCGTTGGAGAAGGACCGCGGCGCCGAAATGGGGATCATCCTTGACTGGAGTGATGCGGAATGAAAAAAATCATCCTGGCCGGATTCGGATTCATGGGACAGACCCACGCCGCAAATATCTGTTCCCTTCCGGGCGTCGAACTTGCCGCCATCGTGGATCGGGTTCCGAAAGAACAGCTCCGTCCTGTCTCCGGAAACATCACAACGGAACGCATCGAGTGGTCGAAAATCCGCGATATTCCTTTTTTTCCAACTCTCGAAGAGGCCTTGAACTGCTGCGAAGCCGATGCGCTGGTGATTGCCACTCCCACCCGTTTTCATACGGAATCCATTCTGACCGGCATCTGTTACGGGAAGCATATCTTTGTGGAAAAACCCCTTTGCTTTTCTCTGGAAGATGCTTTTGAAATCCGGAAGCGGCTGGACGGAACCGGGCTGATTTTTCAAGTGGGGCACTGCGTCCGGTTCAAAAAGGAATACCGCTATCTGGCGTCCCTGATCAACAGCGGGGAATACGGGAAATTGCGGTTCCTGCAATTGTACCGTTATACCGGGGCTCCGGCTTGGGGCGACTGGAAAAATCCGGACATGAAGGACGTTGCCGGAAGCGCTCTTTTCGACCTCAATATTCATGACATCGACTTCATGCTTTCCGTCTCGGGAGAACCGGAGAAGATCTCGGTCAACTCCGCCGTGCGGAAACGTTTCGGAAATGCCGTCACCGACTCGACATGGGAATTCGCCGACGATCATCTGGGCCGTATCGAAGGCGGTTTCTTCCCGCCCTCCACGCTTCCCTTCCGTTCGGGATATGTCGCCGTGTTCGACAATATTTCTCTGGAGTTCCGTTCCTCCGCCGGCGCGGTGGTCGCCCGTCACGGATCGGAGAAAAACGACATCCTGACTTTTGAACAGGAGAACAACGCGTATCTGGAAGAAATGCGGGCCTTTGCCGACAGCATGATTCATGGCGCGAAAGTTCAATGCGG
>CAZORN010000056.1:0-16367 GCA_964581935.1 uncultured Victivallales bacterium
CAACTGTTCTTTTGCATCCATGCGCAGACACCTGACTGAAACCATATTGAAAGGAACCCCGACGACATAGAGAGGGATGTCTTTTCTGGATGTCTTCGCCAAATATTGAAGAGGATACGTCGCAACAATAAAAAGGAGGATTGAAAAAATGGTGAAAAGCAAAATGACTGCACTGATTCTCAGCGGAATTTGCACCTCGGCAATCGCGCTGGAAATTCCGGAAGTGACTCTTCCCCTGATGCCGGCGGCGCCCGTAATCGACGGCAAAATCAGCGCGGAAGAATGGAAGTATGCGGCGGCAATGGACGGGAGCTGTTTCAATTCGAAAAAGTCAGGAGAACTTTTTCCGGCGGAAATGCAGTTCTTTGTCGGAGCCGATTCCCGCAATCTTTACATTTCTGTCCGTTCGGAATACGGTCCCGCCGGACTGGTGCAGAAAATGCTCCCACAGGAAGGGAATGTCGATACTTTCAATGACGACAGCATTGAAACCATCATTATTCCGGACCTCACTGCCAAACAAAAAAGTATTTTTCACAGCAACGTCAATAATCGCGGGGCGATATATAAGGTCGGCAAAGTGAATGGAGCGATTGTTCCTTTCCATGGCAGATGGATTTCCAAAGGGACTGTGAAAGATGGCGTGTGGGAATTTGAAATGTCGATTCCTTGGAAGGATCTGGGCATCAAAGAAGGGGAAGTCCCTTCGGAAACCGGGATTCGTATCTGCCGTAACTGGAAACGATACAAAGGTGGATTCGCGCAGACAAGTTGGGAACCGTTCAAAACCGAATTCTTTTCCGATGCTAAGATTCCCGTGATCCGCTGGATCAAGGATTCTCCTGTCGTTCAAGTGAAAAACATTCGCCGCTATGCGTCCGGACAGCTTTCTCCTGGAGAAATGACTGTTTTCAATCCGGGACAGACCCCGGTATGCGGGAATATCGCCTATCATTTTTTTCCGGAAAACTCCCACGATGCCAAGCTGAGTGAGGATTTTTCCATAGGCGCAAAAGAGACAAAAAGAATTTTGCTTCCGGGCGGTCCCGCCAGCGCCAGAGAACCGGTGACATGGAAGCTGCAGGTCACGTCTTCCGATGGTAAAACCGTCTGGTACAAACGGGATGTCGTCATCATTCCGGAGAAGGAAAAGGAAATCTTTGTTTCCGGAAAGGAGGACGAGCATAAACTGGGCTTTACATTTGCATATTATCCGAGTTATGGGAAAATGCTTTTCCGGGTTGACGGCAGTAATATTTCCGACATTTCGGGATTGAAAAATCTGAAAGCGGTTCTTCGCCTCGGGGAGAAGGTTGTGGCGGAAATCCGGATCCCGGAGTTCGATGCGAGAAAAAGATCGTTTCTGGAATGGAATACGCCGGATTTCCGTTCCATGATTCCGGAGGGGAAGGATTCCGCGCTGTTTCTTGTCGAACTCCAGTCAAACGGAAAAACGATAATATCGCAGCGGTTCGAATGTCACCGGGAATTTGAATGGGAAAACAATGCCCTGGGAAAGTCTGACCGGATTGTGCCTCCGTTTACAGGCGTGAATTTCGAGAATGGAATCGTTAAAGTACTTCTCCGCGACTATAAGCTGAACTCTCTCGGTCTTCCTGAACAGGTGGTCGCCGATGGCCGCGCACTGTTGATGGACAAAGGATTCCGCCTGGAAATAAAGCAGGACGGGAAAACCTGTCTTGCCGAAGGAATCTTGAGGCCGGAAAAACAGGGGAATAGTTTTCTGGACACCGTATCCCGCTGGAAGGCCGGAAAGCTGACCGGAAGCAGCCGGGTTTCCTTCGACCAGGACGGCATGATGCTTTGGCGTCTTTCCGTAGATCCCGGTTTTTCCATCGATTCCATGCGGCTGGTGATTCCTCTGGATGATGCCGTCATGCCGCTGATGCACAGCAGCGGCGACGGAGCGCGCATCAATTACGCTGGAGCCGTCCCGAAAGGAGAAGGGAAAATCTGGGACGCTTCGAAGGTTGTCCGGATCGGATTGACGGACTATGTTCCGTATCTCTGGCTGGGAGACGAACTTCGCGGGTTGGCGGTATTCGGAGACAATGACCGCGGATGGGCGACCGACAAAAACGTTCCTGAATTCGAGATCATCCGCAACGGCGGAAAACTGGAACTGATCCTGAATCTTGCGGCGAAACCGTATTCCTTCGAAAAAGGACATGAGATCAAACTCGGGTTCATGGCTTCGCCCGTAAAACCCATGCCCGAAAACTGGAGACGCTGGAACGCGTGGGCGCATTTCGCATCCGGGGTGAATGCGAAAATGGTGAACGAAGGCTACTTCACGCACACCATCAATTTCCTTGGAAGCGGATGGTATTTCGGAACCGTAACCCCCTGTTCCGATGTATATCCGCGCGACATGGATATGAAGGTTCTGGAGAAAATTTCGGAAGCCCGGAAAACGAAACAGCGCCCGGACGAATGGATCCGGGATTGGTGTGAAAAGGGCCCGAAAGACAAGAATGAAAAAACACGGCTTGCTCACCTGCTGAACGGATTCGGACGAGCCATTGCAAAAGGGGGAGATGAAGTCATGTTTTACTACAATCCCCGCGGAGCCCGTTTCAAAACGACTCCGGAAGGGCGTCATTACATTAATGAATGGTTCCGGCTTTCCGCAGCGGACCGTGAAGTCATGGATAATGTCGCCTACGATGTCGACCCGGTGGAAAGCTATTGCGACTATGCGCTCTTCTGGTATAAGAAGACGCTTGAAAGCGGCGCCATGGATCAGATGTACTGGGACGATCTGTTCCTCGCCCCGAACTTCAACCTTGTCGGAACGGACGCCTATCTGCGGCAGGACGGTTCCATCCAGCCGGTTTCAGGAGTTTTTCACATGCGGGAACTGATCCGCCGCTCGGCTGTCATGATGGCTGAAATGGGACGAACGCCCCGCTTCATGCTTCACATGACCTCGACAAATATCCTTCCGATCCTCTCCTATGGAGCCATGAACTTCGACTGGGAGCAGAATCTTGGCGGTTGCGATTTCCAGGACCGCAACCCGCGTGAATATATCCGTGCCATGTCGATTGGAAGACAATCCGGCAACTTTCCCGTGGCATTGGTTGCGGATCCGACTCCAAAGGAAAAGACGCATTATGCGCATTGGATCCGGACGGCAACAGGTGTCCTGCTTACGCACGAAATGCGTTGGCACAAGGAGTTCCCGGAGTTCTGGAATACTTTGAAACGGATGTTCGACTTCGGATATGGAAAACCCGGTGTTCAAGTCCGGAACTACTGGGAGAAGGATTATCCCGTCTTTTTCCCGGAGAGAGAAACCTCTTCGCTTCTGGCGATCAACGGTCATGCCGCAATGATATTGGTCTGCGACTGGGACAATGGCGGAGACTGTGTCATGGAACTGAACCTGAAAAAATTGCCTCTGCCGCAACCGTTCCGCGCATTCAACATGGAAACGGGCGAAGAATTGAAGGTTTCGGGAAACAAAATACATTTCCCGCTGAGGAAGCATGATTATATATTGATTGAACTGAAGTGAAAAAGGAGGAAAAAAATGTACAGAAATTTTACTTTGATCGAACTCCTGATCGTCATTGCGATCATCGCGATTCTGGCCTCCATGCTGCTTCCTGCACTGAACAATGCCCGGGAGAAGGCCAACACTATCAAATGTCTCGGAAACGAAAAGCAGATCGGGTTGTATATCATGCAATATGGCATGGATCACGGTGATGTCGTCCTCCCTCCGACGATTCTGGATTATTACTGGGGACGGCAACTTCGTCTGGACGGATATATCAAAGGCGAATATGACAGGACTTTCGTGTGTCCTGCTCAAAAATACAATTTCGGCAATGGAAGCACTGTCGTATACTATCCTGGGAATTGCTATCTGGGTGGCAGTTACGGATATCTTTATCAGGTAAATTGTACGACGGTTCCGAAGTCCCATACAGCGGTCTATCCGAACTTCAAATTCTTTAAAAGCTTTAAGCAGCCCTCGTCCACCTTTTACCTGTTTGACGGTATCGCTCAGAGTGATAGTGGCGCGGCTTTGTCCGGAAGCGTTCCTTGGAACTACAATTTGGGTGCCCTTGCCGCCACCGGAATCACGGTTCGCCATGGCGGAGGAGCCAATATCCTGTATCTGGATTTTCATGCGGCCTATGCAAAACCGCACAAACTGACATCCGTCGAATATCAGGGGTATTGATTATGAGATTATTGTTGTTTCTCTTTGTCGCAGTCATGTGTGCCGTTTCCGCAGAAGAGAAAAAAATGTCTGTTCTGGATATCTTCCCGGATAATACGGCGCTGGCTGTTTCCTTCAATGACGGTCAGGGGAACGCGTCTGCTATGGACGGTGAGATTTCCGCACCGAAAATGAAAGACGTTGAGTTCGGAGAGAATGGTGTTTCCGGGAACGCCATGAACGGAGGCTCGGCGGCGTATGATGTGAAGTTTGATAATCTGGAATTCGGCAAGGAGGCAACACTCGTTTTCTGGTTTGCATTCAGTCAAACAGCGCAGGAGATCGACAAGCGCCTCCTGATTCCGCTGATCGTAAACGGCGAGCAGTCAAGACTTATTGTGGCAAGGCAGGGATGGGGAGCCGGGAAGTGCAATTTCTATACGTATGTGTACCTTCCGGACAAACAGAAGGCCATGTCACGGGTTTTCGGAGTCGGATCCGTTTCAAAATGGAAAAAGGGTGAATGGCACATGATTGCGGTTACCTGGACGCCGAATTCGCTGGGGATTTCCGTTGATGCGTCCATTTTCGATCAGGTCGCCTTGAGTGCCCCGCTTCCGGGAGTGCTCAAACAGATAGCGGTGAACGCCGGAAAAGATTGTTATATGGTGGATGAGCTTATCTTTTTCGATCGAAAACTTTCCCAGGAAGAACTGAAAAAATTGTATGATGCATTTGCCTCCATAAAGAAAGATAATTGAATGCAGGAGAGCGAATTGCGAAAGGTTCGCGGAATGAAGAAAAGCGCGTCAGGAATCCGGGATGCCGTTCCAGACGGAACGGTGGCAGTGAATTCACTCTGAAGAAAAATCAGGATTGGGATTATCCGCCCGGTTCCACGCGCGGTTTTTAGCCGAAGCCAACGGCTTTTCATTATCGCCACCTGTCATCGGAAAGACGTTCTGCGGAACGCCTTTTCAAGTCGAACGGCGGAAGAGCAAGGAATAGCGGAAATACGACCGCTTCTGCGTTTCCGCTGGAAAAAAAGAAAAGACAGGGTATAGTATGAATTCGGACTCCCCTCTGGGAAGGGATAATTCCAGGAAAGAATTTTCCGGTTTCGGAAGCATTCCGGATGGGACTGTAATGAACCAGCGGCAAAGGAACTGATTTCATGCGTATCCAAACAGATAACATGTCTTTGAATCTGCACGACGACGGAACATTGGAACTGAAGGCGGGCGTGTTGAACGGACGTTTCCGTCCGGGAATCGCACTGGACGGAACGTCCCTTCCGATGGAGACGTTCAGCGTATCCGAACAGTCCCCCGGCCATTTCGTGCTGAGCGGCGGCAACAGCCGCTGTATATGGAAATTCCATTGTTCGGCCGCCGCCGGAAAAATCCGACTGCGGCTGACGGCCACGCTGACCGAGAATGCGCGGAAGATCGAACTGATTCCATATTCCGTTCCGCGGATCTGTCCCGAACACCTTCTCGCACAGAACATGAAGATGGGCGGATGCGTATCGATTCATTTCCCGAGGGAGGAAAAAGAGGTTTTCGAGGGGCATCATTTCGCGGTCCTCAAGGGCGGCGGCTGTTTTGTGATGATTTCCGCGCCGCTCCGAAACCGGTTCATGACGGATTTCACGGGAACCGCTTTTTCCGGCGCCGTGACTGATTTCAAGTGTTCCGCCGGAACCGACCACGAAGACATCCGGGAAATCGATTCGGGTGAATTCACGTTTGCGACGGGAAACGATCCTTTTGCCCTGATGGATCTCTGGAGCGATGAAAATCTGGGCGTGAAGAAAGATTTTTCACGTCCGCCGGTATGCGGCTGGAATTCCTGGGACTACTACCGGTGGACCGTCACCGAGAAGGAAGTCCTCGAGAACGCCGAGTTCATCGCTAAAGATCCGGTCCTCTCGAAGCACGTCAAGCGGATCATCGTGGACGATGGATGGCAATATTGCTACGGCGAATGGGAGGCGAATCCCCTCTTCCCGAACGGCCTGAAATATCTGGCGGACGAACTCAGGAAAATGGGCTTTGAACCGGGATTGTGGGTGGCGCCGTCCATCGCGGAACCCCATGCCCGGATCGCCCAGCTGAACCCGCAGGACACCATGGGACTGGGGGAAAACGGCCTTCCGTGCCTGGCTTATGAGTGCATGAGACGGTACGGGTTCGTGCTGGACCCGACGGTGGAGAAATCACGCGAATTCGTGCGGGACACCTTCCGGCGTCTTTCCGGACTCGGCTTCACTTATTTCAAGCTGGACTTTCTCTGTTCCACCCTGAAGGCGCGCCAGTTCCACGACCGGACGGTTCCCCGGACGGACATCGTGCGGCGGTTCGTCGAGGATGCCTCGACCGGAGTGGCCGGACGGAGTGTGATTCTGGGCTGCAACTATTCCTTTACATCGGGGAACCAGTTCGTGGATTCCGTGCGGGTCGGCGGGGACATTCACGCCCGGTGGGATTGCATCCGTCACAACAGCGTTTCTGTGGCCGGAACCATGTGGTCGGCGGAAAAATACTGGATCAACGATCCCGATTTCGCGCTCTGCCGTGCGCTGGACACTTCGGACGATCCGGATCTTCAGTCGATCCGCGCGCTGGCTGTGTTCAACGCTCCGGATTCCGAATACAAGGACCTGTTCATAGGTTACACGCTGGCGAATGCGAAACGGGCCCAGATGGAAGTTCTGCTTTCCCTGGTCCTCGTATCCGCGGGCGCGATCAACCTCTCCGACAAGATGCCGCGTCTGAATGAAAGCGGACTGGAACTTGCGCGGAAAACGGTGTCCGCCGAACACGGCAAGCCGGGATGTCCCCTGGACCTTTTCGAAAACGACTATGCCTCGCTCTGGACCCAGAAGACTCCGAGCGGTCACCGTGTTCTGCACATCAACTGGGGAGAAGGGGAAAAAACCGTCTCCTTCGACCTGAAGAAACATGGGATTTCCGCCGTCAAAGCGCGGAATTTCTGGGATGACTCGGTGATAGACATTTCTTCCGGAAAAATCGAAGCGGTCCTTCCCGGAAGGTCCTGTCTTCTCGTGGAACTTTTGTGACTGTAAGCCCTGCTTTTTTCTCAAGTTCCGGAGAATCGGAACGAAGGAAAGGCTGGCGTCGAAATTAAACTGTTTTTTGATACAGGGGAAAAGGTGAGCATGTGAAAATGGGGAATGCGGCTGAAATAGTGGAAGAGCTCGGAATGGAACAGAATGTCTTCCGGTCGAAAACGGGAGGTGTTCTGCCGTATTGCCGGAAAGAGGTGCACCCGGAACTTCCCGGGAAAAGCGCACTGCTGATTTTTTTTCATGGCGCCGGGGAACGCGGCTCCGACAACACCCTCCAACTGGTTCATGGAGCTCGTGCTGCGGTTCATTTTCTTGAAGAGGGCAACCGGAAATTCACGGTCATTTTTCCGCAGTGCCCGGAGGAAGCTAAATGGGTGAACGTTTCGTGGAGCGATCTTTCACACGTGCTCCCGGAACGACCTTCCGATGCGATGGCCCTTGCGATGGAGCTGCTGGATTCCCTGTTGTCGGAAGGGAACATTGATCCGGACCGTGTTCATGCCGCCGGGCTTTCGATGGGCGGTTTCGGAGCATGGGACCTCCTTTCTCGGAAAGGCGGCCTGTTTGCGTCCGCCCTGATTGTCTGCGGGGGAGGGGATACGGCACAGGCTCCAAAGCTCAAGGATATTTCTCTGTCGGTCTGGCACGGCGATTCGGACACAGTGGTCCATCCGTCCCGTTCGAGAAATATGGTGGACGCTCTGCGGGCGGCCGGCGCCAGAGAGGTCCAGTATCATGAAATCTTCGGATGCGGCCACAACTCCTGGGATTGCGCCTTCAATGACCGGTTCACATGGGAATGGCTTTTTTCCCGGAGCCGCTGAGTTTTCCAAAGGAAAAAACACTCAGAGGTCCGGGATCCGGAAGGGAATTCCGGAATCGTTATTCCAGATTCAGGTAATTCTTGATGAAACGGATGTAGGCCATGTCCTGAGCGGCGGCGTAGATGCCGTCGCCGGGGTTCGGATACTCCAGCGCGAGCATTCCGGAACGCAGTTTTCCCCTGATTTTGTCGACGACGGAAAGCGTGTTGATGTGTCCGGCGTCGAGACGTGTGGAGAGGAATCCGGGGACGGCACCGCTGACGACCATCATATTTTTCAGGTGGGCGTAGTAGATCTTGTCATGAAGCTTTTCCACGACGGCGTCCGACGAAGGACCGTTTTTGTTGATGATGATATTTCCCTGGTCGTAGTTGACGCCGACGGCGTCGTGTGCGGCCATGTCCAGCAGTTTCCGGCAGGGATCGGGAAGGTCGTGCAGATAACAGTTGTGGGTTTCCAGTGCGATGAGAATTCCCAACTGACGGGCTTTGTCTCCGACGATCCGGAGTCCTTCGGCCGACTTCCGGTAGTCGTCCTCGTCGGCGATGGCGCTTCCGTTGGTATGGAAATTGTAATAAGGATTGCCTTCCGCCACAAGGGTGCCGGTGAATAAGTTCATGACTTTCGTTCCGCACTGGCGCGCGGCCCATTCCATGAATTCCAGATAATCCCCGGTATCCTTGCTGACTTCAGTCTCGCTGCCGCGGCAGAAGTTGACGCATCCGCCGAAGACGATTTCCATTTCCGGATGCGTGGCCTTCAATGCGGCGACTTCGGTCAGATAGGTTGCCTGATCCATGTCCGGGAAACGGTATTTCCAGCGGAGTTCGACTCCGTCGTAACCGTTGTCGGCGGCCAGTTTGAAAAGGTTGCGGAGACGTCCGGCGCCTTCGTGATAGTTGACGTGGAGTAGAATCTTGAGTTTGCTGTTCATTCTGTAGCTCTCTTCGTGAATCATTCGGTTTCAGGGTGAAAGGGTTATTTTGCGAGAAGTTTGAAGTAATCGACAAGGTTGCGGCCGATGATCTGCTTGCCCCGGTCGTTGTTGTGGACCGCGTCCCGGCGGAAGTAATCCAGCGGTTTCCGCGAGGCGGCAATGTAGTCGCAGGGGCCGGTGGTCATATCCCAGAGGGCGACGCCGCAGGAGGCGGCTGCCTTCTGTTCATAGTCGGAATCCATGGGCATCATTCCCTGATGATTGACGAAGGAGACGCTCCATTTCGTGTCTTCAGGAGATTGACGCCATTCATAGGAAGGCGGCGGGGTCAGGACAAGCACTTCCGCGCCCAGCGCGCGGCTCTGTTCGATGACGGATTTCATGCAGGCTTCCCCTTTTGCCGGGGAGTCCTTCGGACGGTTGCTGATGCCGCCGATGACCACCAGATCGGGCTTGTATTTTGCCACATAGTCCCGGAAGTTTGCGGGTTCGGAATAGTAGGTGCATCCGGTGGAGCCGCGGACGGAGAGGATGAAATGGAAACGGTTTCCGGGAAAGGCCCTGTTGAAGAGTGCGATGAAGTTGGAGGTGTAGGTGTCGTTCATGATGCTGTCGCCCAGCAGAACGACCGTGAACGGCTTTTGGTTTGTCAGGGCGGCTTTGGTTTTCGGGAGCGATTCGTTGCGTTCCGCGCGGAGGACGGGAGTGAAACCGGGGGTTTCCTTCGTGAACAAATCGTCGCACCACGCGGCGGCGTCATGGTCGGAGATGCGCGTCAGGACGATGTCGCGGACGGAGACGCCTTTGCTGGAGGAGAAGATGATCCGGATTTCCTTCGCGCCGGGGTGCGCCTGGAACACTTCGGAGTAGCGGCGTTCGGGGCCGGGATAGATGGCGCTGTTGCAGTCGGGCAGGGGATTGCCGTCCTTGTCGAAATAGTCGATCCACCAGTAGCAGGACGCCCCGGTTTTCGCGGTGAAATCGATCCGGTAGAAGGCGTGTTCGCCATCCTTTTTCCCCAACGGAATGTTTTTGGAGATAAGGCGTCCGCCCTTGTCTTCATAGGTTCCCTCGAAGGGAATGTAGACATTGCCTCCGGTCGGGGCCGCATAATTCCAGCCGGACTTTCCGGAGACGGCGCCGTCAAAACGGACGATTTCCCCGCCTTTGTTTTTCTCTTCCGCCATTGAGTTTGCTCCTGCAATGAAAAGTCCGAAGACAAGCAGTCCGGTCATCCTGAACATCGGTGTCATTCTCCGGTTCTTATGCGTTTCTGTTTCATGTTTCGATGCCGCATGGTCTGCGCTTCGCGTCCGGTTCGGAGGTCGGCGCAGAATCCGGTAAGTATATCATCGTTTCCGCATGAAATCAAGTTTTTTCCGGGATTCAGGAGAAAAAAACGGAAGGGTTTGCTCTTCCGGTCTCCCCGTAGTATATTATATGAAACCGGACGCCCCTTTTTTCCGATTCCGGTTGGGGGCTGGAAAGCCCGCATCAAACAAGGAACGACACCGATGAAAATGAATGACGAACAGAAAAAACTGGCGGAAGAAATCGCTTTTTTCATGCGCCGCCTTTACCGGCAGGGACTGACTACGACTTCCGGCGGCAATATCTCCGTCCGGACGGGGAATGCGGTCCTGATTACCCCCGGCGGCACGGACAAGGCCCGAATGTGCGCGGATGACATCGGAGCGCTGGATTTCGACGGCAATGTGCTTACGGATGGTTTCAAAGCCACTTGCGAGGCGGGGATGCACCTGTCCGTTCTGCGGGTCCGTCCCGACATCAACGCGATTGTTCACGCACACCCGGTGACGGCGAGCGCCTTTGCCGCCGCGGAATGTCCGATCTCCAACCGGCTCCTCTGCGAATCCTACGCCGTGCTCGGGGAAATCGGACGCGTCGGGTTCGAGAGTTTCGGGACCGCCGCCCTGGCGGAGAAAGCGGCCAAGGCGGCGGAAAACTGCAACAGCCTCCTTTTTTCCAACCACGGGGCGATGACCCTCGGACGTTCCCTCCTTCAGGCGTTCGACCGTCTCGAGGTCCTTGAGAATGCCGCGAAGGCCACCCTCATCTGCGAACATCTGCTGAAAAGCCGGGCTACGCCGATCCCGGAGGACCGTCTTTCCGAGATCAGTGTGATGAAGTGAACGCAGCCAATGGAAAACCGTTTTCCCGCTAATTACAAGGAGTGAGCGGAATGACCTGGATCATATTGATTGTCGCCGGACTGCTGGAATGCGTATGGGCCGTCGGACTGAAATATTCGCACGGCTTCACTAGATTGTATCCGTCCCTGATTACGCTCGCCGCAATGCTGGCCAGCGTTTTTCTCCTGTCGGTGTCGATGAAAAGCCTTCCTGTCGGGACCGCGTATGCCGTCTGGACCGGAATCGGAACCATAGGAACCGTGATTCTCGGCATCGCCCTCTTTCATGAATCGGCTTCTCCGGCACGGCTGATCTGCGTGTCGCTGATACTCTGCGGCATCGTCGGACTGAAGTTCATTCCGGAAGCCTGAGCTATTCCGAGGGGGAATGCCTTCCGCGCGGTCAGCATCCATGACCGATTTTGTCCGCACGCAACAGGAATTTCCGAACGACGGAAAGGTATTCGTCCGTTTTTTCCAGATGGTGCACATGGGAGGCCCCTTCGAAGACATGGAATTCCGAACATAGATTCTGTTTCCGGTAATCCCGTATGGTTTCGGGGGACGCTTCATCGTAAGAACCGCAGGTGAACAGGAGCGGCACGGCGATGTCCTTCAGATGCCGGGTCCGGTCATAACATTTCAGCGAACCGGTGACAGTGAATTCGCTCGGACCCCACATATAACGGTAGAGCCTGGCGTTGAGCTTGTTCATGGAACGGGTCAGACATTCGGGCCAGGGATCCAGCCGGCAGACATGCCGCCGGTAATATTCCATCATAGCGTCCTGATAAGCGGGAGAGCTGAAATCGCCGGATGTTTCGGCCTCCCGGATGGCCGTCTGGTGAGCGTGGGAGAGTCCGGTCAGCCAGATTCTCTGGTCGGCTTCCCATCGTGCGGTGCTCAGCAGGGGGCCGGAAAGCACCAGTCCGGCGGTATGATTTTTATGCTTCAAGGCATACTCGAAGGCGGGTGCGGCGCCCCACGATTGTCCGAGAATATGGATTTTATTCATTTTGAGGGCCAGCCGGATCTGCTGGATTTCATCGGTATAACGCTCCAACGTCCACAGATCCTCGCAGTCGGGCCTGTCGGAATTGCCGCAGTCGAGCTGATCGTAGAAGATCACGGGTCTTTCGTCCGCGAGAGCCTCCAGCGGTTCCAGATAATCATGCGACATGCCGGGACCGCCGTGCACCGTCAGAAGCGGAACGCCCGGTTTGTCCAAGCCGATGATTTTGTACCAGATTTTTCCGCCCTCGACCTGAATGCGGCCTTCCTGAACTTGGCCGAGGTCTTTCCCGACGGCTTTCTCTGTTCCCACACCCATAACGCACCCCCCGATCAGAAAATGATGCGGATTTTTGAACGTTCAATACAAAAAACCAGAATTTTCTCTCGTGAAAACTGCTTCGTGTTTTGTTCTCCGCCAATGGAAATATAGCACCGGGAGAGGGCAATGCAAGGCGTTCCGGAGAGTTTTCTCATAAGTCTCCGGAGGAAAGATTTCAGAGGGGAAGCGGATTCTCCAGAAAGCGGATGGCTTCGGGGAGTTCGCGGAAATTGTAGATGATGTAGTCCGCCTCCGCTCCCATGTTCTGCTGTTCCCCCTGATTGGAGCGGAAAAACACCGTTTTCATGCCGATTGCGTGCGCTCCGAAAATATCGCGGTACATGTCGTTTCCGATGAAGAGCGTTTCGGACGGGGCCAGCTTCATTTTGGAAAGGACTCTTTCGAAGATGCGCGGATCCGGCTTCCGGTAGCCCAGATCGCTCGAAACGACCACCGTTTCAAAGAAATCCGCCAGTCCGACGGAGCGGAGTTCCGGAAAAGCCCACAGACTTTGCCCGTCGGAG
This sequence comes from uncultured Victivallales bacterium, assembly GCA_964581935.1. Taxonomy (GTDB): domain Bacteria; phylum Verrucomicrobiota; class Lentisphaeria; order Victivallales; family UBA1829; genus SIG94. The sequence goes on from CAZORN010000056.1 coordinate 13,057, forward strand.
AGCGCGCCCATCCGGTAGCGGGAGCGGAGTCCGGTCAGGACGGGGAGGACGTCCGGATAAAGGTCCAGTTTGAAGCGGGAGGAGGCGCGGAACACCTCTGCCAGAAGGGCGGGAAGCATCCGCTGTTTTTCTTTCGGAAGCGAACGTGTGAAGTCGGAGGCACGGGTTTCGACGAGTGAGCGGAAAATGGCGACGACGTCGATTTCGGGGAATTCCTCCGGACTTTCGCGTCTCTGGCGTTTGTTGAGTTCAAAAAAGAACTGCCTGATTTCATCCGGCTTCATGGAGATGCCCTGATATTCCAGAAAGTTGGAAAGGACGCGGTAGAGGTTGTCTTCATATTCGTTCGTGAGGATATCCGCGAGGGTGCCGTTGACGTCGAAAATCAGGCCGTTGAATTTCATGAGTAACTCCTCAGGCATTGTTTTGCTTCCTGGATCAGGCGGCGTTTGTATTCGGCGGTCAGCCACGGATTCCGCGCGATCCGGAGAAGCGTGATTCCCATGTAGAACGGGACGCGGCCCGTGATGGAACGGAAGGTCTGTTCGCGATCCGGGAAGTGGCAGGAATATTCCCAGAGGAAGTGGCCGATGAACGGTTCCGCCAGATATTTGTTTCCTGTTTCGAGCAGGAAGAAATGCTGGAGCTCGGCGGCGATACGGCCCGTGTCGTAAACCCGGTCCGCCCATTGCACGCGTTCGAGGTCGAAGGACATGACGCTCAGTTCGTTGCCGAACAGGAAATTTTCGGGGGTGGCGTCTCCGTGCACGAGCACCTGACGGTCCGCCCACATTTTCGGCTGTTCCTTCCAGCGGTCCCGAAGCCAGTGGAATTCGGACATCTCGTCCCAGCCGATCGTCCGGGTGTCGAAAAGTTGACCGGCGAGGCTGTCCATATAGTTTCCAGCCCCGTGGAAGTCCACTGAAATTTCTCTGGCGGTGCGATTGTGGAACGTGGACAGAAAGAAAGCCAGCGCTGTCAGCTTGTAAAAGAGAAGTCCGTCGTCGTGATTCCGGATGGAACGGGATATGAGACTGCTGAGCAGTTCGCCGTCGCAATATTCGACGACGAGCAGATGGTTCAGCGAGGCGTTGCATCCCAGCGGACGCGCGATGCAGTGAGGGTAGCCGGTGAATCCGAGGTTGCGCATCATGCTGAGATTATGGCATTCCCGGTAGAGGCGTCTGGAGGCGGCGTCCATATTGGGCTCCTGCGGCGACAGGAAGAACTTCCCGATGACTCTTGCGCCTGAATATTTCTCCTCATAGAGATAGACGGCGTTGGAACCGTTCAGGCGGAAGACCCGGTATTTGACTCTGTCGCGAAACCCTGTGAGCTGAGGCTGGATATCGTATTTTAGATACCCGTGCAGCGGATCGTTTTCCGGCAGATGTCCCAGATATTGTTTTCCCATAATGCTTTACTTTCAAAAAAACTGACATTGCGCTGACAGGATTCAAACATATCGGAACTTATCCCTCCGCGGAGAAAATGCAAATGCGCAAAGAGGGATTTTCGGCGAATCCCGTGCAAAGGGGAGATTTTCGGGAAAGGGAACATTCCGTCAGGGTTGGCGGCTGACCATCACCTTGTCGATCCGGTTCCGGTCCATGTCGACGACTTCAAAACGCCAGCCGTTCCTGTGGAAATGGTCGGCCGTTTTCGGAATGCGCTCGAGTTCATGCAGCATGAAGCCGCCGATGGTGTTGAAGGCGTTGCCGGCTTCGCCCGGAAATCGCGTGGTCAACCCGAGAACGGCCCTGACCTTGTCGATCGGGATATCGCCGTCGACCAGCAGAGAGCCGTCTTCGCGCCGGACGATGTCCTGATCGACCGGGTCGGCCGGGGACGATAAATCCCCGACAATCGAGTCCAGGACGTCCGAGAGCGTCACGAGTCCCTGCAATCCTCCGTATTCGTCCACGACCAGAGCGCACTGGCGGTTCTGTTCCCGGAATATTTTCAGAAGTCTGGCTACCGTGGCGTTTTCCGGCACAAAGAGCGGCGTTTCCAGCAATGTTTCCAGATCGGGGGGGTCTCCCCGGAGCACCGCCTTCAAAGCATCGCGGGCGCTCAGCACGCCCGCGATGTTGTCCAGTCCTCCGCGACATACCACGATGTGGGAGAATGGGGTTTTTTCCAGGCATTCCCGGATTTCCGCGGCGGACGCCTTCAAGTCAAGACCGTAGAGGTTCCTCCGGTAGGTCATGATCGTTCCGACTCTCTGCTCCGCCAGCTGGAGCACATTGGAGACGATCACCTCTTCCTGTTCGTGAAATACTCCCGCCTCCGCTCCCTGCGCCATGAGCACGTTGATCTCGTCACCCGTCACGGGCGGGTCTTCTTTCTGCGGTTTTCCCGTCAGACGAAGGAAGAACCGGGACGAGGAGGAGAGCAGCCAGACCAGCGGACGCGCGATGAACGACAGCACGTTCATGGGCGCGGCGGCCAGGGAGGCGATCCGTTCGGGCGCCCGCAGTCCGAGCTGCTTGGGAACCAGCTCTCCGACCACCACGGAAAAATAGGTCAGGACAATCACGACCGCGGTGACTGCGACCGGTTTCGCATATCCGGCCAGTGACGTGTTCGCGGACAGCCATGCGGCCAGCGGATCGGCCAGCGCCGTTTCGCCGATGGCTCCGCTCAGGATGCCGACGGCGGTGATGCCCACCTGCACTGTAGCCAGAAATGTGGACGGATCGCCGCGGAGTTTCAGCGCGGCTTTCGCGCGGCGGCTTCCGGAATCGGCCATCTTCTGGAGCCGGGCCTTCCGCGAAGAAACCAGCGCGATTTCAATCATGGCGAAGAGACCGTTCAATACAATCAGTCCCGCGAGCAGAACAACGTCCATTGACTTTCCTTCTGTTGATTCTCAATCCTGTTTTCCATAATGTAGCAGTCTCCCGCAGGAAATCAACTTTCCGCGGAAAAATACGCGGTTCCCTTTGTTTTGCCGGGCGCTTCCATACCCCTCCGGTCCTCTGTTTTTCGTTTCGCGGCGTCTTCCCGGAATCTTGCCGCAATCTTTCCCGGAGAATAATTCCAGTACTTGAAATTATGCCGGAAGAGAGGTATATTTCTTCCGATCTGATTTCCTATTTACCGGAAAAAATGCCGTTCTGCCGGGGGCGCCCATGGATAATGCGTCCGAGTCGGAACCGGATGGACTGTCCGCCTGTTGTTTCGCGGCGCGTCTCTCTCAAACGAACAAGAAAGGAATGCAGCCGCATGAAAGGCGAATGGTTCAAGGATGCCAGGTTCGGAATGTTTATCCATTTCGGTGTATATTCTTCTCTGGGCGGGTATTACCG
>CAZORN010000057.1:0-10800 GCA_964581935.1 uncultured Victivallales bacterium
CCATGGATGGAGAACAAAAATGGTGAAGTTCGGCATTATCGGCGCAGGGCGCATGGGCAATACGCATGCGAGTTATCTGGGGACGTTCGACGGCGCGAAAATCGTGGCGGTCTACGACCCGAAACCGGAAGCGGCGCAGGCCATGCACGACAAGTATGGAGCGGCAATCTGTTCGAGTCCCGAAGCAGCGGCGAAAGCGGCGGACTGCATCGTTGTGGCCTCGCCCACCTATTGCCATCAGGACGGCATCCGGGCGGCGGTCAATGCCGGAAAAGATCTTTTCTGCGAAAAGCCGCTCTGCCGCGACTTCAAGCTGGCCGACGACATGCTGAAACTCGGCAGGAACTATTCAAAACTGTTCGCCATCGGGTTTGTGCGGCGTCACATGCTCAAGACCGTCAAGCTGAAAGGGCTTCTGGAGCAGAACTTCCTCGGAAAACTCCGCTTCTGCAACGTGGAACTTCCTCTGGGCTGTTTCAAGCGGCTGCCCGGCGACTGGTTCACCGACTTCGACAAGAGCGGCGGCGTCATCATCGACATGCTCGCGCATCACGTCGATCTTGCGAACTGGTTCTTCGGTCCTGTCGCGCACGTCTATGCGCAGGGCGACTTGCTCGATGCGAAGCAGCCGCTCCCCGCCGACCATGTCGCCTCTATCGTCACTTATAAGAACGGAGTCATCTGCAATTTCATGTGCAACTGGCAGCGTTTCGGACGCAGCGGCGAACTGATGGAAATCTACGGCGAAAAAGGTGCTATTCTCATGGACGGCGGTCCGTCACTGACCTATTATCCCCTCAACGGCGAAAAACAGGAAATCACGGTCGGTCCCGTGAAGTCCGACGGCGCCGGAGTGGAGGAAGTGAACGTGGCCGACGGCTATGCCGGACAGATGCACAATCTGTTCCAATACATGAATGGAAAAAAGAAAGTGTTCCCGACCGTGGCGGACGGGTACAACTCTCTGATGGTCGGCAAGGCCATGATCGAATCCGCCCAGACCGGAAACGCCGTCAAGATATAATTCCAAACAGGGATTTCTTCCCTGTGCGATAACAGAAAATCCCATTCCCGGGAGCCATCTCGGACGCGGGATTTTTTTATTCCGTTTTTTTTTCGGGGAGAAAATGATTCAACCGATGTTCCGGACTCGAAACTGAACCGGAGACATTTTAAAATATGCCTTGAATGCCTTTGAAAAATGGTAGCGGTCGGCAAATCCGGTCTGACGTGCAATTTCCGGAACAGAACAATCCGATGAAACCAGCAGTTGTCTGGCCTTCTCAAGACGAAGATTCAAAAAATAGTGTTTCGGCGACGTCTCCATCTCCAGCTTGAACAACCTCTGAAAATTACTGAGCGACATTCCAATCTCTTTACAAACATCCAGGTTTCCCCCCTGCAGCGCCTCCGGCCGCATCATGAACTCCAGCGCCTTCAGGATGCGCGGATCCATGACCGGTTCGTTTTCCTCCGCGAAACAATCATCCGGAAGAATCAGCAGCAGCTCGTAAAGCAACGCATAAAGCTGCATCGCACAGGAGACGCTGTCATTTTCCATCCGTCTTTTCAGACTGGAAATATAGTTTCCCGCCGGGAGCAGAATTTCATGCCGTTTGATCCGGGTGAATGGACCGCCTGCCGTAAAATGAATGAAAAAATGCTGAAAGGAATGTTGCAGCCTCGTTGAAAAAGTGGTATGCGGCGGGATCAGAAGAAGGAATTCCGGAGTCAGTTCCAGCTTTTTTTCCCCGAATTCAATAATGGCTCCCGGAGTTTCGTTCCAGTAGCAGTACCAGAACGGCATGTTCCGGTAGTCGATATTCCAGTCCGACGCGATGAATGTTCTTCCATGATGCAATATATTGACATCCGGAACATCCAGTTTTTTCGAAGAATATGAGTTTTTTAGAAAAATTGACATGAATCCTGCAATTTGTGACATTTATATTTTACTGTTTGCATCTATAATATATAATAATCGGACGGATGAAAAATACAAGTGGAAACATCAAAACCTCTTGAAAGGATCCCAGAGCCGCTCCGGATGAATTTTTAAGTTCAAACAGAAAACGGGAAAAGGAATTGGAGCGCGATTTATAAAACATCCCATTTCAAATAAAGAAAGGAAAATCAACATGACCATGGACGCAAAACAGGATGAAAAAGCCCTCGGGACCGGTTCACAGCGGAGCCAGGCGTTTTTTTCGCCTGGCAGATCGATGCCAGAGCGAAATGGAACAGTTCGTTCACAGCGGAGCCAGGCGTTTTTTTCGCGGAAATTCACTCTGATAGAACTCCTTGTCGTGATTTCGATCATCGCGATTCTGGCGGGAATGCTGCTGCCGGCGCTCAACAAAGCCAAGGCTGTCGCCCAGAGGATTGCCTGTGCGAATAATTTCAAGACCATCGGAACGGCGCAGGCTATGTATTCCTCCGAAAATAATGAATGGATCATTCCTGAATCGTTGAGAAGTGTTGCGACCCTCGGCGACTACTGGCATGGAAATTTGTCCGGATATGCCGGCAAGCCAAACTGTGGAACGAAACTGGGATTGACCTGGATAAATTCATCTTCCGGAACCTACAAACTGGCCAACGGTTCGTTCAACTGCCCCGCGGAACCACTTCCCTGCATTGTTGATCCCGCGGTCCCGGCATCGGATGCGTTCCGCTATACGCATTATGCGGTCAATACCTCGCTGACCGGACTGGGAGGAAGCGCCACATACAAGGCAAGAAAACTCTCCATGATCACCCTGACATCCCAGGCGCTGTTCGCCGGCGACAACAACTGGACGTCTTCCAACGGAGGCTTTGTCGGCAGTTATGCGGTCAGCTTCCGCCATGGAGGAAATGATCCGCGTAAAAATGCAAAGTGGAACAGCGACTACCCGTTCAGTTTCAAGGGAACCGCCAATATTCTCTTCCTGGACGGACATGTGGAATCCAGAACGTCCGCGTCGCTTTATCAGGGCTCCTCTTCCGGGTGTTTCCGTACAGGATATGACTACACGCAGGGCTTTTTATTCTGAACCCGTCACATAAGGACGCTCCCATGCTCAAACAGTTTTTGATCTCGTGCTCGATTTCACTCTCCCTTCTGCTGATTTCAGCGGAAAACTCAAGTCCTGCGGATGCGGAAAAAGACTGGAACCAGAAAACGCAAGGCAGGAACCTGATCTCAGGGAAACAATTGACTTTCGATCCAGAGCCGAGATATCCCCTCACGGCAAAAGGCGGAAGCGATGCGGCGGACCTGACCGACGGCAAGTTTGCAAAAGATGATCATCTTCTCTGGTTCCGCCCGGAAGCCGTCGCATGGCTCCGCGCCTATAGTGGAGTCACGATCATCGCCGACCTCGGAGAAATCCAGCCGGTCGGAAAAGCAGTGATCCGCATCTGCGGCGGAAAACCCGCTACCGGAGTTGTCTTTCCGGAACAGCTTGAGATATGGGTCAGCCGCGACGGAAAAGAATATTTCCGCGCCTCCGCAATCAAAAAATTGCCTGCGACGGAAGCCTATCTTTCCGACTGGAAAAAATTTTATTATCTGCCGGAACAGCAGGACGCCGCCGCACAAGCTTACACGCATGTATTCGAGCTTCCGGTTTGCGCCGATGCCCGTTATGTCGCTTTGCGCGCGCCGGTCTATACGCCAGTTTCCATCATCACGGATGAGATGGCGCTCATCGAGGCAACTTCTCCGGAACGAAAACTGGACGGATTCAATTCCGCCTATAATTCGCCTTCACGCCAGCTGATTCACAAAACAATCGTTCTTCGCCCGCGGATGGACACCTTCTATGTAGCGGAAGACATCGTCCTTCCGAACCGTCTTCTGTGGGATGACCGCCGGGAGGCAAAAAAAGGAAACGTCGGATACCGGATCAACCTTCCGGACGCAATTGAGCGGATCCCCGACGAAACATGGCCCGTTGAGACGCGCACCTTCGCCGGAGCGGAAAAGCTCAACGGCAGAATCATTTTTCATTTCCGCCCGTCCTTGCAGGGGGACGCCTGGGAAAACCGATTGAAATATGCGGATCATCTTCTGGGACCGTTTTTCTTCCGGGTCAATAAAGGAGCAGTGATTCCGGAAGGGGAAAAGTATGCGGAATTCTCGGGAACCGTCGACGGCAAAATCACGCAGACGATCCGGATTCCGTTGAAAATCGTTTCCATTCAGCCGGTTCCTCCGATGAAGGACATCAGCATTAATCTGGGCTATATTGTCAACGGCTACACAGCACAATGGCCGGAATTCTACCGCACGATGCGCGGCTGCGGCTTCAACACAATCACGATCGACGGCACCAACGACAAAATTGGAAAAGAGATTTACGACCTTGCGCGGGAAAAAGGGTTCCGCACCAAGCTGGAACTCTCTCCCACCGGAATCATGAACAACCGGAACGCGAACGTCAATGAATTCCGCTGCACCGGACTGACCGCTAAAGACGGTGTTTCCGCCTGTCCTGCCTATCGCGGAAAATATTACGGGGAGATGCTGGCGTGGATTACGGAAATGGTTCGGAAATACCCCGAAATCGATTTTCTGGATTTTGACGAGGAATCCTGGGAACCGCGGCAATTCACGCAGATGCTCAACTGTTCCCGTTGCGACGAATTGCGAAAAAAAATGGGCGTCGATTGGAAAACTTACCTGACCCGTGTCCAGGCGGATTATCTGAAACCCTTCCGGGAAGCGGCATATAAAGGAGCCGCGCCCGACCACAAACCGAAGATTTATTTCTATGCCATGGACACATTGTTCGGATACGGGTCGGAATTCGGAAAAATTCCATTCCTCGGCGGAGATATTCTCTACCCGGAATTCTGTGACAAGATCGGTCCCAGCGTCTATCACAGGAGCCCGTTCCGGATCCGGACCGAGATCAGCAACGTATATGCCAAATATCCGGATCCGGAAAAAATCGTCTGCTGGGTCACGGCGGGGGCCGGAGCTTACAACGAAGGCGCCTTTCCTGAAAAAACCGGACAGCAGCTCGCGGAAGCCCTGATGAATGGAGCCGGAAACATCGTCTATTACCGTTATCAAAGCTTTGAATCACCGATCGACTTCGTCAGCCATGCCGATGTCCTGCGGATGCTGGCGCCCTATGAAAACATTCTCCTGAAAGGGAAAAAGACGGCTCTCCGAAGCGAAAACAAAGAACTGGTCCATACCGCCCGCAGTCTTGGAAAGGAAACACTTCTCCTGATCGGAAACTATGAGACATTCAGACCGGCGGAAACCCTGCTGAAACTGCCGGAAGGAAGCGTGATACTCGACTTGCGCGATCAGAAGAAAGAGGCCTGTCCGAAAGGAGGAATCCGCTTGAACATCCCTGCGGACGACTATCGCCTTTACTGGATCAAAACACCGTAAAAGCATCTCCCGGCAGAATACGCCGTCCGTTTCTCTCCAAAACGGACGGCGTTTAAAAAAGTGGCGGACGGATACAGCTCCCTGATGGTCGGCAAGACCATGATCGAATCCGTCTGAATCAGGCGGACGGCGCCCTGCCCCAATCCTGAATCGGTGTCAACTCGCCGTCATGACGCGCAGAATAGTTTGCCGCCATGCCCATCGCCATATAGTGTCCGGCTTCCCATGGATTGACCAGCCCCTGCCGCTTTTCATGGACCATGGAAACGAACTCGTGCACCAGATACGGATGCGAACCGCCGTGTCCGCTCGGAACGAAATCCCCTTTTTCGGCGTCGGAACGGTTCCGGTTCTGGTAGTCGCGGAAAGCCTCCCTCACTTCCGGAGGAAAAGGATCGAACAGATCGGCGTGTTCAAACCGGGTCGTAACCTGCGGGTGCATCGCCTCCCGGCCAGCCGTCCTTCCATTGTAATACCAGATATTTTCGGAGAAGGTTCCGGACGTTCCCATGATTCGGAAAATTTCAGATTCCAGCGGACTGAGGCGTCCGGCCGCCTCCCGTGTCTCGACAACCCGCAGGGAAGCCCCGTTCGCGAGCTGGAAAAGAGCCGCGACATTCGAGTAGTCGTTTTCGACAAAAAACGGATCGGAGGTCCTGTTCCGGTATCCGAAGGCGGAAACCTTCAGCGCCCGGGTATTCATGACGCAGATCGGGCCGCTGACGGAATGAGTCGGATAGTTCATCGGCGTGGAGAATTTTCCGCGCCGGATGTATTCTTTGAGTTTCCGCGGCCATTCGGAGCCGATCCGGCTGGACGTCCGCAGACGGTTGACCTCCCGCAGGGAACAGCCGTCCACATCGACGTCGTGGCAGTATTCGCCCTCCGCATAGACAAAATCGCCGAACTCGCCCGCGAGCGCCTTTTTCCGGCAGAACATGGTCTGCGGACGGAAGCAGGTGGTCTCGCCCAGCATGTAATGTTTTCCGGTTTTCAGAGAGGCGCTGATGATCTTGTCGCACCAGTCGAGCACCTCTTCCGAGTCCGGCAGACAGGTCACCGGCACCGCGCTGTAGACATCCTTTCCCGCCTCCATGGCCTGAATGCACTGCGGCGCGTGAAGCCACGGCTGGGTAATGATGACGAGGGCGTCCAGATCCGCTTTGCAGATTTCGTCCAGCGAAGTGAAGGCATCCTTCGGATTGAACTTGTCCGCAAACCATGGATCGTCCGCAAATCGTTTCACCCGCTCGGCTTCCGCGTCGCACAACGCAATCCGGTCCACCAGCGGATGAGCCTTGAAAAATCCGGCGAAAAGGCTTCCGAATCTTCCCAGTCCGACCATTCCGATGCTGATTCCCATTCCGAAATCTCCTTTTTTTAATACGAATCCGGGCGACTTCCCGGACTCCGTTTCATGATATGGCAAGCAGAAGCATTCCCGCCAGGTTCAATGCGATCCCGGCCAGCGCGCGCCGGGAAAGTTTCTCATGCCGTTTGAAAAAACAGTAGACAAAAAAGATCAGGATCGACATACCGCAGGCCGTCGGATACGCCGTTCCCGACGAATGAGCCTTTCCGAGCGCGTCGATTGCCCGGAATATTCCCAGCTGGCCGAAGAAAACAAGCAGAGCGTAAGCCAGCGAAATTCCTCCGATTTCCTTGAAACGCATGCCGGTTTTCCGGAACAGGATCGGCCCCAGCCATCCCAGCCCGCACAGAGAAACCAGCGGCACCCGCCAGCTCAACGCTTCCGGAGAAAGCGACGGGAACTGGTTCGGCAGAAGGGAAACCGTCTGCTGCATACCGACCAGCAGAAACGCCGCCGCGATCAGGAAAGGAAAACTTCCCGAAAACGAGCTTCCGCGACTCTCCGGAGCCCCCTGCCCGGACAATGGAACAAGACTGGCGGCAATCAAACCCATCCCGGCAATGCGCCCGATCGCCGGATTGTCGCCGAAAAACAGGATTCCCGCGAGAAACGGGCAGACCATCGACGATTGGACGATGCACCAGCCGATCCCGTGCGGTCCATGCTCCATGGCCTTTTTCATGCTCCAGAACCCGAACTGCCCCATGAGTCCCGCCGGAATCATCAGGACGCCCACCAGCAGCACCTCCCGGAACGGCGCGTTCCGGGGAAATGCAAAAATCCATGTCAGGAAGATGAACAGAAGCGCCGACAGGAACATAAAGCCGTAAAATGAATCTTTTTTCACGGCTCCACGGCTGTAGGAAATCCCGACTCCCCCCCAGAGAAGTCCGGTAAGAAATGTATATGCAAGACCACATCCAAGATCGTCCATGATGTCCTCCTTGCATTTTACAATATGATTAATATATATATTTGCAATTCTTTTATAACGATTTATATTATACAAAACAAAATATAATTATAAAAAAGCAATATTTCATGGAATTCATTTTACACAATGCGGACGTCTACCGTCGGCCGGAAAAATACTGCCAGACGCTGTTCAGCCATTTTCTGTCGCTCAACGTTTCCGGGCTGATTTATTCCCGGACGACCTTCGGCAAAGATCCAGTTCCGATCCTGACGGAGGATCATCCGAAAATGCCGACACTCGCGCTTGCGCCTGCGGGAAGCCGCAAAGATTTCTGTTACGGGGCGGGACGGGAAAACTGGGTCATCCAGTGCGATATTCCCTCGCTGCGGTATAAAGCGGGCGACTCCTTCACCACGCTGGAGGAAGGAGGACGTAAATTCATACTTCCGCTGACGCGGGAAATCGCTCATGGGAAGATGCTGGAACTCCGCAAGGTCTTCTCGGAAATCCGGAGTCTTTTCAAGAGCCGGCTTCCGGAGAATATTTTCCGTGCGGAACTGCTGTCAGCCGCCCTGCTGTCGGAACTCATGGCGGAAAAACCCGTGCAGAGGATGCCGGACACGGCGGAGCGCTTCAAAGAAAAGATCGACGGCGATCCGGCTTTCCGCAAGGATCTGGGCGAACTCTGTGCGGAAATCGGCTACAGCCCCGAACACGCCCGGAAATGTTTCACGGACCGCTATCTGGTGGAGCCGGGCGAATACCGGGCGCGGCTGAGGCTTCAGCTGATCATGGAGAAACTGAGCCATACCGACCTGTCGCTCAAGGAAATCGCAGACGGGATCGGGATGAAGCACGTGTCGCACCTTCATATTTTCCTGAAAAAGCGGTGCGGACTGACCCCGAAACAGCTTCTCCGTCAATGCCGCGGGTGCTGAATCCTTTTTCAGTCCTGAGGGATCAGAAAGAAGTCCTTGAGCAGATGGTCCGGAGCATAAGACTGTTTCGCCTGCCGGAGACCGGGGATGCCCAGGTCCTGCTCCCGGTTGATGAACTCGCATTTGTCCCGGAGATAAACAGCCGTCCGGTTGGTGATGACCTGCGACGCGCCTTTGCATTCGTGAAGGGCTTTTTCAAACTGCACGGTATAGGAATTGCTGTTGATGCGGCTGAAAACGGCAAAGGCCTTGATCTCATTGTCCGCCGTGAGCATGAGTCCCTCGAAACCGAGTTCATTGTAATATTGCAGGGCCCGGCTGATGGCGCGGCGTTCATTTTCGACCCGCTGGTCGTCCTGATGCTCCATGCGCCAGTGTTCCGTCAGGGAAATCAGGGTGCGGAAATCCTCGGAGGCAATGGTTCTGACTTCATGATTCGGATAATTGCGTTCGAACTGGGAAATCAGGTTGCGTTTTTTGGAGAGCTTCGAGCCATGAAGCTCGGCAAGGCTTTTCGTAAGGTAGATGTATTCGTCGTTGGCATCATCCATGGGGCGGAGCGAAAAGAAGTCCGTGATCTCCGGATACTGCCTGAGATAGGAATCCGGCACATGGGCCACCGTTCCGGAGAATCCCGCCTTGCGCATTCCTTCCGAAACGGTTTTGAGCTCATCGGGCGGAGGAAGCGTTTCCCCGCAGGGAAACAGGAGTTCGTCCACGGACGGCATGTGAATGTAGAGGCGGTCGTTGAAGAACGTCAGAGAGGTGCGGAAGACTTCCGCCCAGATGAAAAGATTCGGGAATGAATATTCACAGCTTGGAAAATCGGCCTTCGCCAGAGCCTGTTTGATGGCGTCGGCGTCCGTCATGGAAACGGGAATCATCCGCTTATAATCGAAAGCAGTCATCATGACCTCATGTTCCGAACCGGTAAGGGATGAAACCGTCCATGCGGACGGCTCCGGTTCTTGCGTAAAAAGCTTCTGTCCCGGGGGCGCCGATGCAGAGGATCCAGTCGATGCCCTTTTCCCTGAGGTGAGCGGCCAAATTGTCCAGGACGGCCCGTCCGACACCGAGTTTGCGGTATTCACCGCTGACGACCAAATCGAGCATGTAGGCATCGCTGACTCCGTCGGAGAAGGCGCGCATGAAACCGATCAGACGCTCCCCGTGGAAGGCGGCGGAAACGGCATAGGAGTTCCGGAGCATCACGGACACGGCGTCCGTGTCGGGATGCTCCATCCACCCGGCCTCGCAATAAAGCGCCGCCGCCTCGCCGAAAGGCAAGGAAGAAGTGATCCGGAAGGAAATATCCTCCAGCCTCGGAGAGTTGTCCATCTTATTTCATCCGTTCGATGACGGCGGTCGCGAATCCGGAGCAGGAAAGTTCGGTTGCGCCCTCCATCAAACGTGCGAAGTCGTAGGTCACCTGCTTGTCGGAGATGGCGCTTTCGATTCCGCGGATCACCAGATCGGCGGCCTCGTTCCAGCCGATGAAACGCAGGAGCATTTCACCGGAAAGGGCCAGGGAGGACGGATTGACTTTGTCCAGTCCCGCATATTTTGGAGCGGTTCCGTGAGTCGCCTCGAAAACGGCCATGCCGGTCAGGTAATTGATGTTCGCGCCGGGAGCGATTCCGATTCCTCCCACGCATGCGGCAAGGGCGTCGGAAACATAGTCGCCGTTCAGGTTCATCGTGGCAATGACGTCATATTCGGCCGGACGGGTCAGAATCTGCTGGAGGAAGGCGTCGCAGATGCAGTCCTTGATGAGGATTTTGCCTTCGGGAACCTTGCCGCCGCAGTCGTCCCAGGAGACGACTTTGTCGCTGAATTCGCGCTTGGCCAGCTCATAGCCCCATTCCTTGAAGCCGCCCTCGGTGAACTTCATGATGTTGCCCTTGTGGACGAGCGTCACGCTCTTGCGTCCGTTGTCGATCGCATAGCGAATCGCCGCGCGGATGAGGCGTTCGCTGCCCTCGCGGGAAATCGGCTTGATGCCGATGGCGCTGGTCTCGGGGAAACGGATTTTCTTGACATTCATCTCATTCTGAAGGAAATCGATCACTTTCTTCGCCTCGGGAGTGCCGGACGCCCATTCGATTCCGGCGTAGATGTCCTCGGTGTTTTCCCGGAAGACGACCATGTCGGTGAGTTCGGGATTCTTGACGGGCGAAGGAAC
>CAZORN010000057.1:10900-16274 GCA_964581935.1 uncultured Victivallales bacterium
TTTCCCGGAAGACGACCATGTCGGTGAGTTCGGGATTCTTGACGGGCGAAGGAACTCCGGCGAAATGGCGGACCGGACGCAGACAGACATAGAGGTCGAGGGTCTGGCGGAGAGCCACGTTGAGGGAGCGGATTCCCTTGCCGACCGGGGTGGTCAGCGGGCCCTTGATGGAGATGCGGCAGTCGCGGATGGCTTCGACGGTTTCATCCGGAAGCCAGGTGCCTTCGCCGTAGACGGCGTTGGCTTTCTCTCCGGCGAAAACCTCCATCCATGCGATTTTGCGCTTGCCGCCGTAGGCCTTTTCGACCGCGGCGTCCCAGATGCGCAACGAGGCACGCGTGATGTCCGGTCCGGTGCCGTCCCCTTCGATATAGGTGATGATCGGACGGTCCGGGACGTTCAGGACGCCTTCGGAACGAAGGGTGATTTTCTCCCCGGCGGGGACTTTGATCTTGTCGTATGCCATAGTGTCGGTTCTCCTCGGATGCTTTGTTGCTTTCGGAATAATTGAAGACAATATACATTCTGAAAAGCCGTTTTCAAAGAAAACGATGAAAAAAAATCCCGGGAAACTTTCAAACGAAGGTGTTGGAGAAGGAAATGCGAAGGGTGATTTTCGGGTCGAAATGCCGCAGGCTTGCGGTAAGACGTTCCGTGATCTCTTCATAGGTCAGCGCGTAATTCCGCGGAATCAGGAGCTGGAACTGAAGCGTCCGCGCCGGAGCTGCTTCCTCGAGCCGGAAATCATACAGCTTGAAATTGTGGTCGAACGCCGCGGCGGCTTCCTCCGTCCGCGCGCGCCAGACCTTGACCTTCGGATCGCGGGTATTGTAAGGGTCGCAATGCAGGATCAGGCGGACCGGCATGGTCCTGGCGATTTCGACCTCGGCGGCCTCGAGCGTATCGTGGGACGCCAGCAGATCGCCGTCGCGGTTGACCTCCGCATGGGCGGTGGCGAAGTAATGGTTCGGACCGTAATTATGAAGAATGATGTCATGGACTCCGCAGATCCCTTTGCAGGCGAGAAGACGCTTCTCCAGCTCCTCCACGAGCGCCTTGTCCGGGATTTCGCCCACCAGCGGATCGACAGTGTCGCGCAGGACTCCGATTCCGCCAAGGATCACGAAGCCCGCCACGGCCACGCCCGCGCATCCATCCACGGGAAATGAGGTGAAACGCGCGGCGAACACCGCTCCCAGAACCACCGAGGTTGTCAGAAGATCGCTCAGGCTGTCGAACGCCGCCGCCTTGAGGATTTTGGAATCGATCCGTTTTCCGATAGCCCGGTAAAAGAGAAAAAGCCACACCTTGAAAAGAAGCGTCGCCGCGAAAATCCCGATGGCTAGATTGTCGGCATGAATTGCCGACGACGAAAAAATCCGGATCACGGATTCCTTCAGAAAATCGATGCCCACCGAAACGATCACTACGGCGACGATCACGCCGGCGACGTACTCCAGACGGCCATGTCCGAACGGATGCTCGTTATCCGCCGGCTTGGAGGACAGCTTGAATCCCAGCACGGAAACCACGGACGACCCGGCATCGGAAAGGTTGTTGACGGCATCCGCCGCCATCGCGATACTTCCGGACAGCAGGCCGACCGTCAGCTTGACGCAGAACAGCAGCAGATTGACGGCGATTCCGACGCTCCCGGCCAATATCCCATACGCCAGACGGACTGTCGGACGTTCCGGATTCCTGTGATCCTTCACAAACAGTTGTATCAGCAGACGTGTCAAAGCCAACAGCTCCTTTCTGAACGGAATAAAATCTCCCGGCACAAGACCGCGCACGAACATTTCCACGATTCCTGATGCGGAGATTCATTCACGGAAACAGCGGTTCATCGCCGGAAGCATGTCGTTAACAATAGCATGGACGTGGCTTATTTCAAACGCCGTGCCGTAAAAATCAGAAAGAAAAAAACACCCCCGCCGGAATGGTCCTGGCCGGGGGCGTCGCATTCTCAATCGGGGTTCAGGCATCCTGATGCGGAAAGATCCCCTCGTTCAACTGAAGCTGATTGAAGCCGGTCCGTTCATACCGGGAAATTCCCATGTCCTGAAGAATCTGACGCAGATGATGGGCCACCGTCAGAAATCCGACGGCGTCTCCCGGAATCTCCATTCCCGGATTCCACGCCGCTTCGGCGGCATGTCCATAAATGAAAACGAACTGACGGTGATGATTGAGATGCCACGTCGTTTCAAGCATACCGAACAGTTTTTCCTTTTCAGCCAGTTTTCCAAGCGAACGCGTTCCCTCCACATTGATCCACGGACACACCAGCGTGTCGAAACCTTCCTTCCGGAAAAATTTCACGGTGGGCCACAAGGGTTCGGGGTCTTCCGGCTTGACTTTATATCCATACTGCCAGTCGCAGATAATGATGTCCTTCGGAAGTTTTTTGTACAGTTTATCCAATTTTTGCTCGGGATGTCCGCAGACGATATAGCCTTTCCAGCGGTCATCCCCCCGGGAGAGCAGCATATCGTGCCACATCAGGACGCGGGCGCCGCGTTTCGCAAGAAGAGCGTGGAAGTAACGGATATGATCCAGCACGAGTGTTTCCAGATTTTTCTTCCGGCAGTCGCGGCAGGAGGCCAGATGATCCGCCTCGTCGCAGCCGATATGGAAGAATCCGGGATTGCCGAAAAACTCATGGAGTTCGACCACCAGGTCCGTGAGAATCCGGCGCGTGTTGGGATTGGTCAGGCACCACGCCCAGCCGTCGGGCTCGAAAATGGGCTGAAGCTCCGGGTGCGCATCCAGAATCGCGTGTTTGCCGATGCCGCACCGCGCCCCGGAAGCGTGCCCCAGAATGTTCAGCTGGGGAAAAAGAGTGATTCCCAGTTCTTTTCCCAACTCGATCAGACGCCGGAACTCCTCTTTTCCTATGCGACGGTCCCGGAAGCAGAATTCCGGGTGTGATTCAAACGGAAAAACGCCCCAGGTCTCGATCACGGCATAATTGAATTTATGGTAAGCAGCAATCCGAAGCTGTTTTTCAATATCCCACAGCTCCGTTTCCGGGAAGATGCACAGATGGACTCCCCGGAACGGCATGGCAGGCTCATCGACAATCTCGCATGGAACCAGAAAGTAACCGCTGACTCTTTCCGTTCCGCGCTCCACTTCGGCCAGCTGACGAAGCGTCTTGAAGGCGTTCAGGAGCCCGGTCATTCCCTTCACGGAAATCACCAGTTCCTTTTCCCCGATCCGCATCTTGTATGCGTCCGCCGCAGACTTCGACATCTTCCGGTCGGTCTTGAGGCTCACCGACGGAACGGCCTTCCAATACTGCCCGAAAAGTTCTTCCGTCTTCGCGGCAAGTTCCTCCGTTTCGCAAGCGTTGACAACCACCTTGCAGCAGTCGCGGACAAGATACTCTTTTCCGTTTTTGAACTTGATTTCCTTCGGGACCGGGATCAGGCGGTCCAGCAAGCAGCGTTCCTCTCTGTCATCCATTATACACTCTCCTTCGTTTCCTCAACCGACCTTGGCCGGAAGTCGGGATTCTATGCTTCTGTAGCACGCGTTCATGCAGTCGATCGTCTGACGGTGCCATTTCAGGTTGATTTTCGGCGTTTTGTGCTCGCGGATGCAGGACACGAACTCGTCGATCAGCCCGATCCATTCGTCGAAGTAGGTATACTGGACCGTATAGCGGTCATTGGGCGCGCCGTTATGATACACGTTCGGACCGAAACAGTCGCACATGATCGTGCCCTTCTCGCCGGTGACGGTCACATTGACTTCCATGCGTTTCGGGAAGACCTCCCAGCCCGGGCCCGGCACCTTGAGGCGTTCCTCCATGCGCGACCACGAGGGATCGAACAGAAACGCGGTGCCGTCCTTCATCTTGCCGTTGACCAGAAGCATGTCCTCCACTTCCAGACCGGGACGCAGATTCGGGGCGACTTCCGAATAAACGTAGTCGAAATCGGAATCTGTCAGCCACCGGATCAGGTCGAAAATGTGCGGGTGGTCGCACAGCGCGCCGCCGCGGAAACGGGGATCCCCCTTGCGCAATGGAACCCGCTTTCCGTAGCTGGCCTCAGGCACGCCCTGCCACGGAAACGCCCAGACCGGCGAAAGCGTGATGTTGGTCGCCTGAACGGAAAGAATCCTGCCGATTTCGCCGTCCGCGATGAGTTTCTGAAGACGCTTCACCACGGGGTTGTAGTGCATCTCCAGCTCGATCTGGCAGACGATTCCAGACTTGTCGACAATCTTGATCATCTCGTCGTATTCCTTCGGGTCGAAGGTCGGAATCTTCATGGAAAGGATATGCACCCCGCGACTGGCGCAGAGTTTCATCTCCCGGAGATGCTGATCGTTGGCGGACGCAATCACCACCGCCTCGATGTCGGGGTGTTTTTCAAACATTTCCTCCGCGCTCAGGTAGCAGGGAACCTTGGTTTCGTAAAGCGCATAGACCTCTTTCGCCCGTTGGTCCGCGGCGCAGGAAGCGACCCAGTCGAGTTTCGAGTTTTCGCGCAGCGTCTGATAATATTTGCGGGTATGGCCGTGCGTCAGCGCCATCATTGCGATTTTCACAGGCTTCATGACTGTTTCTCCTCCTTGCAGACAACCGGCCTGCCGTTCTTTTCCGTGGCGAGTACATCGGCGGTCAGTTTCACGAGTTTCGCGTCAATCTTATTCCAATCGCGGCCCAGCGCGGGAGCGGACAGCGCCGCGTATGCCGCGCGGATCAGCAGAATTTCCTCGGTGTCGAACCCGAAAAGTTCGGTGTCGATATCCGTGTAGCGGGTCTCGCCCTCCTTGCCGAAAACGTAGATCGAGGACTGCGGGATCTGCGTGTCGACCGTCCGGTCGCAGGCCACGCCGCGACGTGCGATGATCTCATGACGGTCCAGCGTTTCCGTCCCCGCGGGCAGCGCGCCGGAACATTCCACGCTGCAACTCTTGCCGTCAAAGAGTTTCACAACGGCATTTGCGGTTTTTCCGTTCTGGACCGCAAATGCCGACCTGATTCCGGACTCGCCCAGAAATTCGCAAAGGTCGAGTTCGCGGTAGAGCAGTTCGCCCAGCGCCTTTCCCGAGGTCATATAAGCGAAACGGAGCGTGGAAACGCCCTCCAGCGTCTTGTTGTCCACCAGATTCTTAAGTTCGACGAAACGGCGTTCCTTGCGCCACGGCAGAAGTTTCACGACCTTGCCATCCGCCGCTTTGAGTTCAGCGTGAGCCCCGATGGAACCCGGGGCGCTCTTCACGAGCTCACCGTCCGCCTTCACCGCATACTTTTCGCGGAGCCACTGGAGCGCCGCATTCATCTTCTTGACCTGCATCTTTATTCTCCTATGATAAAATTCCACTCCGGTTCGGAGTTTTTCTTAAGTTTTTGCTA
>CAZORN010000058.1:0-16256 GCA_964581935.1 uncultured Victivallales bacterium
GGTAGGAATCGCTGTTGACGGTCGCGCGGGTTCCGATGACGGTGATGCGTTCGGCGTTCGCGGCCAGAGCGGCGGCGACGCCGGCCTCGATCACGCCGAGGACGGGAAGATCCGGATGGCTCTCGTGGAGGGCGTCCATCGCGACGGAGGAGACCGTGTTGCAGGCGGCGACGATCATTTTGACGCCTTTGCGCATAAGGAAGGAGACGTCCTGCCGGGCAAAACGGATGATGGATTCGGGGGACTTGTTTCCGTAGGGGACACGTTCGGTGTCGCCGAGGTAGAAGATGTCCTCGTTCGGAAGAGCGCGGCGGAGGGCGGCGGCGACGGTCAGGCCGCCGATGCCGGAATCGAAGACCCCGATGGGTCGGTTGTCAAACCGGGCCGGGCTCATTTTTCTGTTCTCCTGCGGTTCTGGTGTTGCGTTCGATCCATGCGTTGCGCTCGAAAAGGGCGAAAGCGATGTTTTCCAGAGAGGCTTTAGCGCGCTTGCCGAGTTCGGTGGTCTGGTATTCCTCCTTGATTCCGCGCTCGATGGTTTCCAGGAAGGAATGGATTTCCGCACGGCTGATGGGCGTCGGATGAGCGGCCCATTCCCGGAGAAAACGCTGTTCGGGAAGTTCGGACTGTCCCTTCGGAGGAATGGAGATCGGGCGGGCGTGAGTGCCGAACTGGTATCCTTTGAGGCAGACGATCACATTGGAATAATCGGTTTCCTCCTTGCGGAGACGCATGAACTTGTATTCCATCACATCGGAGGCCTCCTCCTCGCTCTGGTCGGGACGGCTGTAATGATACTTCCGGGAAGAGAAGTTCAGGGAACCGAGAAGATTGGTGTCCAGTTCCTTGTTGAAGATGCGCCATTCGCGGAGGAGTCCGGTCTCGTCCTTGCGGAAATCGCCGCCGAGCATGAGGAGACAGGCCAGATCGCTCTCCTTGTGGGGATTGAGGCTGTTGTAGGAGAGCTTGTTCCGGGGAAGCTCCATCGAAATATGGAGGCTGTGGGGAGGAATGTTCAGGAAGCGGACGGCTTCGTTGATGAGCTTGGACATGGCCCACGGACAGTCGAAGAGGGGACGGGAAAGGTCGCCGACGATGTTGAAGCGTCCGAAGGCGTATTCGAAGAAACCGCGATGGCGTTCATTGCCCGCGACCGCGCTGCGGTGGGAATCGACATGTCCGCCCATGCGCCAGGTGCGCCGCTGGAGATCGAAGTCGTTGAACCAGAAGAAGCCGTCGTAATAGGGGTCCTCGCCGGGTTCGCCGACCACCGCACGGGAACCCAGATAGCTGAATTCGAGTTCGGCGCCGAGGGGCGTCGGGGTGGAATACCAGTGGGAGTCGACGTAATCGCAGATGCCGCGCATTTCATCGCGGGAATAAATTTCCTCGACCAGGGAAATGCAGAGGACGGCGTAATCGCGGTAGAGGCGTCCGGGGACAATCCGGTCGAGTGACTTTTCCTTCATCATGATCTCGATCCGGTCCCCGTGACGGTTGTAGTAGAGGAAAGCGAGCAGGACGGCCAGACCGTGGCGGAAATATTTCTTGGAGAGGCGGACCGCGTCGGGGAAATGATGGCGGATCTTCTCCACGAACTGATTGAAGATGATGTGCTTGCAGGCGAGCTTGATATAGTTGTCTGCATAAGGGCGCAGCTCTTCGATCGTCAGGACGTTGGCCAGGAGAGGCGGTTTCGCGTCGTTGAAGGCCTGGATCATGATGTAGTTGCAGATGTAGTTGCCGTCGAAATGGGACTCGATGAGGGAGTCCACGGCGGAGCCCATGAGCTCGCGGAGCGCGCGGCGGGTGATTTCACGACGGTCGGGATCGATCTTCTCGAGGGTCTGGTCGATCTTCTTCTCGAGGTAAAGGCTGTAGCGGTCCTCGAAAAGGATCTCCTTGCCGAAGGAACGCTGGAGGGCGGGGATGTTGCCGACATAAGTCATGCAGCGTCTGCGGCGGTTCTCCTGATTGCGGACGACCACGACGCGACGGAAATAAAGGTTGCCCTCGTCCTCGAAGGCGTCCAGACGCGCGATCTCCTCGGGGGCCAGGTTCTTCAGGAGGCGTCCCTGCGCGGTGGCGCCGTGCTGCTTGACGACGAAGTAGAACGCGCCGGGAGGAACCACGCGCATATAGTTGTGGAGTACGGCGGGTTCGCTCTCGACCCGGCGGTTGAGAAGGAGGCGGACATGCTGGTCGTTCATCAGGGTGCCGTAGACAAAGAGGTCCACCTTGTCGCCGTGCATGAAACGGAAGGAGTCCCGAATCCGGGCGGCTTCCGCCGCGCTGCGGGTAAAGGGCAGATTTTCCGGGATCAGGGGGTGATGTTCCTTCAGGTTCAAAGGATTTCCAGCAGGACCGCCGTCTCGTCGCAGTTGTTTTTCTTCGGACATACCGAGCAATCGCTCCAGATTTTTTGCGGGAACATTTCCTTGTCGACGACCTTGAAGCCGAGTCGGGAGAAGAAATGGGCCCGGTAAGTCAATGCGAAAACACGGGCTTTGATTCCTTTGGTCCGGAGAGTCTCGATGGCCCCCAGCACCAGTTTGGAACCGAACCCGCGATTATTGAACTCCTTGCGGACCGCCAGGGAACGCACTTCATAGAGGGAATCGCCGAAATTCCGGAGGGCCAGACATCCGACGAAGCGTCCGTCCAGTTCGCCCACACGGAAATTTTTCAGTTTTTCGAGGATATCCTCCCGGGTTCTTCCCAGAAGAAGATGCTCCTGAGCATATACACTCAACAGAGCCTGTATGTTTTCGACATCCTTTTCCGCCGCGGACCGGACAGTCAGATCACCCGTCATTTCACATTTTCCTTTTCATCCGGGGGTTTCGGTTCATTGTAGAAACTGATCTTCCGGAACCGCTCGTAGCGGGAATTCTTCAATTCGTCCGGAGACTGTTCGGAGAGGGAAGCCAGTGCGGAAAGCACGGATTTCTTCAGGAGCTGGGCCGCTTTGTCGTAATCCTTGTGAGCGCCGCCCAGAGGTTCCGGAACGGTCCCGTCCACCAGGCCGAGGGACTTCAGGTCCTTCGCTGTGAGATGAAGGGCTTCGGCGGCTTTTTCGGAATAGGCGCGATCCTTCCAGAGGATGGCCGCGCAGCCTTCCGGGGTAATCACCGAATAATAGGCGTTTTCCATGATGAGGACGGTATTGCCGACGCCGATTCCGAGGGCGCCGCCGCTGCCGCCTTCCCCGATCACCACGCAGATGACGGGAACGGTCAGGGCGAACATGTCGCGGAGATTGACGGCGATGGCCTCGCCGATATGGCGTTCTTCGGAAGCGACGCCGGGAAAAGCCCCGGGAGTGTCAATGAAAGTGATGACAGGCGTCCGGGAGAGTTCGGCCAGCTTCATGAGGCGCAGCGCCTTGCGGTATCCTTCCGGATGCGGACATCCGAAGTTGCGGAAGACGTTTTCCTTGGTGTTGCGGCCCTTCTGGGTTCCGATCACCATCACGGGGCGTCCGTCGAGCTTGGCGAAACCGCCGACAATCGCGGGATCGTCGGCATAACGGCGGTCGCCGTGGAACTCAAGAAAATCGGTGAAGATGCGTTCGATGTAATCCAGGGTATAAGGACGGTTGGGATGGCGCGCAAGCTGAACGCGCTGCCAGGGGGTCAGGTTCGAATAGATCGCGGCTTTGGTCTCGTCGATCTTCTTTTTGAGATTCTGCAATTCTTCCGCAATTTCGGGGTTGCTGCTCAAGGTCTTTTCCAGCTCTGCCTGCCTGGCCGCCATCTGTTCGATGGGCTTTTCAAAATCAAGTATAATTTCAGGCATAGTTCAATCTCCGAATATAACGATGCGTTCCGTTGATAACCACCCTCCGTCTTCCTCGGCGGAAAACAGGACCTCCGGGTGCGGCCCCCTCCTTCCGGATTTTCTGCCGCACATGCTTTTGCCGTTTTATAACCTTTCAGTTGCAAAATGCTAAACTTTACTATACACCGATGACGCGCATTTGTCCAGCGGAAAAACGGAATGTTCCGGTTCCCGCAAGAAAAAAATCAAGCCTTGCGGGCGTCTTTCCGAGCCGCGGCCTCTTTCACGAGCATCGTGCAGAGTTCCGGGAAAGAAAGCCCCATGGCTTTCGCGGCTTTCGGGACAAGGCTGTTGGCCGTGCATCCCGGAATGGAATTTCCTTCCAGCATGCAGAATTCGCCGGTGGCGGGATCGACCAGGATGTCCACGCGGAGAATGTCGCGGGCTCCGGAAAGGTTGTAGAACTTCAGGGACGCGGCGGCAAGCTTGTCGCCCAGTTCTTTCGGAATCGAAGGAGCCGGACACAGATACTGCGTCTCGCAGACTTTATGCGTATATTTCGCATCATAGTCATAAACCTTTGAAGAGTAACGGATTTCGATCATCGGAAGGGGCTTCCCCGCGACAATGCCGAGGGTCACTTCCACGCCTTTGAAAAACTCTTCCACCAGAGCCGTTTCCCCGTAACGGAAAACCAGATCCAGAGCTTTTTCCCATTCGGCGGGCGAATCCACCACGGAAAGACCGAAGGTGGAACCTTCCGCAACCGGCTTGACCACCAGCGGGAATTTCAGCCCGGCCGGAATCGCCCGGGAGGAGCGGTCCGCCACCGCGTATTTCGCATTCGGGATGCCGTGGGCGTTCATGAGCTTCTTGCTCGCCACCTTGTCCATCAGCAGGGAGCACTCTCTGGAACCGGAGCCGACAAAGGTGATTCCGGCGTCTTCGAGCAGTTTCTGGATGCGGCCGTCTTCCCCGAACCCGCCGTGGAGGACCGGCCAGACGATGTCGGCCTTTGTCATTTCCGGAGACAGAGCAAGCTCCTTCACGTCGAATTCATCCACAGTGAAACCGCTTTCGCGCAGCGCGTTCGCAACGGCCGCGCCGGATTCCAGGGACACTTCCCGTTCGCTGCTGCAGCCGCCTTTCAAAACCAGAACTTTCAACGGTTTCTTGTGAAACTCATGATGATCGGACATATTCGCAAACCTCACTTCCGGAGTTAATATTATGGAATGGGCCGTCATGACCCTTCTTCTCATTTCCCTGACGAGCGCGGTAAAATCAGAGGCGCGCGCAGCCGCCCCGCCGGGTTTCCGGACAATCCAGTTGGCATGTTCGCCGCTGACCCGGAATTCGCCGCGTTCAAGTCCCTTGCACCCGGCCTCCTCCAAAAGCTTTCCGGCGGAGACGTCCGGAGGATTCTGGAACACGCTGCCCGCGCTCCGTCCTTTCGGCGCGCGGCTCCGGCGTTCCGACTCCGCCCGGAGCAGAAGCTTTTCCTGTTCCCTGTCCGCCGGACGGAATTTCAGGACCGCCCCCGTAATCAGCACCCTGTCGCGCAAACGGGGAGAACTGCGGTAGGAGAAATCCAGTTCCGAGACGGGAATTACGCGTTCCGCCGGAGAATCCAGAGGAATGACCGTCACGGATTCCACGAAGTCGGAGATCGAAACTCCCATGGCTCCGGCGTTCATCGCCAGAGCGCCCCCGAGGGTTCCGGGAATGCCGAACAGGCCGGACGCGCCGCCCAACGAATGGTCCAGCGCAAAAGAAATGATTTCCCGCAGGGAACAGGCAGAACCGGCTTCGATCCGCCCGTCTCCAAGATGACGCAAAAAGGAAAAACCCGTTCCGGGAACGGGTTTCAGATACACCGTCTCTTCCGATATGGAATCGGAGCCGACGAAATTCATCCCTCCCCCGATCACCCGGAGCTTTGCGCCGGACGCACCCAGAGAAAGGATCGCCTGAAGAGCTTCCGCCGGAGAGTTCAGTTCGGCGAGCCGGTACGGGGAGATCCCCGCGCCCAGCCCGGTGGATGCGTTCCAATCGGCCGGACGGGACGGAAAGCACATCAAACCGCCGGAAGACATTCCGTGGGAAGACATGATGATCCCGGCTCCGCTCGTTTATTTCTTCTTGTAGACGGCTTTGGGATCAAAAATTCTTTCCCCGACGACAGTGAGCCCGCCGTTTTCCAGACGCCGGAAGAAGCAGGAGCGGTATCCTTCGTGGCAGGCCGCGCCGCCGATCTGTTCCACTTTGAAAATGACGGTATCCTCGTCGCAGTCGATGAGGATTTCCTTGACGAGCTGGACATTGCCGGATTCCTCGCCTTTTTTCCAGAGTTTGCTGCGGGAACGGGACCAGTAGGTGGCTTTGCCGCTCTTGAGCGTCTCGTTCCAGGACTCTTCGTTGATATAAGCCAGCATCAGGACATCATTGGTTTTCCAGTCCTGCGCGATGGCGGGAATCAGTCCGCCGCTTTTTTTGAAGTCCAGTTCAATCATTTGCATATTCCTTATGTTCTCTATTAATTTTTTGCTTCGGTCATTCAAAAGATTCCGTCAGCTTCACAGGCTTGGAAGCCGGTTTGGACGGATCCGCCTTGGCTTCCGTCTTCACAGCGGGCACGGCGGCAGGTTTCGCGGCAACAGGCGCGGCGGCAGGCTTCAATTCAGGCTTCGCGGCTACGGGCTTTGCAGCTTCCGCTTTCACTTCAGGCTTCGCGGCTACGGGCTTTGCAGCTTCCGCTTTCACTTCGGGTTTCGCTTCCGGGGCGGGTTTGGCCTCCTCCTCATTCACGGAAATTTTCAATTTGAAGGAAACTGCCGATTCGGAGGGAGCGATTCCATGAATGCCGATGATATTCCCGGGAAGGGAAGGAATGACATGTCTTGCCGCTTCATGGGAGACACCCTTGTCGTCGATCCAGAGGAACCGGTAGTTGAGGTTCACTTTCGGATCGCCGCCCCAGATCCAGGGCCAGGCGGGAGTATTGCTCAAAGCCACGGCGACATCCACCGTCAGAAGTCCGGAATCGTCGATCTTGGTATTTACGGAAAGCAGATCCAGAGAAAACTCTTCGTTGTTGACCAGTTCGATTCTGGCATCCGTCAGTTTTTTCTCGACAGGTTCCGGCTGTTCGGTAAAACATCCCGACATAAAGATCCCCGCGAGCAGCGCGCAAGCTATGCTTCCGAAAAATTTCATTCTCCATATCCTCCTGAGCATTGATTGAGTTTCCAGCAATATCCCGATTGTGTGAAATATAGTCCGCTTTTGAAAAAAAACATCCCGTTTCCTGAAAAAAATCAGGAATAAGCGACAATCACGGCGAGGACTTCCAGTTTTCCGGGTCCCTTGCAGACGATGGAGTGACCTTCTCCGCTGCGGGTGAGAGTGCTGTCGCCGGGCTGAAGGGTGATGACGTTCCCGTTGTCGTTGCATTCGGCGACGCCGGAAAGGACGTAATAGATTTCGTCTTCTTTTTCATGGACGTGATATCCGATGGAACATCCGGGTTCGAGAACGATTTTCGCGCAGAGTCTCGTATTCGGGTTCAGCTCGGCTCCTTTGCTGAAGATGTGGTAAAAAGCGGCGTCGCCGTTTCCGCCGCGGACACTGTTTCTGACTTCCAGCCTGGATTCTGCGTTTTTCTTCAACATGGGGAACTCCGTTGTTGTCAAGATTATAAAGTGGGACCGAAAATATTGCCGTATTTTTTACTGTTCAAGGCTTCCGTGAAGGCCGCGACCTTGGTGAAGGTGCTGCACGGGTCGATGGTCTGGTCCATGCAGTCGCCGTCCAGCACGAGGAGCGGCAGGTTCACCTTTTTGAGTTCTTCGCGGAGATGCTTCGTGAAACAGCTGTCGGAAAGGGAACACCGTCCGAAACCGTGGTTGTAGAGGATGCAGCCGGTCAGCTTCGCCTGCGCGGCGTTGGCGCTGATGTAGTCGATCCGGAGCTTCGGGTCGAGATAACCGACCGTGAGAAGTTTCCGCGCCAGAGAGAGATACGGGTTGTCCGGATCGAGGTCGATCCAGTCCACGAAGTTGACCTCCTCGAAAACGATCGGAGCGTTGCAGGTGTCCTCCACGAAATCAAGGATCTTGGTGTCGTAGAACGGCGGAAGGTGAAGCCAGAGGATCCGATGTGTGTCCCAGATGGAACAGCGTTTCTCCATGATTTCCCGGCGTTCGAGAAGCTCGTTGTAAAACTGCGTCTGGATGTCGACAAGTTCCTGTTTGCCCCAGAGTTGCGAGAAAAGAATCGCGTTGTAAACGCCCTCGGAACCGCGGATGAGCGGAGGGCTCTGCCAGCGGAGGAGGTTGCATTTCTTGGAGGCTTCGGCGGCAAGGTTGGAAAGGTGGCAGGCCTCGGAAAGGCGGCCCGGATCCATCTTCATGCCCAGCGCCTTTTCCATGAGTTTCACGGATTTTTCCAAACCGTCGGCGATGGTCTCGACGGCGTTGTCGTCGTTGAGGCTGATGGGCGTATGAAGCGAATAGAAACGGTCTGTGAAATCATATTGACGCGCGAGATCCCGGAAGATCCGTTCTCCCTGCTGACAGGGCTGGGACGTGGAAACCGCGAAATCGGGCGGCGTCAGGGTCGTTCCTTCCAGCACCCGGAGGAAGGAACAGGTTTCAGCGGAAAAGCCTTTGTAGGCGGCCACATCCAGCATCTTCTTGGTGCGTCTGGAATTCCGTGCGAAAAGAGCGGCATAGGTTTCGAGCGTCAGCATCTTCACGCCGAGAGCGTTCAGTATCTCCGTGGGGAAGAAGAGGTTGCGCCAGACGGTGGGTGCCTTGGAGTTTCTGGAGAAGAATTCCTTCCGGGTGGAGTTTGCGCGCATGGCGACGGATTTCAGGGGGATGTCCGTGACGTAATCGACTTTTTTCTGGGCCAGGTTGCCCCGGATTCCGGCGTATTGACGCGCAAGGCATGCCGCGCCGAGCGCGCCCATGACACGGTGATGTTTCGGGATCAGGATATTGTTGGAAGTGACTTCCCGGAGATAATGCGCCACCGCGCGGTTGGAAGCCACGCCGCCCTGAAAAACGATGTCGCCCTTATAGCTGAAAAGCAGTTCGCCCACGCCGGAGATGATGGTCCGCGCCTGAGCCCGGCAGGCGCCGGCGATGATCTGTCCGATGGGATAGCGGTTCTTGAACTTATTGATGGAAGTGGCGCTGAGGACGGCGCAGACGCTGGAGAACTCCAGTTCGGAATCATAGTCCACCTTGTCGGCCATCTCTTCGACAGGGATATTGAGCTTCAAGGCCACGCTGTCGAGAAAAGCGCCCGTGCCCGCGGCGCAGATGCCGCTCATCCGGGAATTCCACATCTCCATGGCGTCGTTATAGATCATCGCCTTGCTGTCCTGTCCGCCCACATCGAGAATGGCGCGGCAGTCGGGATAATAATGGAGGGCGCCGGCGACGTGCGCGGAGACTTCGCTGACCTGAAAATCGTAGGGGAGATATTTGCGGGTGTCCTCCACGATCTGGCTGCCGGTCACCACGGAACATTGAATATCCTTCCTGGAAACGCCGGATTCGGTCAGAAAGTCCAGAACGGTCTTTTTCAGCGCGCCCTGATTGCAGTGTCCGCACTCTCCGCAACGTCCGTTACAACTCAGACTGCGTTCGGAATCCACCGGCCGCGTCCGCGTATAGCAGGTATTCCGAACTTCACCGTCGGCATCCATCAGGACCGCCTTGAACGTAGTGGATCCGACGTCGATTCCCAGAAAATAAGCGCCCATCTTGTTTTTTGAAGACCTCTTTCTGACTTCTTCTTCATTTTTTCAGAACAACCGGATAATATAGCACGGAAAAGCTTCCTTGTCCATGGTGAAACATGATTGAATCTAGAATTAATTCCATGAGGACACATGAAAAAAAAGAGACAAAACGGCACACCTCTTCGGTGATAATATGAAGAAAACGAGTTACTCCGAAATTTTCCGAAAAAAGCCTTTTCCGGTTTGTTTTTTCCGGGCAGACGTATAAAGTGTTATTCCGGGGAAATAAGTCTGGAAATCGGGCTGTTCGGATGTTTCCAGAAAAACGACTTCCTAAAAAAATCCGAATATCAGAAAACTGCAAAGAGGACAACTCGAAATAAGGAGAGACTCCCATGAACCACCGGATTTTCAGGAACACGCCTCTCGGTCGGATCGGAATCGAAGAAAACGGAAAAGCCGTCGTCCGGCTCTACCTTCCGGGCTCGCATCCGGACACCGCGTCCCCGACCGTCGAAACGGAAACGCCCCTTCTCAAGGAGGCGTTCCGCCAGCTGCAGGAATATGCCGACGGCAAACGCAAGGATTTCGATCTTCCGCTTGAACCGTCCGGAACTCCCTTCCTGCGGAAAGTGTGGGAGGAACTTCTCCGCATCCCTTACGGAAAAACAGCCTCCTACAAAGAAGTCGCGGAACGCGTCGGAAGTCCGAAAGCGTTCCGCGCCGTCGGACAGGCCAACCACCGGAATCCGATCGCCGTTTTCATCCCGTGCCACCGGGTCATCGCGGCGGACGGTTCTCTGGGCGGATACGGCGGCGGCCTGAACATGAAACAGCGTCTGCTGGAACTGGAATCCCGCTGAAGCGCTTTTTCCGGAACGCATGACGGGCATCCCGTTTTTCCCTCGGACTTGCGCAAATGATTAATTACGTTTATAACGCCAACGAGCAGTTGACAACCGGGGATTCAAGTGCTGATGGTATAACCGTTTACAATTACGATACAAACGACTCTTTGACAACCAAAGAAAACAGCGGTAAATTCATCTCAATTTCCAAGAGTGTTTGAAACTGTTTCCGGAGGAGGAAAGCGAACTTTTCAGCAGCCGGTACGAATGTTTCTGTCTGGGGGACGAAGTATTCCAGACAAAATTGATGCAGGAAAGCGGCCGAATGGCGATTCGCCCCGGTCGCCCGAAGAAACTGGAAGTTTCATAATTTAGTTGTATCATCCTTATGGATAAATGGTTGCCATGAATGGCACCATTTCCATGTTATACGTGGGGATACACCTACCGGACAAATGCCTCAATCGAAAATGGCTCCGCCCGGCTGCTCCTCCGTCAAGGTTGAGCCTCACCGTTTGCTTTGCGGAGGACGATATTGTCAACATAGGCAAACCTGCCTTTTTCTCCGGGACCGACCAGTACGTACAGGATGATGCTGTCCACACCGTCCGGAACCGTGAACGCGGTTCCGGCGGCATCCCAGTTTCCGCCCTGTCTTTTCAGGATCAGGTTCGTCAGGGTTTTGCCGCCGCCGGCCACTTTCAGCCGTACATGATCGACGCCCTCGTCTATTTTCGCGTCGCAGCTCACGTGATAACGCTGTCCGGGAACCACCGCCACCTGATTCCTGAAAATTCCGACGCCCGGCGCGGCATCCGCCGCCATTTTGATGCTGAATTTATCGAATGAAGCCGTCTGTCCGGTGATCTCGACAAAACGCTCACGCGCCTGCCATCCTTCCATGGACGGCAAATCGAAGGAACTGCGAAACAGCATGTCCGGCTGTTCGAAATCGGTCTTCGATTTCAACACTTCGTTCTGATACCACTTGACCGATGCCCAGAACCGTTTTTCTTCCCGGTTATAGAGTTCCCCCCATTTCCAGCCGATACGGTCGCGGTATTGAATCCGGTAATCCGTCAATTTCCGGGAAACCGATTCCAATTCATTGGGCTTGCCGTTCTGGAAAGCCAGCGCTTCGCTGATGAATGCCAGCGTCAGCGAGGCATGTTCCTGGATAATCGACAATTCCTCCAGGCGGAAACGCTCCGCTTCGCTCAGGTTCTTACCCAGTCCTTTTTTCAGGATGGCGGCCGCTTCCTCCATTTCGGCCCTGCTGTATCCCCTGCCGCCGCCCAATATGACCCGGCCGATTTCGCCGTCATCGAGTAAATCCTGTTTGGTTTGCTTCAGGTGCTCCTTGACTCCGGCCAGGTTGCGTTCTCCGATACGGCGCTGGAACAGATAGAATTCCCTGACCTCCGGCGCGGCTGCGCCGAACGTGGCATAATATTCATTTTCCAGCTCCTCGAATGATTTATCGGGAAAAGCCACCATGCGCGAGGCGATGTAATATTCCAGGTCGATCGTCCTTGCGCCAAGGCCGCCGTCATAATCCGTGCCGAAAAGCTCAAACTGCCGCGACTGCTGGAACTTGTCGTAAATGCGTTTTTCCATGCCGCGGAAAAATGCATTGTAAGTACAAAGGTCGTTCGGGCGAATGAACACATGTTTCATTCCGACTTCACGCCAGCCTTGCAACATGGCCTCATTGTCCTCGAACAGAGCCGGGACGATGCCCAGCAGCATATTATCAGGATAAGCGATTTTCTCGCGCCTCGGCAGATGCCGGTAATAGGAATACACATACGTAACCAACTTGACGTCGGGACGCAACTTAACGGCTTTTTCCACGATCCGGTTCCAGAAGTTCAAGTACCGGTCAGTCAGGTGATCGTAGAAATTCTCCTGTTCGGTCCTGGTGTCCAGCGCCAGGCAGTTCGGACAGAAGCAAAAACCCGGGGTTCCGTCGTTGGGGCAGATGTTCCAATATTCCGGTTTGCCCGCTTTTTCCCATTCGGCAATGATCCGGTCAACAACGGCGGGATTGGAAACACATAGTTTCACGGTTTTTTCAAATCCTTTCGCCGGAATCCGGGTGCCGTACGGATTCATGCCGAAATACTCCGGATGCTCCTTGCCATAGAGCTCCCACCATTGGGTGAAGGCGTGCCCGTAACGGATAACGGTCCGGGTTCCGTGCCGCATACGGCACAGCCAGAGGGAATTGTCGAACTTATGCTTTGCGATTTCCTCTGGGGAACTGCGCAGTTTTTCGGGAGCGTAAAGGTTCATCTGTTCCGCGTCGCTCCACCAGTAACCGCGTACGGAAACCATTTCGAACGATGGATTCCAGGCGTAATCTTCCTGTTCCGGAAGGCTTACGACAAGCCGGGACGGGCAGGCAATCCCGGAATCTCCGGGGCGTAGCCAGCGGCATTCCAACTTTTCCTCCAGGAAAGCATAAACACCGGACAGGGTCCCGCAACGGACCGCCCGTGAAAAAATCGTTGCCATCTCGACATCCGGCTTCAGTTTGGAATCATCTCCCCAAATGTAAACCGTATCGCCCCGTACTGCGTACCGGGCTTCCAGTTTCTTCAAGGGAACCGTTTTCTCCGGCGGCGGAGCGCCAATGATAAATTTCAGGTTTTTGCTCCCCCTTTCTGCTTTCCGCGCCACTTTACCGGAATGTCCGCCGATCAACCGGAGGTGTTTTGCCAGTTCTTCCGCGGCCACGAGGTGAATGATGTTTTTATCGGCGGGGAGCAGCACTTCGGCCTCGCGCAACGCCCACTCGCCTCCATCCCCCAACAGCGGCGCACTTACCGCCAACAACAACAGCCATTTCCCGAACATTGCTCAAACTCCTTGTGGTTAAAATTGTTCCGTTCTTTATCCGCATCCCGGCGCTTACAGGGCGTCGGGCAACGGATAAATGGTATAATAAATCTGGCTTTTATAACTTGCGTTATAATAACCGAGATCCGGATAAGCAAACCATTTGCCGTGTCCGTCCAGCATCAGCCAGTTGGCGCCGTCGCGGTGGTTGGAAACGGAAGTGGGTGCGTCGAAACGATGATAGGTGCGATCGCCGACCAGAGCCCGGCGGGAGGGGCTTTTGTCGGTGATGCGCTCGGAAGGCAGATAATAATAGGCGGGCGTCATTCCCCCCATGTAGCAGAGGTCGGTCGTGCAGCGCCCGGTCAGGTTGTAAGGCGCGGCGATGGACAAATTGGCCGGACAATCCATCAGCTTCCACTGCGCCAGGTAATTCGGGACGAAATCGACATTCGTCTGGACCACCCCGTAACCCCAGTCCGTGGCCCCCCGGCTGGCCGAATACCGCTGCGTCGGCAACCGGTCTTTGCAGTCGGCGGCGTAAGAAGCCAGCGCCATGCCGCATGCCCTGATGTTCCCCATGCATTTAATCCGGATGCCTTTTTCCCTGGCTTTGGCGAGAGCCGGCAGCAACAGCGCCGCCAGGATGGCA
The DNA here is from genome assembly GCA_964581935.1 of uncultured Victivallales bacterium. GTDB lineage: Bacteria > Verrucomicrobiota > Lentisphaeria > Victivallales > UBA1829 > SIG94. The sequence goes on from CAZORN010000058.1 coordinate 13,874, forward strand.
ACGATCGTAATCACCACCAGAAGCTCTATCAACGTGAAATTCTTCTTCCTGATCATTTTTCATCTCCGATTTTCGTTTTTATTATTTTTCCGGGAAGTTCCGCCGGATCGACGACGAACTCCATCGGAAGCACCTCCCGGCATGGAACCCGATTCGTTTTTCCGATCTGCCGCAGCAGCAATTCCACCGCCATTACGCCGGATTCCGGTTCACGCCGGCGCAGAATCGGAAAATCTGGACGCAACAGCCCGATCAGAAAGTCATCCATAACCGCCACCAGCGGAATGTCCAGCCGGTGATTCCGCAGGAATTCCACGGGCGCCTGGAAATGCTCATTGCTGCAGAAAACGGCGTCCCCCGGAAACCCGCCGCCGAATTCCCGTTCCAGAAATGCCCGGAAAGCCTCATCGTCGTTCACGGCGGGCGGCAGAGTGATGACCTGCCAGGATTCAAGACCGCAATCGCGGCAAGACTGTTCGAACAGCCGCCGGCAGGATAAGATCGGACTCTCCTGCAGCAAAACCGGGCGCCGGCATCCGCTGCGGACGAAATATTCCACCACCTGCCGGACTCCGGGGTCCCACCCGCAGATAACCTGATCGAACGGAACCTCCAGCGCCTGATGCGTAATGATTACGGCATGGCGGATTCGGGACAGCAGTTTTTCGATTTCGCCGTTTATTTCTTTCGGCGTATAAGCGAGATAAATCACCCCGTCGGCCCGGCGTTCCGCCAGTGTTTCCAGGGCCCGCAGCACCACCACCGGATCGGAATAAGTATCGACGATGTAGCTGATGTAATCGGTGTTGAACAATTTCCGGTCGATCCGGGATATGACGTCCCCCGCCAGCCACGGGCGGGCAAAGCTCATCAGGATTCCGACGCTGTTCGAACGCTCCCCGCGCAGAATCCTCGACAGCGCGTTCGGATAATGATCGTAATTGAGTTCCTCCGCAATCCGCAAAACCCGCTGGCGGGTAGGCTCCGCCACCGCCCCGGAATTGTTCAATACCCGGCTGACGGTCATGCTCGACACGTTCGCCATTTTGGCGATATGAAGCATCGACGGTTGATCTTTCTTCATGAAGGCTCCTGCTTATGTTACGTAACATATTATAATCTGAATCCGGAAAAATGCAAGAAGGTGAAACAAGAAAATCTCTTTTTATCCCGATTTTTTTCGTTCTCCCGTTTGCAATAGCCGGGCTTTCATCTATAATTAGCGGCTTACACCCCGGAATACTCAAAAGGAATAGAAATTATGGCCGGTTCAAGCATATTGCGTCCGCAAGGTCTCTGGTCTTGCGGCAGACTGAGAAATCGTGCCATTCACGGGAAGTGATTGAAGGTGAGCATAATACAGATAAATCAGGAAAGTTTTTCAGGATCAGGCGTTGATATGCTCAATTCGAATGAGTCCGGTCCATGCTGAATTCAAATTGATTGTTTTTGATTTTAAACTTGAAAACCGGAAATCCTGATGTATTTTAGGTTTTCAGATATTCAAACATCGAGTATGGTGACGAGTATGAAATATATGCACAGGACTTTGGAGACTGAACTGAAGCGCCGTCTTTTTACCGGAAAGGCATTGGTCCTCTACGGCCCGCGCCAGTGCGGCAAAACGACTTTGCTCAAACATCTGACCACGGAATACGGCGATGACGTGCTTTGGATGAATGGCGATAATCCCGATACGCGAAATACGCTTGTCCAGATTACGACCGCCGGTTGGAGGCGTTTGCTCGGCAATCGTAAAGTATTGGTGCTGGACGAGGCGCAACGCATCGATAATATCGGGCTTTCCTTGAAACTGGTTACGGATGAATTGCCTGATGTCCAACCGATCGTTTCCGGGTCTTCCGCCTTTGAATTGATGAACCGCGCAGCCGAACCCCTGACCGGACGAAAGTTTGAATATCGGCTGCTTCCTTTTTCTTTTGGCGAACTGTGCGTCGAACACGGTTTCTTCGAGGAAAAACAGGAACGCGAGAAGCGTATGCTTTTCGGTTGTTACCCGGACGTCGTCGCGCATCCCGGCGACGAACCACAGCGGTTGAGTGAACTGGCCGGGAGCTATCTGTTTAAGGATATCTATGCATTGGACGGTCTCCGGCGTACCAGCATTCTCGACAAGCTTATCCGGGCGCTCGCCATGCAAATCGGCTCGGAAGTGAATTGCAGCGAGCTTGCCGGTTTAATCGGAACCGACGGCAAGACCATCGCACGCTACATCGATCTGCTGGAAAAGTGCTATATTGTTTTTCCGCTTGGAGCATACAGCTGCAACTTGCGTAATGAAATCAAGAAAGGGTTCAAGATTTTCTTTTATGATCTCGGCATCAGGAACGCGGTCATCAATAACTTCACGCCGCTGGCCTCC